>JANNHP010000372.1:0-7800 GCA_031404455.1 Planctomycetia bacterium | reverse complement strand
TGGGCGATCGCGGCCCTCGCCGAGGGAGGCGCGCCCGACGCAGCCACGCTGTCCGCGCTCTCGAACGCGGTGAAGGACGCCGACGCGGGCGTCGCGCACGAGGCGCTGGTCGCGCTCGGGAAGTTCGGTCCGGCGGCGGCGTCCGTCTCCAAGGAAGTCATGGCGCTCCTCGACGATCCCGTTCATCGCGACGACGCCGCCGACGCTCTCGCGCGGATGGGAGTCCGCGACGAGCGCGTGCTCGCGTGCGTCGCGGAGCGACTCGGTTCGACCGACGAGGCTGTCCGCAGGCACGCGGCCTGGGTGCTGGCGGACGTCGGAGACGCCGCGCGGTCGGAGATCCCGCGGCTGACTGCCCTCCTCAACGCCAGCGAGGAGCGATGGGGCGCCTCCGGACCCGCAGAAGCCCTCGCACGGCTCGGCGCGGTCGCGCCGCTCCTCGCGGCGGTCCGCGACGGCGCGATCGCCGCCAACGAGGCCGCGGCGAGCTTCGCCCGCGTCCCCGAACAGCACCTCGACGCCGTCTGCGGGTTCAGCGCGGACCCGAGCGCGGAGGTCCGCACGATCGTCGCAGGTTGGCTCGGCGACCGCAGCGGGGCGCGCGCGCAGGAGCAACTCGTCCGTCTCCTCGCGGATCCTGCGGAGAACGTCCGCGTTGCCGCGGCCCGGGCGCCGGACGAGAGCGTCGATCTTCTCCCGGCGACGGTCGAGGCGTTGCGCCGCGCGGCGAACGAAGACGTCCCCGACGTTCGAATTCCCGCGGCCGTGTCGCTCGCGCCGCACGACCCTGCAGCCGCCGCGCGCGCACTGTTCGAACTCGCGGAAGCCCGCAACTCCGGCTGGGCCGACGAAGCGCTCGCGCAACTCTCGCTGCTCGGCCCGCGCGCGAGCGCCGTCGCGCCGCGACTCGTCGAGTTCCTCCGCGCGCCGTTCGCGTGGTCGAAGGCGCGCTTCGCGATGCGCGCGCTGACATCGTTCCCGTCGGAGGCGCGCGCGGCGACGCCGGAACTCGCCGCGATCGTGTCGCGCCGCGTCCGCAGCGGTCGGGAGGAGGTCATTCCGTCGCAGGACTTGGCCGACGTTCGCGTCCAGGCGGCCGTGCTGCTCGGCGACTTCGGAGGACCCGGCGCCGCGGAGTCGCTCCGCGAGGCGCTCTTCGATCCGTCGCGCGACGTCCGCGAGGCGGCGAAGGCCGCGCTCGCGAAAGTGAGTGCGAGATGAGACGGCGGCCGTCGACGCACTGCCGAACGGAACCAACCTCTCGGTTGGGGCGGACCCCTGTGTCCGCCCAACGCGGATTCGGCGCGGGCACCGTTCCCTGCTGACCTGGGCGGACACGGGGGTCCGCCCCTACCGAGATCTCTCCCGCGGTTCGCTTCGGCGGCCCGGTACGTCTACAGCCCGAGCCCGCGCTTCACGCGGTCGAGCACCCCGTTGACGAAGGCGCCGCTCTGCTCCGTCGAGAACCGTTTCGCCAACTCGATCGCCTCGTTGATCGCGACCTTCGGCGGCACGTCCTCGGCGCGGAAAGCCATCTCCCACGTCGCCATGCGCAGGATGTTGCGGTCCACGACGGCCATGCGCTCGATGCGCCAGTGCTCGGCGGCCTCGGAGATGCGCTTGTCGATCTCCTCGCGCTTCTCGATCGTGCCTCGGACGAGGAGCTTCACGTAGTCGGCGACCTCGGGCTCGCGCCGGTCCTTGACGAGCAGGTCGTCGAGTTCGGGCAGCACCTCGTCGCCGCGCACGTCCCACTGGTAGAGGAAGGCGATGGCGATCTCGCGGGCCTTGCGGCGGTTCTTCATGACCGCGCCTTCCTGAGGCGATCGTGGAGATGGACGAGGTGGAGCGCGTCGTAAGCGACGTCCGCGCCCTTGTTGCCGTGCTTGCCGCCCGCGCGCGCGAGCGCCTGCTTCTCGGTGTCGCACGTGAGCACGCCGAAGAGCACGGGGATGCTCTCGTCGAGGCCGACGCGCATCAGACCCTCCTCGGCGGCGCGGCAGACGTGGTCGTAGTGGCCGGTCTCGCCGCGGATGACGGCGCCGAGCGCGACGATCGCGTCGTACCGCTTCGTGCGGGCGAGCGTCTGCGCGGCGAACGGCAGTTCGAAGGCGCCCGGGACGAGCACCACCTTGATGTTCCTGTCGAGCACACCCGCGATCTCGAGGGCCTCGATGGCTCCCGCCAGGAGCTTCGACGTGACTTCGTCGTTGAACTGCGAGCACACGATCGCGATCCGGCGGCGCTTGCCGGGGGGGCCGACGTAGATCTTTTCCAAAGTGCGGGACCTCCGAGGGCGGGAATGTATCCGCCGCTCCGGGCGCCCGACAGAATGCGGCGATGAGCCGACTTCTCACCGTGGACGAGGCGCTCGCCCTCGTGCTCGCCCGCGTGCCGCCTCCGGTCGCGGCCGCGGAGGAGGCGCCGCTCGAGTTCGCGACGGGATGCACGCTCTTCGACGACGTCTTCGCCGACGCCGACTACCCCGCGTGGCCGCGCAGTCGCGTGGACGGCTACGCGGTCCGCGCGTCCGACGCGCCGGGCACGTTCGACGTCGTCTGCCAGGTGCCCGCGGGCAAGGCGCCGGGCGACCGTATCGGGCCGCGGCAGGCGGCGCGGATCTTCACCGGCAGCGCGGTGCCCGACGGCGCGGACGCCGTCGCGAAGCAGGAAGACGTGGAGGTGGACGGCGCGCGCGTCACCTTCCCCGAGGCGATCGCCGCGGAGGAGAACGTGGCGCCGCGCGCGAGCGAGAGCCGCAAGGGCGCGATCGTCGCGGCGAGGGGGACGCTGATCTCGCCCGGCGTCACCGGCGCGCTCGCGTCCGTCGGCCGGGCGAGCGTCCGAGTCGCGCGGCGTCCGCCGGTCGTCATCCTCGCGACGGGCAGCGAACTCGTGCCGGTCGGCGACGAGCCGGCGCCCGGCAAGATCCGCAACAGCAACGCGCCCGCGCTGATGTCGGCGATGTGGAGTTACGGCGGATGGCCCGAGTCGCTGCCGATCGCGCCCGACTCGCGGCCGGCACTCGATGACGCGCTCTTGACGGCGCTCGCGAAGGATCCCGCCATCTTGCTCATCACGGGCGGCGTCAGTGTCGGCGACTTCGACTACGTGCCCGCGGCGCTCGCGGACGCGGGCGTCGAACGCGTCTTCCACGGCGTGAGCCTGCAACCGGGCAAGCCGCTCTGGTTCGGCGTCCGCGGCGGGACGCTCGTTTTCGGGCTGCCGGGAAACCCGGTGTCGGCGCTCGTCAACGCGGCGCTCTTCGTCCGCCCGGCGCTGCGGAAACTCTCCGGCCGCGCGGACGTCGTCCCCGAGATGCTCGTCGCCACGCTCGGCGGTGCCGTCGGCGCCGGGACGTGGCGGCGTAAGTTCGTCCCCGCGCGCACGGAGTCCGACGCCGACGTACGTCTCGACGCGACGCCGGTTTCATACAGCGGATCGGGAGACGTGTTCGGCTTCTCGCGCGCGGACGCTCTCATCGTCGTCGCCGAGAACGGCCCCGCCCGCGCGGCGGGGGAGCGCTGCGTCGTCGTGCCCCTCTCGGGGACGGCGCGTTGAAGCTCCTCCGCTCGTTCTGGTTCGCGCCGCTCGTCGCCGGCGCGCTGATGTGGGTGTCGTTCCCGCCGCTCGACCAGGGCTGGCTCCATCCGATCGCGTGGGCGCTCCTCTTCGCGTCGATGCGCCTGCGCCGCGGTGAGCGCGCGGGACTGCAGGTGTTCGTTGCGATGGCGGCGCTCTTCGTCCCCGGCGTGTCGTGGATCCGCCCGCTCGTGTGGCCGATGTGGATCGTCGTCGTCCTCTGGTGCGCGGGATGGGAGTCGTTCTGGGGGCGTCTCGCCGGACGGTTCCTCGCGAAGGGTGCCAAGGGAGACCGACCGTCCGCGGCGTGGATCGTCGTCCTCCCCATGGCGCATCTCCTCGCCGACATGCTCCGCACGACCGTGCTGTCGGGCTTCCCGTGGATGCTGCCGGGCTACGCCGGATGGAAGAACCCGGTGCTGATGGGCAGCATGGATCTCCTCGGCGTCCACGGCGCGACGCTCGCGACGTTGCTCCTCGCCGCGGGGATCGCGGAAGTCGCGTGCCGCCTCGCCGAGGGCGAGCCGATCGGCAGAGCCGCCCGCGTCCTCGCGCCCGCGGCGATCGTCTGGGCCGGGTTCGCGGCGTGGGCGTTCGGCAAGCCGTCGATCGAGGAGAAACCCGGACCGACGATGCTCCTCCTCCAGCCGAACATCTCGCAGAAGCTGAAGGAGGACGCCCTCTCGAGCAGCGAACCGCGTCCGACCGAGGCGGTCATCTGGGAGACGCACGAGCGCCTCGCGGCGAAGGGCTTCGCCGAGGCGAAGGCGCAGGGGACGCCGGTCGACGTCGTCGTCTGGGCGGAGACGATGGTCCCGGCGCTCGCCGTGCGGCCGTTCGCGGACGGCGCGGTGATGTCGACGTACGAGAAGGGCGGGATCTCGCGCGCGGAGGTGTTCAGGGTGGTTGCTGCGTCGCGCGGCGCGTGGACGCTGGCGGGCATCCAGTCCGGCGCGCCGGGCGGCAAGCGCGGCCTCCTCTACAACACCGTCGTCGCGCTCGATTCCGGAGGGCGCGTCCACGGCTACCAGGACAAGCAGCACCTCACGCCGGGCGGGGAGTACATCCCGCTGAAGTGGCTGATCCCCTTCCGGGAGGAGTTCGAGGACTACCTCGAGAACATGATCGGCTTCCTTCCGGATCTCCGGCCCGGCGAGGCGGGGACGGTGATCCCGCTCGGCAGCGGCGGCGCACGGACGGGCGTGATGATCTGCTACGAGTCGCTCTTCCCGGAGGTGCCGCGGACGATGGTGCGATCGGGCGCGAACCTCCTCGTCAACTGCAGCAACTACGGCTGGTTCGCGGGGACGTCGCAGATGGGACAGGCTCTCGCGATCTGCGCCGTCCGCTCGGCGGAACTGAGGCGGACGCTCGTCCTCGCGAGCAACAACGGCGTCTCTGCGGTGATCGGACCCGACGGCTCGGTCCGCGCGTCCACCCGCGCCGACGAGGCGGGGTACCTCATCGTGGAGGCGCCGCTCTGCGAGTCGCCGAGCCTGTTCGCGGCGGTCGGCGAGTGGGGGGCGTGGCTTCTCGGCGTGGCGGGCGCGGCGTTCGCGGTCGCGCGGTCTCGCGGCGCGGCGCC
The DNA here is from genome assembly GCA_031404455.1 of Planctomycetia bacterium. GTDB lineage: Bacteria > Planctomycetota > JAJSAM01 > JAJSAM01 > JAJVHW01 > JANNHP01. The sequence goes on along the minus strand of JANNHP010000372.1, from coordinate 2,633 downwards.
GGTCCCGCGGTGAAGGCCCGGGCGCGCTCGCGCAAGCGTCGGCGAGAGGCGCATCTTTCCTCTTGACCTCCCTCCCGAGCCGGACCTAGCATCCCCGCCTCGTAGCCGTTCGGGCGTTACTGGGCACGTTGGAACCTCGAACCCGGATGGGCCCGGGCTCGTAAGGTGGGAGGCCGAAACCAGATGAGTCTCTTCGCGAAGATCATGGTGGTGGTGAACTTCATCCTCGCCGTCGCCTTCCTGGCGGCCGCAGGAACCCTTCTCGGCGCTGCCGAGGACTTCAAGGGCAAGTACGAGGCCTACAAGAAGTCCTCCGAAGCCGAAGTCGAGACCCTGAAGCAACAGGGCACCGCCGCGGAGAACCGGGCCAAGGATGCCCAGTCCCGCTTTGCCGACTCGGAGAAGTCGAAGGCTGCCGCAGAAGCGCAGCTCAAGAACTTCCAGGACTCGAACGCCCAGCTCAACAACGCGAACTCGCAGACGCGAGCCGCGCTCGACAAGCTCGCCTCGGCCCAGACGGACCTGCAGGGCAAGCTCGCCGATCTGAACACGCAGCTCGACAAGGTCCGCTCCGACCTGTCGACCTCGGAGGCCTCCCGGAAGGAGACCGACGGGAAGAACAAGGCGCAGGCCGACGAGATCGCCCGCCTCACGCAGGACAAGGACACGGCCGAGAAGGCTCTCGCAGCGGCAGCGGCCGAGCAGAAGAGCCTCGAAGAGAAGCTCGACTCGTCGATGACGCTCCTCGCGCGCTACAAGGCCGAGAAGGGCACGCTTTCCGGCGGCATGTCGATGGACGACGTCAAGGGCGTGGTCCAGGCCGTGGACAACAAGGTGGACATCTACGTGATCTCCGTCGGCTCGAAGGACAAGGTCCAGGTCGGCTACGAGTTCACGATCTACCGCGGCGCCGAGTACGTCTCGACGATCGTGATCGACAAGGTCTTCCCGAACTACGCTTCGGGCACGACCAAGCCGGGCACGAAGAAGCGCGATGTCATGGCCGGCGACGAGTGCGCCACGCGCCTCTAGGCCGCACCTCCCCTCAGAAGACCAGGAAGGACGACGACCATGTCTGACGACCAGATGGAGGCGGCGCCGGTTGACGGAGCCGCACCTCTCGCGACCGCGCTGATCGTTCTCACGACCATCACGCTGCTCACCGCCATGTTCGCCACGCTCAAGCTGCTCGGCGACCGCTACCACGAGGGCCTCCTCTCGTAGTCGTGGCGGGAGGCCTTTCATCGCGATCTTGCGATACGGGTCCGGCGCCCCTCGGGGCGTCGGACCCTTTGTCTATCCTGGGCGACTCCGTTCCTCGTCCGTGCGCTATCCGGGAGTGATGCCTCCTTGCTGAACCTCTGGGACCGCCTCCTCGGCGCCTTCTCCGTCGACATGGGGATCGACCTGGGAACGGCGAACACGCTCGTCACCGTGCGTGGCGAGGGAATCGTGCTGAACGAGCCCTCGGTCGTGGCGGTCATCAAGGGCACCAACCAGATCGCCGGCGACGGCCAGGCGGTCGGCTTCGCCGCGAAGGACATGCTGGGCAAGACGCCCGGCCACATCGAGGCCATCCGCCCGATGAAGAACGGCGTCATCGCCGACTTCGAGATCACCGAGGCGATGCTCCGGTACTTCATCCGAAAGGTGCATCACGACCGCAGCTTCGTGCGGCCGCGCATGGTCATCGCGATCCCGAGCGGCATCACGCAGGTCGAGCGCCGCGCCGTCATCAACGCCGCGGAACGCGCGGGAGCGAGGAAGGTCTACCTCGTGTCCGAGCCTCTCGCGGCGGCCATCGGCGTCGGACTGCCGATCACCGAGCCAACGGGCTGCATGATCTGCGACATCGGCGGCGGCACGACCGAGGTCGCGGTGATCTCACTCGGCGGGATCGTGCACAGCCAGTCCGTCCGCATCGCGGGCGACGAGTGCGACGAGGCGATCATCGCCCACCTGCGCAAGGAGTACAACCTGCTCATCGGCGAGCAGTCCGCGGAGCGGATCAAGGTGGCCATCGGCTCCGCTTATCCCCTGCGCAAGGAGATGAGCATGGAGGTCAAGGGCCGCGATCTTGCGAAGGGACTGCCTCGCAAAGTCGTCGTCACGTCCGAGGAGGTCCGCGCGGCGCTCGCGGAACCCGTGCTCTCGATCGTGACCGCCGTGAGGACCACGCTCGAATCGACGCCCCCCGAACTCTCGGCCGACCTCGTGGACCTGGGAATCGTGATGGCGGGCGGCGGGTCGCTGATCCGCGGCGTCGACCGCGTGATCGCCGAGGAGACGGGCCTCCCCGTACGCGTGGCGAAGGACCCGCTGACCGCGGTGGCGCGCGGGACGCAGGCCTTCCTCGAGAACCTCGACGCCTACCGCTCGATGCTGGCTGCGGCGGAGGAGTGAGCACGGGTCATCCAGACGCGGCAGGCACGAGGTCTCGGTAGGGGCGGACCCCCGTGTCCGCCCCACGCGAGATCGGCGCGGACAGCGTTTCTCTCCGACCCCGGGCGGACACCGGGGGCCGCCCCAACCGAGAGGGTGGTTTCGCCCTGTAGTGGGTTGAAGGCTCGGGAGTGTGGGTCGGTTCGCACGAGACGATCGACACCTCGGCCCGGGACCTCCGCCCCCCCCCC
>JANNHP010000371.1:0-1726 GCA_031404455.1 Planctomycetia bacterium | reverse complement strand
GGGACGGCGGAGAGGTACCAGTACGTGTCGGTGACGTGCGCGTGTCCGAGGTACGTCGCGAGGTGGAGCATCCTGCGGTCGATCTCGACGCCCTCCTTGCTCCAGAGGAGGAGGCGGCGAACGGCGGCCGTGTGGCGCAGGTCGTGGACGCGGGGAAGACGGGCGAGCCCCTGCTCGGTCCAGCCCAGCCGTCGGCGCAGACGTCCGAACGCGGAACAGACGGTCCCGTAGGGCACGCGGGCTCCGTCGATGCGGAAGAAGGCGTCGGAGCCGTCGAGACAGCGGGCGCGCAGCGCGGCGTAGCGGCGCAACGGCTCGACGGCGCTCGGATGCATCGGGACGAGGCGGGACTTTCGGAACTTGCTCTGCCGGACGGTGAGGACGCGCTCGCGAAGGTCCACGTCGCCGTCGCGCAGCGCGAGCGCCTCGGAGATCCGCAGGCCCGTCGCGGCGAGGAGAGAGAAGAGCGTCGCGAACGTGGGAGCGCGCGTCCCGCCCCGCGGCCGCAGAGTGGCGGTGGCGCGGACCAAGGCCGCGATCTGCTCGGCGGAGTAGATGTAGGGAGGTCTCCGGACGTAGCCGCGGCCGAACGCTCCCGCGGCCGGGATCTCGGTGGCCGCGTCGAACGCCGCGCGGTGCCGGGCGAAGCCCCGCACGACGGAGAGCCGCCGCGCGGCGCGGGCGGAACTGCTCGCCGCGCAGGACTCCGACCACCTCACGGCGAGATCGACGGTGAGCGGCCCGCGATGTCCGCTCCTGTCCGCGAAGCGCGCGAAGTGAAGCAGCATCCGTCCCTGGTCGGAGAGCGAGAAGCCGAGGCTGCGGCGCAGCGCGAGGTAGTCCTCGGCGAGATCGACGAACGACCGCGGCGTCATGGCGACACCTGCGGCCACGGCAGCGCGACCTCGGCCAGCGAGGGCAGGTCCACCTTGGCGTAGATCGTCGTGGTGTCGAGGCTTCGATGTCCCAGGACGTCCGCGATCTCCTTGAGGCTCGCGCCGCGGCGCACGAGCCGCGTCGCGAACGTGTGGCGCAGCAGGTGCGCGCCGCGGCTCGGCGCGTCGATGCCCGCACGCATCAACGCCGTCTCCACGGCGTGGCTCACCACGGGGCCGCCGATGGGCTCGCCCTTGCGGCCGCGATGGATCAGGAACACCTGACGCGCTCTGCTCGTCGGGCGGCCGTCGCGCAGGTACGCGGCGATCGCGCGACCCGCGTCGTGGGGCAGCGGGAGAACCGCGCCGCGGCCCGTCTTGCGCGTCCGGATGCGGACGACTCCGGCGCGCCAGTCGAGATCGTCGAGGCGCAGCTCGGCCACCTCGCGTGCGCGAAGTCCCAGGCCCGAGAGGCACATGAGGATCGCGCGGTCTCTTCGCCGGCACGGCGTGGAGGCGTCGAGCGACGCGAGAAGACGCCGGTGCTCCTCCTCGCCGAGACTGCGGGGCAGCGTCGCGAGCCGCCAGCCCGCCACCGTCGGAACGGCGGCCTGGAGTCCGGCGTCGCCGACGCCCTCGAAGCGCAGGAACGCGAAGAACGAGCGCAACGACGTGGCGATCAGCTTCACCGTGCGCGTGTGGTAGACCGACGTCGTCGCCGAGAGGAACTCGATCGCGTCGGACGCGCGCAGCTTGCGGACGTCGATCGGATCCTCGTCGAGGACCGCGCGCAGGAACAGGCGGACGTAGTAGGTGTACGTCCTGAGCGTGATGGGATGCGGACCGCGCGT
>JANNHP010000370.1:0-7210 GCA_031404455.1 Planctomycetia bacterium | reverse complement strand
ATCCCGGGAGATGCCGCCGGGGAGCAGGTAGTAATGACCGCTCTGGTGCCCATCACCATCGGCGGTGTTGTTTTACCGCCGCCGACGTTTAACTTAAACGGCAAGGTAGTGGACCAGCTCGGCCGGGGACGAGGATCGGCGTCTGAGGCAGGTACGCGGCCAGCGTCGTCGCGAGTCCCTCGTCGCCGAACTGCTCGCGGTACGCCGTCGTGAAAGCGCCCGACGCCGTCGCCGCGCCGCCGGGCGCGTTGCCGCCGAACAGGAAGTTGAAGTCGTGGCCCTGCTGATGCAGCAGGCCCACGAATTCATCAATGAGGCGCGACTTCCCGATCCCGGCCTCGCCCTCGATGAGGACGACCTGGCCGTCACCCACCGTAGCGCGATCGAAGACGGCGCGAAGGCGGGCCAGCTCCGTGTTCCGACCGTAGAGAGCGGTCTCCCTCGGGATCCGTATCCGCCGCAGAGGCCGGCTGGTCTCGGCGCGAACCTCGAGCGCACGGCGACTCCACCACGCCGACTTCTCGCCTTCCTCGAGGACCTGCGCGACTTCGGCGGCCGACGCGAACCGATCGTCCGGGTCCTTCGCGAGGAGCTTGTGGACGAGTTCCTCGAAGAACGGACTGAGCTGCGGGTTGACCTCCGCGGCGCGGCGCGGCTGCTCTTCGATCAGCCGCCGAAGCACGTCGTGGAAGTCCTCGGCGGGATACGGATGCGTCCCCGTGGAGAGCTCGTAGAGGACGAGTCCGAGCGCGTGGAGATCAGCTCGCGCATCCACGTTCCGGCCGCCGCGACGGAACTGCTCCGGCGCCGCGTAGTGGATCGACCCGACGAAGACGCCCGTCTGGCTGAGGCGCGCTGCCTCGTCCACCAAGAGGGCGACGCCCAGGTCCATCACCTTGACCACGTGGTCCTTCGTGACGATGACGTTCTCGGGTTTGAGGTCCCGATGGACGACGCCCGCCGCGTGGATCGCCGCGAGCCCGCGCGCAACCTCGCGTCCGATGTGACGGCAGAGTTCCTCCGGCACGCGGTCGAGCTCGGCGAGCAGGGATCGCAGCGTCTGGCCCTCGACGTACTCCATCACGAGGAAGTCGCTGCGGCTCTCTCGTGACAGGAGGGAATCACAGCAGTAGGTCGCCACGACGTTCGCGTGACGGATGCGCGTGCCGACCTCCGCCTCGCGTCGGAATCGGGCGAGGAAGCCGGGGCGCTCGAGGAGGTGCGGACGGAGCACCTTGATCGCGACTCTGGAGTCCCCGTCCTCCGCCAGCCAGACGTCGCCCATGCCGCCCGAACCGAGACGCGCGAGCACGCGATACGGACCGAGGACGCTGCCGACGAGCGAGTCCGGCGACGGAGCCGTGCCGCCCGCGAACGCCCGCTCGAGCCGCTCGAGCGTCGCGAGGCCTTCGCGCAGGCGCGCGGCGAGCTCCGGATCAGCGCGCTCCGTCTCGGCTGGATCGATCCGCTCGCCGCGCCCGATGCGCTCGCGCCATCCGGCGATCAGCCTCTCCGCTTCGGCGCCGCGCTCGATCTCGACCTCCTCGCCGGCTTCCTCAGGGATGAACACGGATCCGTCGCGCGGCGGACGCGGGCGAGTCCGTCGCATCGTCGTCAGCCCGACGAACCCTGCGTGTCTCTGAGCCGCGCGGAGAGTCCCAGCACCGCCCGCCCGTAGAGCTTGCGCACCGCCCCGGCCGTACGCTTCATCCGCGCGGCGGCGTCATCGAACGAGAGGTGTTCTTCGTGGACGAGACGAATCGCGGCTCGCTGCGCCTCGGGCAGGTCCCGCATCGCGGTGACGAGCCGCGCCCGGTCCTCGGCGTCGATCGCCGCGACGCTCGGCGAGGGGTCGCTCGATGCGCCTGCGATGCGGACCACGCTCGATCCCGCCGCCACTTCCCGCCGGGCGTCGCGTTTCTTGCTGCCGACGTGGCGGCGAACCTCGTTGAGGATCTTGCGCTCGAGCACCGTGTGCAGCCAGCGCGCGAAAGAGCCGTCGCCGCGCTCCTCGAAGTCGCAGAGGTTCAGGAACGCCGCGACGTAGGCGTCCTGGATCACGTCGGACTCGGCGACCTTGGGACGCACGCGCTTCGGCAGCCCGCGCCGGACGCGCGCTCGCAGCGCCTCTACGTGGCGCGAGAAGAGCACGCGCGTCGCGGATTCGTCCCCCGACTTCGCCAGCCGGACGAGGTCCTCGTCCGATGGCTCCCTCCCCGAGGCGCCGCCGCTCTCCATCGCGGCCGAGTGTACTCACCGGCCGAGCGCGGGTGCCAGCGACAGGTTCAGTCCGGTCACTTCCCGTCGGCGGCCGGACGGACGAGCAGCCCCGGGTACTCGCCCGGCGGACGCGAGGCACGCGCGGCGCGGCCGCGGGCGGCGGCGGCGGCGGCGGCGTCGCCGGCCATCTCGGCGGCGAGGGATTCGATCCACTCGACGTCGTTCGCCCGGCCGGGACGGGGCGCCAGCGCCGCGAACTCGGCGGCGGGCAGGCGGCCGAGGAGGCGCATCGCGGCGGCCCGCTCGAAGCGCGCGGCCGAGAACTCCGTGAGGGTCTCGAGCACGGCCCTGGCGTCGGCCGAGCGTCCTGAGCGGATGAGCAGCGCGGCGCGGAGGAGTTTCGCCTCCGCACGGCGATCGGCGCTCGCCTCCTCGATCGGCGGGCCGGCCGTCAGGACCTCGAGCGCGCCGCGATGGTCGCCGCGCGCCTCGCGGGTCTGCGCGAGGACGAAGCACGCCTCCTCGGTCGGGCCGCCGAGCGATCGCTCGAGCGTCACCCACCTCGCCGCCGCGGACGAGGCCGCCGCGACGTCCCCGCAGAGGACGAGCGCGCGCGCGGCACCGCTCACGTACGGCACGCCCGCCGCGCCCTCGGGCGCCGCGTCGATCGCCGCGACGAGCGCCGGGACGGCCTCGTCGCAACGGTCGAGACGCCAGAGCGCCTCGCCGCGGACGAGCAGGAGATCCGGCCACTGACCCGTCGAGGCCGCGATCAGCGCGAGCGCCTCCGCGGGCCGCGTCTCCACGATGCACGCGGCGAGCCCGACGGCGGCGTCCACCGAGTTCGAGTCCGACTTGACCGCGCGGCGGTAGGCGTCCTCGGCCTCGGCCATGCGGCGGATCGCGCGCAGTGCCGCTCCGTGCCCGACCGACGTCTCGACGTCGTCCGGGTTCAGGACCGCGGCAGCCGCGAGGTACCTCTCGCCGTCCGCGTTGCGGCCCACGGCACAGAGATGGAGCCCGGTGTCGCGCTGGATCACGGCCTCGGTCGGCGCGAACTTCGCGGCGGTCATGAGCGCCGCCGCCGCCTCCGCGGGGCGCTTCCTGAACTGGAGCAGGAGTCCGAGCGCGTGGTGGACCGACGCCTCTTCGGGCCGCTCGGAGATGAGCGATCGCAGCAGGTTCTCGGCCGCCTCGTCGGAGCCCTTTCCCATCAGCCGCTGCGCGCGCTGGAACCGTGCGACGTAGTCGTCGTCGGCCACGGTGGCGGCGTGCTCGTCGGCAGTCTCAGATTCCTCGGGGACCGCGAGAGCGCTCACGACCCCGGCGCACGCCGCGCCGAGGAGCAGAGTCACGAGCACGCCGCGACGCGTCCGCGAAGCGGCGTTTCCTGGGCTCCCGTGGCGCGGATGCTGAGTATTCATCGGACGAGGCTGTGGCCTCGGGCCTTCATCGGAAGTTCTCAGGATCGAAAGGTAGCCCATGCCCCCCCGACCGTTCCTCTCGGCCACGCTCGTCGCCGCCCTCTCCGCGTCCGCCCTCGCCGGCTCGACGATCGAGTCGCACTCGATCGACGTGAAGTTCGACCCCGAGAAGTCGCGGATCGAGGCCGTGGACGTGATGCACGTGGTCCGCGATCCGGACGGGACGCTCGACTTCCGGCTGAACGCAGCGCTCGAGATCTCCGCGGTGACAGTGGACGGCGTGGCGGCCGTACCGAAGCGGACCGATGGCGGCGCCGAGGACGCGTGGACGGCCACCTGGCGCGTGGACATCCCCGCGACCGAGGCGCCGACGCACGTCGTGAAGGTGACCTACGCCGGGACGATTGCCGACAGCGTGAAGAAGAGCGAGACGCTGTCGTTCGTCGTCGGCGACGACACCCGCGGCGTCATCTGCGCGGACGGCGTCTACCTCTCCGAGGGCTCCCGGTGGTACCCCGCGGGCGACGGGATGTCGCGCTTCGACGTGAAGGCGTCGATCCCCGAGCCGTATCTCGTGGTCACGCAGGGCACGCGCAATGCCGCGACGGGCGTCTGGTCCGGGAAGTACGACGCCGACGGCCTCGCGCTCGTCGCGGGGAAGTGGAAGCACGAGGAGCGGAAGTCGGCGTCCGGCGTCGTCGTCGGCACGTACCTGACCGAGGCGAACGCCGCGAGTGCCAAGCTCCTCCTCGACGCGACGGAGAAGTACCTCGGCGTGTACGCGGCGCTGCTCGGTCCGTACGCCTACGACCGCTTCGACGTGGTCGAGAACTGGTTCACGACGGGCTACGGCATGCCCGAGTTCACGCTGCTCGGCCGCGACGTGATCGCGCGGATGGTCGGCGAGTCGCAGCGTCTCGGCGCGATCCCGAGCGGTTACCTCGATCACGAGATCGTCCACTCGTGGTGGGGCAACCTCGTCTTCCCCGACTACGCGAACGGCAACTGGTGCGAGGGGCTCACGAGCTACTGCGCGAACTACTTCTCGCAGGAGGCGATCGGCCCGGCCGAGGCGCGCGAGTACCGGCGCCGGTCGGTGCTCCGCTACACGATCGGCACGTCGCGCGAGAACGACTACCCCGTGCGCAAGTTCCAGGGCAAGTCGACCGAAATCGACGACGACATCGGCTACGGCAAGTGCTCGATGTTCTTCCACGCGCTGCGCCGCGACATCGGCGACGAGCCGTTCTGGGAGACGCTGCGGCGCGTCGCGCGCGACAACCGCGGCAAGCGCTTCGCGTGGTCCGACTGGCAGCGCGAGTTCGAGAAGTCCAGCAAGCGCAACCTCGCGGCGACGTTCACGCAGGGACTCGACCGCACGGGCGCGCCGCTCTTCGCCGTCCGCGAGACGGACGTGTCCGCCGACGGCGGACGTCTGCGCGTGTCCGGCACGCTCGAACAGATCCTCGCCGAGGGCGAGGAGCCCTGGCGGATCACGGTGCCGGTCGTCGTCGAGCACCTCGAAGGCGTCGAGGAGACGCTCGTCGACTGCGCGGGCGCCACGACTCGGTTCAGCCTGCTCGTGCCGTCGCTCCCGCTGCGCGTGACGATCGATCCGGACTTCAACGTCTTCCGCCGTCTCGCCGACGACGAGGTCCCCGCCTGCCTCGCCGCGACGATCGCGCGTCCGCGGAAAGTCGTCGTCTACCCGGACGGCGACGACGCCCTGAAGGCCGCCGCCGAGATGGCCGCGGCGCGCAGCGGCGGCACGGCCGTCGCGGCGTCCGAGGCCCCCGCCGAGCCCGCGCGCGGCGTGAGCTATCTCGTCTTCGGCGACACGGCGCGCGTGCCGATGCTCGCATCGCTCGCGAAGACGCTCCCCCGCCACTTCCCGAGTTCCCGCGCGTCCGAGACGACGACGATCCTCGCGACCGCGCGCAGTCCCGCCGACCCGGCGCAGTTCGTCACGACGTTCGTCGGCAAGCCCGCAGCGACTGCGAAGCGCGCCCGCGCCGTCTTCTACTACCAGTACGACGGGCGGATCGTCTTCGACGGCCCGGTCCCGAAGGAGCGCGGGCAGGTCGCGACCGTGAACCACGCCACGCGCACGCTGCTGCCGGACGTGAAGGCGGCGTCGTCGCCCGAGGCGGTCCGCGCGCTGGTCGATCTCCTCGCCGCGCCGGAGATGAACGGCCGTCTCGCGGGCGGGCCGGAGGAGAAGAAGGTCCGCGCGATGATCGCCGAGCAGTTCACGCTGGCGGGGCTCTCGGTGGACGAGCAGGAATTCGCTTTCACGGTGAAGAGCCGTGATGCCGCGCCCGCTCTCTTTGTCGACGATCTCGGCGTCGTGGTCCCACCGCCCGCTCCGGGGGATCCCGTCGTCGCTGAGCAAGTGTTCGGCGGAACGGGTGTCGTCGGAGCTTCCCCGCTCGTTGCTTCGCCCGCTACCCCGATGGACGGGCAGCTCCTCATCCAGAGGGTCGAGACCGAGCCCTCGGCGGAACTGAATGGATGCGCGCTCCTCGTCGATGTCGGCGCCGGTCAGGAGGACGTGCTGGCGACCTTGCGAAGCACGGCGGAACTCGCGAAGTCGCGCGGGGCCGTCGCGTTGATCGTGCGACTCCCCAAGGAACCGACGAAGGAGATGCTCGATCTGACTTCCTTCGCCGGAGACGTCGTCGCCACGAGTCGGGACGCCCCGGCGCCCCTCGCCCCGTATGCCGCCGCCGGAATCGCGGCGCGGACGGGAAGCACGCGCGATCTGGCGCTGCCGGCTGTCGCCGTGCCGAACTCGTTCGACGCGAAGGCGCTGAAGGTCTCGATGCACGTCCGTTTCAAGACGCAGGAGATCGCCACCTCCAACCTCGTCGCCCGCATCAAGGCGCTCGGCAAGCACAAGCGCCCGGGCGTCGTCGTCCTCGGCGCGCACTACGACCATCTCGGCGCGGGCTCCCCCGGCGCCGACGACGACGCGTCCGGCATCGCCGCTCTCACGGAGGCCGCGCGCGTGCTCTCGGCGAACACCGAACTCCTCGGCCGCGACGTCGTGCTCGTCGCGTTCGGCGCGGAGGAGTGGGGGCTCCGCGGCAGCAGGGCGTTCCTCGACGCGTGGCCGAAGGACCAGCCGATCGTCGCGATGATCAACGCGGACACCGTCGGCCGCCGCGGCGTCGGCGACGTCAACGTCGTCGGCATCTCGAAGCACCCGCGCCTCGGACGCATCGTCTCGGCGGCGCTCGAGCAGGCGAACCTCGTCGTCGGGGGAGACATCGACCGCTTCGCGTTCGCCTGGGGCAGCGACCACTTCACGTTCCACGAGGCGGGCATTGCGGCAGTCGATCTCTGGTCGGGCGACTACGCCGTGATGCACACCGCGGCGGATACCCCGGACGGCGTGGACGAGACGAAGGTCTCCCGGATCGGCCGCGCCCTGGCGATGGCGGCGTTGGGCGTTGCAGGAGGGTTCTGAACGACAACTGGCCCATGGCTCCGCGGCCACTGGTTCATCTCGGTAGGGGCGGACCCCCGTGTCCGCCCCACGTCGAATCCAGCACGGGCGTCGTTCC
>JANNHP010000369.1:0-15348 GCA_031404455.1 Planctomycetia bacterium | reverse complement strand
CCTCGAACACGAACCACGTGTTCAGCGGGTGGATGGCGCCGCGCTGGAGCGCGATGCTGAGCGCGATCTCGGCGACCACGTACGTGGCGAATGTCACCGCAGCCGCGAACGCCAGCTTCCGGCGCGTGCTCAGCGCCGGTCGCGCGGTCTCGGCGTTGCCTGCGGGGCGCTCGCGCTCCGCGTCCATCGGCCTCTCCTCGGAGATCTCCCTGCTTCGCGCTCCGCCGTCACGGCGGGCAAGCCCGTCCGCGGACGCTACCGGACCCGGCTCTGAGTCCGGCTCCGTTTTCCTCCGCCGCAGCGGGACGCGGGAATCCCCCGGCGCCGGCGGTGTCCGCGCGGCGCGCCGGCCTCAATCCGGGAGGCGCCGCATCAGGATGAAGCGGGGCCAGAGCGGATCGGCCCCCACCCACTCGCGCATCACGGTGTAAGTGCCCTTCATGAACGACGGGACCGCTTCGCCCTTGCCGAGCCAGAAGCCGTCGAAGATGAACTCGGGACGCTCCACGCGGACGATCCCGGGGAGGAACCGCGGGACGGATCCGTCCGTCACGTCGTGACCTGCGCCCTGGTCGCGGAGCACCTGCGGGCTCACGAGGCCCATCGCGTCGAGCACGGGGCGATTGGAGAAGTACCCGATGTGTCCCACTCCGCCGGTGCAGATGGTCGCGCCGGGCGGGAGGTTGTCGCGCATCCAGAGGGCGGCCTCGAGCCGCAGCGCCTCGGAGCCGCGGATCCCCTCCTCCCCGCGGTACCGTTCCTTGATCCGATGGGCGTCTGGGTAGACGGCGACCGCGCAGAGACCGAGGAGCGCCGCCCAGCGCAGCGGCCACGGTTCCTCGAGGATGTCCACCATCGCGGCGATGCCCGTCCCCGCGCCGATCGCCACGAGTGCGGCGAGCGGCGTGAGGTACCAGTCGTAGCCTTCGACGCCTCCGAGCGTGAAGGCGGTCGCGTAGACGCTCCCCCAGATCGCGAGGGGAACGCCCAGGCGCCGGCTCTCGCGCGTGGCGAGCAGCTTGATCCAGCCGAACACGGCCACCGCCAGCGCCGGCTGGAGGAGCAGCCACTGAGGGAGCCACTTCATGATCTCTGCGTTCGTGTGCATGCGCTTGGCGAGCATCGAGCTCGGGAACACGCTGCCGAAGTAGATCTGCGCGAAGACGAACCACGGGAGGCTGACGGCCAGGAAGACGAGCAGCGCGCGCCACGGCACCTGCCGTCTGCGCAGCAACTCCGCCGCGAAGAGGCTCACGCCCACGGCTCCGCCGTCGAGGCGCAGCACGAGGCACAGCCCGGCGAGGAGGGCGGCGAGTCCGATGCGCTCGTGCACGTAGGCGAGGAAGGCACAGACGATGAGCAGCACGTAGACGGGAGTCTCCATCCCGTAGGTCGCGACCCGGTGGAACACCTGCATCGTCACGAGCAGCGAACCTGCGACGATCGCGGCGCGGTCGCCCGCGACGCGGCGCACGACGAGGAACGTCGCAACGACGGTGCCGATCATGGCGAGGAAGCTCAGCGTCCAGCTCGTCGCGGGGACGGGAAGACCGCCGAGGTGCGCCGCGGCGAGGATCAGCGTGTAGAGCGGAGTGCTCGTGCCGCACACGCGTTCGCCGGGGTTGAAGACGAAGCCCCGGCCCTCGGCGAGGTTCTCGGCGTAGCGGTACGTGATCCACGGGTCGTCGATGGCGTACGGCGTCCAGTAGAGGCGGTAGAGCCCGGCCGCGAGCAGGCAGAGCGCGACGAGCGCCGCGAGGCAGCCTCGCGACATCGGGCGCCGAGACTCCGGCACTGCGGGCGACGCCGGACTCGCTTCGGTCATTGTCCTCCTGTCGGGCGCCGGTCGCCGGCACCTTGAGACCCTCCGCCCGGCGGCCGGCCGCGCCACCGCGCTCCCGGGGTTTCGCATTCCCCCCTCCCCCGCGTCCAACGAGATCGCACCTCTCCGTCAATGCACCGTGAGCCGCCGTCCCGCGGGAAGGGTCTCGCGGAACCGCTCGAACGCCGGCCGCAGCGCCTCGGCGCTGCGCGCGGTGCATGCGTAGAAGCCGAGCCGCCCTTCGGCACCTGGTGGCAACTGACCGAGTCGCATCCTCGATCGACACTGATGCGCGGCGCGAGTCGGTCCGCCCCGGGAACGAGGCTCCCGCGCAAGGTGCGCGAGGCAGGCCGCGGATCGCAACCCAGCCGTCCGATACCATCGCCCGCGTCCCGGACGGAGGAGCGCGCATGGAGGTGAAGGACGGGCCGCAGCAGAAGGGCGCGCGGTGGATTCGCGTCGGCACGCTCGTCGGTCTTTCGCTCCTCACCCTGATGCTCGCCGGCGAGATCGCGATGACGCTCCAGTGGCGCCTCGGCCACGACACCTCGATCCTGCACTACGCCGCGTTCCTCATCGACGTCCACGGCTGCGCCCCGTACCGGGACGTGTTCGACATGAGCATGCCCGGCACGATCCTCTTCCACCTGGGCATCGGCCGGCTCTTCGGCTACGAGAGCACGGCCTTCATGGTCCTCGACGTCGTGTGGCTCGCCGCCTTCACGGCCACGACGTACGCGATCATGCGCCCCCTCGGGTCGCGCGTGGCCTGGGCGGGCGGCGTCCTCTTCGGCCTGCTCTACCTCGGCTACGGCCGCGGCATGGTGCTGCAGCGCGACGTCGTCCTGATCCTCCCGATCGCGGTGTCGATCCTCGTCTTCCGGCGGCGCCGGCCGGCTCCGGGATGGCGGGCGCTCTGCTACGGCCTCCTCGTGGGCGCGTCGATGACGTTCAAGCCGCACGCGGGTCTGGCGCTCGCGGTCCTCCTCGCCTTCGAGTTCCGGCGACTGGTCGCCGGGACCGGCGGATCGCGCGGCTCGATGGCACGGACGGCGCTCGTCCTCGCACTGCCCGCGGCGGCGGGCGCGGCGGTCCCGGTGGGACTCGCCCTCGCCTGGGTCTCCGCAACCGGCGGGCTCGACGCGTTCGTCGAGATGTGCACGGACTACCTCCCGCTCTATCGCAACCTCAGCGAGACGCACTCGACGCTCGGTCCCGGCGAACTGCCGGGCTACCTGCTGCGCGGGACCCTCGGGTTCGGGGGACAGGCGCTCTGGCTCGTCCCGGCCGTCGCGGGCGTCGCCGGCCTGGTGCGCGACCGGAGCGAGACCCGCGAGAACCGCGAACTCGTCGCGCTGCTCGCGGCGATGGCCGCGGCCATGGCTGCGTACGCGGCGCTCGGCGGCAAGTTCTGGCCGTACCACTGGATGCCCTGCCACTGCTTCACGCTGCTCCTCGCGGGACTCTGCCTGCGCCGCCCGGGCGAGGGCACGACGCTGCTGCGGCGCGCGGGACTTCCCGCGGTCCTCGCCGTCGCGATCGCGATCGGAGTGAGGCCGCCCTACGGGACGCGGTCCCAGCTCGAGAACCTGAGGGCGCCGGCGTGGGAGGGGGCGCGCATCGACCAGATCGCCGCCTTCCTCTCGTCGCGCATGGAGGAAGGCGACCGCGTGCAGCCGCTCGACTGGACCGGGGGCGCGGTGCACGGGATGCTCCTCGCGCGCGCGCGGATCGCCACCCGGTTCATGGCCGACTTCCACTTCCGGCACGACGTGGCCGAGCCGGTGATCGTCCGGATGCGGGAGCTCTTCATCAGCGAGTGGAACGCCGCGCCGCCGCGCTTCGTGATCGAGATCCGGACGATGCGGGTCTACGTCTCCGGGCCGGGCACGGACGAGTCGTTCCCCGAGCTCACGCGAATTCTCGAGCGCGACTACGTGACTGCCAAGGACGGCGACGGGTACCGGATCCTCGAACGCCGCTCGCCGTGAGCCGCACGCGGGACGCACGACCGCGCACGGATCCCGACCGCGCTCGCCGAGCGCCCTCCGGGAGGTCGTGACGAAGGGCCGCGCTCAGTCGAGACTCCCTCGCGTCGCGGCGCGCCCCCGTCCCGGGACGCGCGGACCGGACGGACGCACGAGGGAGGACGGCGACGGATGTCCGAAGCGACTCGGCGAAGGGCGGCGCTCTCGCTCGGGCTCCTCCTCTTCCTCGCGTTCGTGCCCGCCCTCGCGGTGCTCCCGTACCACTCTGCGCCGCCGCCCGGCGCCTCCAGCGCCGCCGCGCTGGCCGGTTACGACAACACGTTCGCGTACCTGGCGGCGGCCGGTCTCTCCGTCCTCGGTCTGGTGGCGTTCGCGGTGTGCGAGCGGCGGGGACTCTTCGGCACGGTCACGCGCGTCGACGCGCCCCTTGCGGACGGCGCGGTCCCGCGGATCCAGCCGCTCGCGATCGCGGCGGTCGTCGCGGCGGTGCTCCTCCTCCACTGGCCCTTCTTCCTCGCGCGCTACGGTCCCTACCGCGAGGACAGCTACTTCCTGAGCGTGCTCCACCGGATGGACGCGGGGCAGCGCCCCTACGCCGACTTCGAATCGCTCTACGGCCCGTTGATGCTCTACCTCCCCCACGCGTGGTCGAAGCTGACGGGATACTCGATGACGTCCTTCCTGTCGCTCGTCGCGCTCATGGAGGCAGCGGTCTTCGCGATCCTCGCCGTGACCGTGCAGCGGCACGTCGCCGGGAACCGGGCGCGCATCCTCGTCTTCCTGGCGATGGCCCCGCTCCTCTCCAACGTGATGCTCGGCGTCTCGTCGAACGGTCTGCGCCGGATGTTCCCGGTCTTCGCCCTCCTGCTCGTCGCGCACAAGCAGGCCTCGCGCGGCGCGGCGCTCGCGACCGGCCTCCTGATCGGAGTGGGCGCCGCGTACTCCCACGAGTTCGGGGCGCTCGCACTCGTGAGCGTGCTCGCCGTCCACGGCCTCGTGTTCCTGCGCAGTCCCTCGCGGCGCGCGCTCGCGGCGCCTGCGATCGTCGCGGTCGTCGCCGCGGTGACGTG
This sequence comes from Planctomycetia bacterium, assembly GCA_031404455.1. GTDB lineage: Bacteria > Planctomycetota > JAJSAM01 > JAJSAM01 > JAJVHW01 > JANNHP01. Next base: position 10,468 of record JANNHP010000369.1, on the reverse strand, counting down.
GTTCGCGTGCTGCCGCCTCGTCCTCGGGCCGCTGATGGCGACGTACGTCGAGAAGGCGATCTTCGGCGCGAGCCGGTTCTCGCTCGAGGCGTGCTTCGCGTTCTGGTGGACAGTCAACTCGCTCGTGACGTTCGGGCTCCTCGTCGTCGCAATCGCGGTGGTCGGCCGCGGACTCGGACGGCCTCGCTCGACGCCGCTCGCATCGGGCGACCTCCTGCTCTTCGGCGCGCTGGTGTATGCGCTGCTCGCCCTGCGCGGAGGGCTCAACCGCGTCGACATGTGGCACCTCGCCACGCCGATGCTGGCTCTCCTCCCGGCGTTCCTCTTCCCTCTGCCGCGTCAGGTCTTCGTCGTGACGGCTCCGGTCCGGCGCCTGGCGCTCGGCCTCATCGCCGCGATGGCGGTCACCTACACGGTGGGCATGGCCCCGCCGGCGGAGTACGTGCTGTCCGGACTCGCCCGCGGCGCGCGCGACGTGTTCACCGGGCGCAGTTTCACGGGCGAGGCGGGCACCCGCGCGCCGTCGATCGAGGTCGAGCGGACCGAGCCCGTCGCACGCTTCCTCGACGTCGGCCGCTACCTGGCCGCGCCGGAGCGTCGCGATCGTCCCGTCGTCGCGTACTCGCTCCTCTGGTTCCTCGACAAGCGCGCCGGCTTCGTGAAGTCGACGTACCCGACCGACGACTTCCTGCTCGACGACGCGATGGGCGAGGACGTCCGCAGGTACCTCGAGGAGCACGAGGACGCGCTCGTCCTCATGCGCGACGACGTCCACGAGCGCCTCCTCGCCGGGCTCCGCGGCGAGGAGATCCCCGTCGCGCGCGTCTTCCGCCCGACGATCACCAAGCAGATCCTCGGCTGGCTCTCCACGACCGAGTACGTGCAGGGCGAGATGGAGCAGGTCCAGAAGGAGCTCCGGTGGGAGCGAACCGTCGGGCGATGGGTCGCCGAGCGGTACCGCGTCGTCGCCCGGTTCGAATCGATCCTCGTCCTCTCGCGGGACTAGGCCCGCCGGATCTCAGGCCGTGCCGCCGAAGAAGAGGTCCCTCATGCCCTTGGCGGCCGCGTCCGCGCCTGCGACGAACGGGAACCCGCGCGTGAGCGCGGACGGCAGCGCCTCGACGGCGAACACCTGGTTGCCTCGCGGCCAGACGACGCTCGCGAGCACCGTCCCCGACACGGGATCGACGGCGTGCACGCCGCAGACGGAGCGGTCGATGTCGAGTCCGGGCGCGTAGCGGCGGAACTTCGGGATCACGCGGCTCGTCGCGACGAACGCGACGTCTCCGGCGAAGCAGAGCCCGCGCGTCCAGCCGGGCAGACGCGCGACGGACTCGAAACGGCCGCCGACGACCACGCCGAACTCGCCGTAGCCGCTGTTGTCGAGCCAGACCCGGCGCCGCCACTTGCGCGCCGAGTGCGGGCGCGTGAGGCCGGTCGCGAGCGGCTCGCGCGTGCGTCCTGAGAAGAGCACGCCGCGGCGGTCCACCGGGAAATCGAGGTGCCCCGGACGGCGGCGTCCGGGCACGTCCGTCGAAGCGGTGAAGAAGCCGGCGGCGAGGTCCGCGCCTGCGGCGATCGAGTTGAGCTGCAGGTAGTTCCGCTCGAAGCGCGGCGAGCGCCCCGCGCCGCCGTCGATGCACTTCGGCCACCACGCAGGCGTGAACCCGCCCGCCTCGGGCAGTTGCACGACGGCGTTGATGCCCGCGGCGCAGGCGTGGAGTCGGCCGCCGACGACCGCGAGGTCGTGGAGGTAGAGCGAGCCGGGCAGGTAGCGCGCGCGCACCGGGAGGAGCAGACCCGCGTCGCGGTCCCGCTTCGGCAGCACGGCGCCGGGAACCGCTCCGCCGCAGGGCGCGAAGTCGAACACGATGTTCGGGTTGCGCGTGCTCGCGACGTGGAGACGCCCCGTGCGGGCGTCGAAGGCCATGCCGTTGGGGTGCGGCAGGCGCAGGTACGACGTGCGCCGGGCGCCGCGGTGGGCGTTCATCGCGGTGACGAGGTGCTCGTACTCGCGCGTGACGACCAGCGTGATCCCGAGGCTCTCGAGGAGATCCCACCACGGACCGACGACCTCCGCGTCGAGGAGCGAGCGGTCGAACTCCGCGGCGCGCTGCCACTGCACCACGACCTCGTGCGGATCGCGGAACTCGCCGTGGTGATGGGACCAGAGCGCGCCCAGGTCCGCGCCCTTCCCGCTCGCCCGGGTCACGAGGCGCTCCGCGCGGGCTCGGCCGCGGCGCGTCGCTTGCGCAGCGCGGACCTGAGACCGAGGGCGCCCGAGTACATCGCGAAAGCGCTGCGCAGGTTCGTCGACGACCGGCCGCCGTGACGCTTGAACCCGGGCACCTCCATCTCGACGACGCGGATTCCCGCCTGCGTGGCGAGGGCGAGCAGCTCGAGGTCGAGGAGATCGCCCGGAGACTCCGGCGCGAGGCGCTGGTAGGCGTCGCGCGCCAGGATCTTCGGGGTGCCGTTGACGTCGCGGACGCGGATGCCGAAGAGGATGCGCGCCTCGAGGTTGTAGAGCCACGAGCCCATCTCGCGGCGCGCGGCGTTGCGCTTCACGCGCCGGACCTTCGCGACGCACGGCGCGCAGCGGAGGTAGAGGTCGAGCAGACGCACGACGTCGGCGGGATCGGTGCGCGCCGAGTTCGTGTAGCAGAGGGTCTCTCCGCGCGCTACGCCGAGTCCGGCGAGCACGGAACGGCCCCAGCCGCCCGCAGGGTTCTCCACGACGCGCACGCGCGGATCGCGCCGGGCCAGACCTTCGACGACGCGCTGCGTCCCGTCGGTGCACGCATTCGGCACGACGACGAGCTCGAAGGTGCGCCCGGTCGCCTCGAGCGGTGCGAGGTACCGCTCGACGACTTCGCCTATGTGGTCCTCCTGGTTGCGGCACGGCAGGACCACCGAGAGGAACGGGCGGTCGTTCACCGGCGCCCGCAGCTCGTGAGGAGCGCGGCGGCCGCCCCGGCGAGCGACGCAGCGTCGAGTCCGGACCTCTTCTTCATGTATCCGGGGCCGCCGGACCGTCCGTCGAAGCCCGACTCGACGGCGCGGACGGCGAGTCGGCAGGCGAGTCCCTCGCTCGCGATGGCGTCGGCGACGAGCGCACCGAGTCCGCCCGTGCGATAGGCCTCCTCGACGGAGACCGCTGCCGGATACCGCCGCAGCAGATCGACGAGTCCCGCGCCCGCGCGCCAGCCGACGTGCGCCTGGATCGCCACCGCCGCGGAGATTCCGTCCTCCTCCAGTCGGTCCGCCGCGCCGATCGCCTCGTGCACGATCTCGCCCGTCGCGACGAAGAGGACGTCGCGTCCCTCGCGGACCATCTCGGGACGGTCGAGCGCGAACCGCCCGCCGAGCCCGGACACGTCCTTGTTGCCGCCCTTGCCGACGCGGAAGTAGACGGGCCCAGGCAGCGAATGCGTCGCCTTCACCGCAGCGCGAGTCTGCAGAGGATCCGCCGGCGCGACGACCGTCATCCCCGGCTGCGCCCTGAGGATGCTGAGGTCCTCGAGCGCGTGGTGCGTCGGGCCCGCGTGTCCGTAGGCGAACCCGCCGCCGACGCCGACGAGGCGAACCGGGAGCCCGTGCAGCACGGGCCCGTTGCGGATCTGCTCGTAGCCGCGCATCGAAGTGAACGTGGCGATCGAGTAGCAGAACGGGACGAAGCCGGTCTGCGCGAGACCCGTCGCGATCCCGATCATGTTCTGCTCGGCCACGCCGACGTTGACGAACCGCCGTGGGTGGCGCTCGGCGAAGCGCTCGACGACGGTGAAGCCGAGGTCCGCGGTGAGCAGGAAGACGCGGTCGTCCGCGTCGGCGAGCTCGATCAGGGCGGCGATCAGCGCGTTCCTCATGACCCGGCTCCGATCTCGGCGAGGGCCTGCGCCGCGAGCTCAGGCGTGAGGTTGCGATAGTGCCACTCGATGCGGTCCTCCATGAACGACACGCCCTTGCCGAGCAGGGTCCGCGCGACGACCATCTTCGGCCGCCCGGAGGTGCCCGGGGCCGAGAGCGTGGCGCCGAGCGCGGCGACGTCGTGGCCGTCGACCTCGACGGCGTCCCATCCGAAGGCGGCCCATCGGGACGCCATGGCGTCGAGATCGATGACGTCCTTCGTGCGTCCCATCGCCTGGAGCCCGTTCAGGTCGACGATCGCGGTGAGGTTCGAGAGGCCGTGGTGCGCCGCGAACATCGCGGCCTCCCACACCTGGCCCTCGTTGCACTCCGCGTCGGAGAGCAGCGCGAACACCCGCGAATCGAGCCCGCGCTCGCGCATGCCGAGCGCCAGGCCGCAGCCGATCGAGAGACCCTGTCCGAGCGATCCCGTCGACACGTCCACTCCGGGGAGGAACACCTCGGGGTGCACCCCGAGGAGCGAGCCGTCGCCCGCGAACGTGCGGAACGTCTCCTCGTCGACGATCCCGCGCTCCCTGAGCGCGCAGTAGAGCGCGAGCGAAGCGTGCCCCTTGCCGAGGATGAAACGGTCCCGCGCGGGTCCCCGCGTGCCGGGCTCGCGCATCACGGATTCGAAGAGCACGACGACGGTCTCCACGATCGAGAGCGCGGAGCCGACGTGCCCGACGTTGGACGCGAGCGACTGCTCGATGATCCGCTTGCGCATGGCGGCGGCGGACCGGCGCAGGCGTCCGGCGTCAGCGGGTTCGTTCATCGGGGCCATAGCCGTCACCCTTCTCCTTCATCCACGACGCCGTGAGCCGCACGCCGTCCACGAGACCCACCGTCGCGCTCCAGCCGAGCACGTCGCGCGCGCGCGACACGTCGGCGCACCACGCCGACGTGTCCCACCGGCGCGCCGGCATGTCGCCCCACCGGACCTCGGACGCCGCACCGACGGTGCGCTGCACCGCGTCGACGACCTGGCGCAGCGTGCTCTGCACGCCGGTCCCCAGGTTGAAGACCTCGCCGCAGAGGCCGGCGAGCCGATCGAGACCGAGCATCGCGTCGAGCACGTCATCCACGTGGATGAAGTCGCGCGCGGTGTCGGGCGCCGTCATCACGAGCGGGAGCCCGGCGCGCGCCCGTCGGATCAGCGTCGGCACGAGGCGCGTCGGCTCCTCCCACGGTCCGTACACCGAGAACAGCCGGAACGTCACGGACGCTATGCCCCGGCTCGCCGCAGCGTACGCGACGAGGTGCGTCTGGGCCGCCTTCGCGACGGCGTAGTGGCTGTTCGGCGCGAGGATGTCGTCCTCGCGCATCGGCGCGTCCTTGTAGCCGTACTCGGACGAACTTCCGGCGTTGACGAAGAGGCGCACGCCCTCCTCGACGCCGGCGTCGAGGAGGTTGAGCGTGCCGATCACGTTCGTGGCGAGGATGCGGCGCGAATCGGACTGGTGCTCGTAGGCGCCCTCGGTCGCGAGGTGCACGATCGCGCGGGGACGGGCGAAGGCCACCGCCGCCCTGGTGGACGCGGCGTCCGTCAGGTCGGCGCGCAGCACCTGCACCCGCTCGTGCTCGAGGATCTCGCGCAGACGCCAGAGCCTGGCTTCGGGACGCACGAGCACCGAGACGCGGTGCCCCGTCTCGAGCAGACGGCGCACCGCGCACGCCCCGACGAACCCGGAGGCACCTGTCACGAGGACGGGATCGAACTCCCCCCCTGACGGACCGGACCGGGGATCGGGGGCCGCGGGGCGTTCGTTCACGGAACGTTCTCGTACCCCAGGACCGGGAGCAGGTGCTTCGTCCGACGCCTGATGTCGTCCGCCTCCTCGGCGGAGAGCTCGGCCGCGGTGCGGCGGTTCGCCTCCGAAGTGGGCGTGCGGATGGTGCCCCACGGATGGACCGTCTCGATCTCGCGTCCGTTCCACGACGGCTTCGCGAGGGTCGGGGAGCTCCCGACGCCCATCTTCGCGAGCACGCCGGAGAGGACGCCGACCGGATCGACCACGATGTCCTCGTAGCGCAGCACGTGCGCCCGGCCGGGGAACCGGTCGCGAGCGGCGAACGCGTACATCTGGTTCAGGCACCAGCCGGTCATGTAGTGCTCGATCGACAGCGGCACCGCGCGCTTCTTCGTGTCCGCGTACGCGGACCAGGGATTCCTGACGACGTGCAGCACGTGGGCGTGCGGGAGGTCGGTCAGGATCTTCTCGGCGTCCACCACGATGATCGGGCTGTACCCGACGTGGACGTGCTCGCGCCCGGTCTTCCTCGAGTCGCGCCACGTCTCGGAGGTCGCGCGGAAGAACGCGGCCATCAGGTTCCCGCGCGTGCGGGGCCGGTCCTGCATCAGCCGGACGAAGGCCGCCTTGCGGTCCTTGTCGGAGAGCTCGATCGGGTGGTCCCTGAACTTGCTCGACGACGGGGTCTTGATCCGGACCTTGCACTCCTCGTCGATGATCGTCTCGTAGTCCCGGTCCGTCGTGTCGTGGAGAACGAACGCGGGCCAGCGGTACTTGTTCGGGAAAACCGACGTGAGGTGGTCGTTCACGTACTTCGTGCCGGGCTGCGATTCGTACGGGTACGAGTAGAGCTCGGGATGCCCGTCGAGCAGGCGCTGCGTGGTGTTCCCGCCGTTCTCGTACATCGCACCGATCATCAGGAACTCGAACTTGTCGTCCATGCCTTCATCCCCTGGGTTTGGTTCGCGACTCGGCTTACAAGAAGCGTGCCGGATCCGCCGCATCCCTCCGGAGCGCGCCCATCACGCGCCCCCGGCAGAGCGGGCGCCCTGCTTACCTCGCCGGGTGGGACGTGTCAATGCTGGGCCCGCCGCGGCGTCTCTCCGAGGCTCGGGACCCATGAACGGCTCGTGAAGCCTCGACCAGGTCCAGGGCCTGCCGATGTCCACGAGTCGCGCTCGAAGGGGCGTCCGGAGCGTCCATCGGAAACGACGTGCGGAAGCCGCCGCCCTCCCGTCGGCTGCTCGTAACTCTTTTTCGGTAGCAATCTTGTGGTTGCCAGTCAGGATCTGCGCGGGGTTCTGGCACGGCGACTGCGCCGGAACCGCGGTCATGACCGAAACCACGGAACGAGGCAGGGGGCGAAACTCCCCAATGGCGATTCGGGGGACTCGGCGTCGAGGGAGGATCTGCAGGTGGTAGGAGGCGCTCCGACTTCCAGCCGCGCCGTCTCGCTCGTGCGCCCCGGCGACCGTGTCGGCATCGTCGGCGCCGGTCCCGCCGGGCTGACCGCCGCGTACCAGCTCGCCAAGCGCGGGGTGGACGTCACCGTGTTCGAGGCCGACCCCAACGTGGGCGGCATCTCGCGGACGGTCCTCTACAAGGGCTACCGCTTCGACATCGGCGGCCACCGGTTCTTCACGAAGATCACTCCGGTCCAGGCGATGTGGGAGGAGCTCCTCGGCGACGAGTTCATCGACGTCCCGCGGCTCTCGCGCATCCACTACCGCGGCAAGTTCTTCGACTACCCGCTGAAGGCGCGCAACGCGCTCTCGGGGCTCGGCATCGCGGAGGCCGTGCACATCGTGCTCAGCTACGCGAAGGCCCAGCTCTTCCCGGAGAAGGAAGAGGTCAACTTCGAGCAGTGGGTCTGCAACCGCTTCGGCCGCCGGCTCTACGACGTCTTCTTCCGGACCTACACCGAGAAGGTCTGGGGCATGCCCTGCACGGAGATCCGCGCCGAGTGGGCCGCGCAGCGGATCCAGAACCTCTCGCTCGGCAAGGCCATCCTGAACGCGGCGTCGATGAACCGCCGCTCGGACAAGATCAAGAGCCTCATCTCCTCCTTCCGCTACCCGCGGCTCGGCCCGGGTCAGATGTGGGAGCGCTGCCGCGACCGGATCGAGGAGATGGGCGGCCGCGTGCTCATGCAGCACCACGTGCGCGGGATGGAGCTCACCGACGGCAAGGTCAGCGCGCTGCGCGTCACCGAAGGCGGCACGGAGCACCGCTTCGAGTTCGAGCACGTGATCTCGAGCATGCCGGTGCGGCACGTCGTGAGAGCACTCGGCGATCACGTCCCCGCGGAGCTCCACACCGCCGGCGACTCGCTGCGCTACCGCGACTTCCTCGTCGTGGCGCTCATGCTCGAGGGCGAGGACCTCTTTCCCGACAATTGGATCTACATCCACACGCCGGGCGTGAAGGTCGGGCGCATCCAGAACTTCAACAACTGGAGCCGCGCCATGGTGCCCGACCCGGGCCGGACCTGCCTCGGCATGGAGTACTTCTGCTTCAAGGGCGACGGACTCTGGAACACGTCCGACGCGGAGCTGATCGCGCTCGCGAAGAGGGAGCTCGGGGAGCTCAACCTCGGCGACCCGGCGAAGGTGTTCGACGGCCACGTCGTCAGGGTTCCGAAGGCGTACCCGGTCTACGACGCGGACTACTCGGGCCACCTGGACAAGGTTCGCAGCGCGATCGACAAGGTCCCGAACCTGCACATGACCGGGCGCAACGGGATGCACAAGTACAACAACCAGGACCACTCGATGCTCACGGCGATGCTCACCGTCGAGAACATGTACGGCGCCTCGCACGACACCTGGGCGGTGAACACCGACTTCGAGTACCACGAGCAGCAGCGCGTCGAGGAAGGCGCGACGCGCGCCGCGGTGCCCGCCGGGAAAGAGTGACGGCGCCATGAGGATCGGCGTCGACGCCACGAGCTGGTTCAACCGTCGCGGCTACGGCCGCTTCACGCGCGAGCTCCTGCCGGAGATGGCCGCGCTCGGCCGGGACCACGAGTTCGTGCTCTTCGCCGACGCAGGCCAGGCGCCGTCGCTCGACCTCGCGGCGGCGAACGTCCGCGTCCGGCCCGTCGACTGCCGCGTGGCTCCGACCGAGGCCGCCGCGGCCGACGGATACCGCTCGCCGGGCGACATGCTGCGGTTCACCGCCGCGGCGCGGAGCGAGCGCCTCGACGCGTTCTTCTTCCCGACGGTCTACAGCTACTTCCCTCTGGTGCGCGCCCGCGGAGCCGTCGTCACGATCCACGACACCATCGCGGAGCGGTTCCCGGAGCTGACGCTGCCGAGCAGCCGGGCCCGGGCCTTCTGGAAGCTGAAGGTCTGGCTCGCGCTGCGGCAGGCGAAGATCGTGCTCACGGTGTCGGACTACTCGGCGAAGGACATCGCCGCGCGGTTCAGGGTGCCCGCGTCGCGCCTGCGCGTGACGTCCGAGGCGCCGTCGCCCGCCTACCGCGTGGACTCGACGGCGGGCGACGTCGCCGCCGCCGCACGCGCCGCCGGACTCCCCGAGGGTGCGCGCTGGTTCACGTACGTCGGCGGCTTCAACCCGCACAAGCGGATCGACGTGCTCCTGCGCGCGCACGCGCACCTCGCCCACTCACTCCTCGCACAGTCCGGCGCCGGCGCGCCTCATCTCCTGCTCGTCGGGACCTTGAACGCCGACGTGTTCCACGGATGCCGCGCGGATCTCGTGGCGCTGATCGAGAAGCTCGCGACGAAGCACCTCGTGCACTGGACGGGCTTCGTGCCGGACGAGAGCCTGCGCGCGCTCCACACGGGTGCGCTCGCGTGCGTGCTGCCGTCGGAGTGCGAGGGGTTCGGCCTCCCGGCGGTCGAGGCGGCCGCGGCGGGCGCCGCCGTGATCGCCACGATCGAGAGCCCGCTCCCCTCGCTCCTCGAAGGCGGCGGCTGGTTCGTCCGCCCGGGCGACGAGAAGGCTCTCGCCGACGCGATGCGGAGCGCCGCCCTCGACGACGACGAACGCCGCGCGCGGGCGCTCCGCGCGAAGGAACGAGCACGCTCGCTGACGTGGCGCCTCGCAGCGCAGAAGGCGCTCGCGGCGATCGAGGAGGCCGCGGCGTGAGCGGCCTCAACTTCTGCATGCTGACGACGTTCTACCCGCCGTATCACTTCGGCGGCGACGCGATGGGCGTCGAGCGCCTCTCGCGGGCGCTCGTCGAGCGCGGGCACCGCGTCACCGTCATCCACGACGTGGACGCGTGGCGCGCACTCGCGCCGGGCGAGGAGCCGGCTCCGGTGAAGGAGCCCCCTGGCCTCACGGTCCACCGGCTCGAGAGCCGCCACGGGACGCTCTCGTCGCTCCTCACGCAGCAGACGGGACGTCCGATCGTCCACGGCGCGCGGATCCGCCGGATCCTCGACGAGGGGAAGTTCGACGTCGTGAACTTCCACAACGTCTCGCTCGTCGGCGGTCCGGGGCTACTCGCGCACGGCAACGCACTCAAGCTCTACATGGCTCACGAGCATTGGCTGGTGTGCCCCAGTCACGTTCTGTGGCGGCACAATCGCGAGCTGTGCACGGGTCGTGAATGCATTCGCTGTCAACTCGCGTTCCATCGTCCGCCGCAACTGTGGCGCGCGACAGACACGCTCGAGCGCAACGGAGCTCACGTCGACGCGTTCATCGCGATGAGCGAGTTCAGCCGCGCGAAGCACAAGGAGTTCGGCTTCCCGCGCGAGATGGAAGTGCTCCCCTACTTCCTCCCCGACGACGCGACGGAGGCGAGCGCTCCCGACGACGAGCCGCCGCAGGAGCGGCCG
>JANNHP010000368.1:0-3649 GCA_031404455.1 Planctomycetia bacterium | reverse complement strand
GGCGTTGATCGTGGCGATCATCTCCTTCGCCGTCTTCAGCTCGGGCATGCCCTCGGCGCGCAGCTTCGCGATGTGCTGCACGTAGCTCGTGGAACCGCCGGCCTGGTACCCGGTCTTGCCGAAGACCTCGCCGTCCGCCGTCATCAGCAGCACGGTCGGGAAGCCGCGGATGCCGTACTTCGCCGAGAGCTCCGCGTTGCGCGCGGGGTTCGGGACCTTCGCCTTCACCGCCTCGTCGCGCGGATAGTCGAGCGCGACGAGCACGTAGTCCTTCTGCGCGGCCGCGAGGAAGTCGTCGTGCGCGAACACCTCCTCATGGAGCTTGATGCACCAGCCGCACCAGTCGGACCCGGTGAAGTCGATGAGGAGGTCCTTCTTCTCCTTCTTCGCCTGCTCGACGGCCTTGTCGAAGTCGGCGGCCCACACGACCTTCGACTTCGCGTCCGCGGCGGGCTCCGCGACGTCGTCGGCCCAGGCGGGCGCGGTGAGAGCGAGGGCGGCGCCGAGCACCGCGAGACCGAGTTGAGCCTTCATGAAACCTCCAGGGTGCCGCGGGAGTCCGGCGGCGATTTGCGCGGAACGTTACCCCGGAGGGTCCGGGCCGCGGCGGATTGGACGGGTGACGCCCGCCGGAGGTTCGGACGGAATTCCGCGGCGAGCCTGCGCAGGCTGCCGCCGCGCGGCGCGGATCAGTCGATCGGGACCTCGACCGGGGCGTCCTTCACGTCGACGGTGACGCGGACGCCGTCGCGTTCGACGCCGACCTCGTAGCGCCCCGGCGCGAGTCCGGTGAAGCGCAACGCGCCGTCGGCCGGCACACCCGCCCCGGCCATGCGTCCGGCCATCAGCCGCGCGAGATAGCCCGCACCTTCCGGGACGACGAAGACGCGCGTCTTCGCCGCTGCGCGGACGACGATCTCGCCGCGGCCGACGACCGCCGTCGCCTCGGCGCCGGAGACGTCCACCGTCGCGACGATCCCGCCCTCGCCGAGCATCACGTAGCGACCGGGCAGGACGTCGGGCGCGACGACCGTTCCCTCACTCGGCTGCCCCACCGCGAGCGACCCGACCGCGCCGAGGGGCACGAGGGCGACGAATCGTCCGAGACTCGCGTGTCCCTGCCACGCGATCCGCACCGACGCGATCCCCGGCCGCACGTCGACGTCGCTCGCGGCGCCCGGCGTCACGCGCACGGCGGCGAGATACGCCTTCGGCTTGCCGCCGACGAGCGAGAGCCCGCGCGTGCCCGCCTCGACGGCGTCGAACGCGAACCGGCCGTCGGCGTCGGTCGTGGTCTCGCGGACGCGGTCGAGGAACACCTTCGTCGTCGCGAGCGGCGCGCCGTCCGCGCCGCGCAGCACGCCGCGGATCGCGCCGCGCGCGGGCAGGGCGATCGCCGAGGCCTTGTCGCGCGCGACCGTCACCGGACTCGCGTCGGCGTGCCAGAACGTGATCCAGCGTCCCGTGCCGCGGATCGCGAACCGTCCATCGGCGCCGGTGCGGACGCCGTCCCGGATTCGCTTCTCGTCGAAAGGCTTGAACGGTTCGTCGCCGCGGCCGACGTCCTCCTCGCCGAAGAAGACGAGCGCGCCCGCGAGCGGCTTCCCGGTCGCATCCGTCACGTTCCCGGAGACGGCCGCGCCGCGCCGGATCTCGACGCGCACCTCGATGCGTTCGTTCTCCCGCACGGCGACGTCGCGCTCCGCGGTCGCGCCGCCCGCGGTCACGGCGACCTTCACCGTGTCCCCCGCCGCGGCATCGAGACGGACGAGCGCTTCGATCTTCCCGTCGGCCGGCGCAGACGGCGCCTTCACGACGCGACGCCCGAACGCGCACGTGAACTCCGCGACCTCCTTCGCGTCGCCGACGTCGAACGCGGTGACGACGAGCGTGGCCGTCGGCTTGCGCTCGACGACGAAGTCAGCGTGCTCGTCCGGCGGCGTGACCTCCTTGCGCTCGCCCTTCTTCGGCTCGAAGCCCGGGAGCGCCATCGGCATCACCGTGCACTTCGCGGACGACGGGAGCGTCGTCTCGAAACGGCCGTCGGCGTCGGTCGTCAGCACGACCGCGTTGCCGGACCGCTTCCCGGACGCATCGGGTGCCACGACCTCGGGTCCGGTGACCCACACCGTCATCCCGGCGGCGGGCCGTCCCTCCGCGTCCGCGACGCGACCCTTCACGACGGGTTTCGCGGGCACGGGCGGCGCCGGGGCCGGCGCGGGGGCGGGCGGCGGTTCGTCCGCGGCGCGCGGCGGTCGCGGCGGAGGCACGGGCTTGAGCGGCGGCACGGCGACGACCGCGGTGTCGATCGCGGGCGCCGCCTCGCCGCGCGGCCAGAGGAAGTACGCGCCGATCGCCAATACGACGACTCCGGCCGCAACGGTCTTCGACGCCATGAGCACTCCTCCCGTGGCCGCGGCCGTGGCCGCGCCCGTTCCCTCTCCCCGTGGCCCTTCGCCCGCCCACACGGCGAGACCCGCGCAGAACCCGCGACGATCGGCGGCGTGACGAGCGTCGAGTCGCCTCCGCAGCAGTTCGAGCGCCCGTCGCGTGCGCGTCCGGACCGTCTCGACCGGGACGTCCATCCGCGCCGCGACGCCGCGGGGCGGCAATCCGTCGAACCAGCGCAGGAGCACCGTGGACCGATACGGCTCGTCGAGTGCCAGCACGGCGTCCACGACGCTGCGCCGCAGACGCTCGCGCTCGCGGACGTCCCCGTCGGACGGCACGCCTTCGGGACGCGCGACGGCGGTCTCGCGCGCCGCGCGCCGCCGGTCGCCGCGCAGACGCTTGATCGCGAGGTTCCGGGCCACCGCCCCGAGCCATCCGCGCGACGCGACGCCGGACGAGCCGAGCGCCGCGATCCACGTCTGCTGCACCACGTCGTCGGCCGCGTGCTCGTCGAAGAGGAGCGACCGCGCGATCCCGCGGACGAAGTCGCCGTGCGCGAGGAGCGCCTCGGGGTCGATCGGTGCGGATGGCTGCGTCACGGTTCCTGGAGGGAGAGTCCCCGCGGCGGGCGGAATCGGTTCAGGCGGAGTCGATCACGCCAGCGCCGCGCGCAGAGCCGCGGGGATCGGGATCGCACGGCCGTCGTCGCCGGTGCAGACCATCGACACCTTCGCGAGGCCGGCCACCGCGCCGCCTTCGCCCGTCAGCGTGTGCTCGAACGTGAAGGAGGTGTTGCCGAACCGCGCGATCGTCGTCGTCAGGTCCAGGAGGTCGCCGAGCCGGACTTCGGCCTTGTAGGTCACGTCCTGCTGCACGACCACGATCCTGACGCCGTGCGTCTCGGGGATCGACGTGTAGCTCATGCCGCGGTCGCGCAGGTAGCAGAGGCGCCCGTGCTCGAACCAGTTGACGAAGACGGCGTTGTTCAGATGTCCGTACGGATCGAGCTCGTAGGAGCGCGCCTCGAACTGCGTCACGTTGGGCGATGTCATCGCTCCTCCTTCGATTTCAGGTCCCGTTCCTCGATCTTTTCCCACGTCGCGCGGAGCGATTCGTCGATCACCCCGCCCTGACGGACGTACTCCTTCAGGAGTCCCGAGCCCTCGTCGAAGTAGACGCCGGGTTGCGATCCCACCTTCCAGTCGACGAGGAGGACGCCGAGGTTGCGCCGCGCGTCCTGCTTCACTTTGGCGGGCAC
>JANNHP010000367.1:0-6274 GCA_031404455.1 Planctomycetia bacterium | reverse complement strand
ATTCAACCCCCAAACTAAAACAAACCCGCGCGCGGCTGGGTCAACTGGGAGGGGGGGCGCCGAAGGCGTCGCCCCTACCAGCGCAGGTATGCGGCGTGTCTCGTCGGAGTGGTGCTCCTCTCCGCCTGCAAGAAGGACGAGCCGGCGCCCGCGCCGAAGGTGTCGGGGACGTTCGTCGCCGCGCCCGCGAACACCGCGCCGGTCGAGCCGCCGCCGAAGCTCGCGTACGTGGACGTGACGAAGGCTGCGGGGATCGACTTCGTCCACGAGACGGGAGCCTTCGGTCAGAAGTACCTGCCCGAGACGTTGGGCTCCGGCTGCGCCTTCCTCGACTACGACGGCGACGGCGACAGCGACCTGCTCCTGCTCAACGCGACGTCGTGGCCGGGACACGAGAAGCCGGGTGCGCCGGCCACGTCGCGGCTCTACCGCAACGAAGGTGCGTGGAAGTTCACCGACGTCTCGAAGGACGCGGGACTCGACTTCACTTCGTACGCGATGGGCTGCGCGGTCGCGGACGCCGACGGCGACGGCGACCCGGACCTCTTCGTCACGGGCGTCGGCGGCTACCGGTACTTCCGCAACGACGGCGGACGCTTCGCCGACGCGACGAAGGAATCGGGACTCGACCCCGGCACGTGGAAGGAGCCGACCGGCGAGGAGCACGGCCCCTTCGCGACGTCCGCGGCGTTCCTCGACTACGACGGCGACGCACGCCCGGATCTCTTCGTGTGCCACTACGTCCACTGGTCGGCGAAGACGGACATCCCGTCGATGCTCGGCAAGAACCGTTCGTACGCCACTCCCACGCAGTACCGGGGGGAGTCGTGCCGTCTCTGGCGGAACCTCGGCGAGGGCAGGTTCGAGGATGCGACCGACGCCGCGGGCGTGCGCAACGACAAGGGGAAATCGCTCGGTGTCGCCGTCATCGACCTCGGCGACGGGCGGCCGAGCATCGTCGTCGCGAACGACACGCAGCCGAACTACCTCTACCGGAATCTCGGCGGCGGGAAGTTCACGGAGATCGGCGTGAAGTGCGGCGTGGGCTACGACAGGAACGGCCGCGCGCGCGCGGGCATGGGCATCGACGTCGCGCCGCTCACGGCGGGCGGGCGCCTCGCGTTCGCGATCGGCAACTTCAGCGGCGAGCCGGTCTCGCTCTGGGAGGAGATCCGCACGGACTGCTTCGTGGACAAGGCCGACGTCGCGGGCATCGCGCTCGTCACGCAGCCGTCGCTCACGTTCGGCGTGTGCTTCCTCGACGCCGACCTCGACGGCCGCGCCGACCTCCTCCTCGCCAACGGACACATCGAGCCGACGGTAGAGGAGACGCAGAAGGACATCGCGTACGCGCAGCCGACGCAACTCCTGCGCGGCCAGGACGCCGGACGGTTCGCCGACGTCACCGCACTCGTCGGCGCCGACCTCCAGCGTCCGCGCGTCGCGCGTTCGCTCGCCGTGGCCGACGTGGACGGCGACGGCGACCTCGACGTCTGTCTCACCGTGAACGGCGGCGCGCCCGCGCTGCTGCGCTGCGACCTCGAGAACTCGGCCGCGCGATCGTTGCGCATTCGCGTGCGCGGCACGGCGCCGGCGACCGACGCGCTCGGCGCGAGAGTCACCGTCACCTGCGGCGCGCGCACCGTTTCGCAGTGGGTCCGCTCGGGCGGCGGCTACCTCGGCCAGAGCGAGCTCACGCTCACGTTCGGTCTCGGCGACGCCGGGAAGGCCGAGAAGGTCGAGGTCCGCTGGCCGGATGGCGCGACGAAGACGTTCGAGAACGTGCCGCACGGGGTGCTCGAAGCGAAGCCCTGACTCCGGCGCGGCGTCCTCAGCCGAGGTCACTCTCGAACGCGCGGCGGGGACGGTCCTCGCTACCGCAGTCCCGCTGGTCGCGCCCAGCCCGTCCGCGGCTTGCGGCAACCCGTTTGCTCCACTAGCGTCCGTCGCTCCGAACAGAGGCTCGGGCCGTGCGCCCGAAGGAGACTCATGCGCAATTCCTGCAGGTCCTGGTTCATCGTCGGCGCCGTCGCGGTCGCGACCGCGTTCGCGGGCAACGCCCTTCACGCTGCAGAAGAGGACGAGGACGAGGACGACTCGGCCGCCACCCAGAAGATCGCCAGGGAGCACCTCGACAAGTCCGTCGCGCGCGGCAAGGAGCTCTGGTCGTCGAAGAGTCTCGGGAAGAAGACGTGCGCCCAGTGCCACGAGGACCCGGAGAAACCGCTGCTCGACCTCAAGACGCGGCAGTTCGCCTATCCGGCCTACAGCACGAAGAAGAAGACCGTCGTCACGATGGGCCAGAAGATCAACGAGATGCTCTCCGGACGCTCGCGCGGCAAGGAGATGGACCTCACGAGCGCGGATCTCATCGCGCTCGAGGCCTACGTCGTCTCGATGAAGAAGAAGTAGACGGTCACTTCGGAGTTCCGCCCTGCGGCTTCGCCGCGGGCGGGGGCGCCTCGGGCTTCGACGGCGTCGCGTAGAGCAGCGCGATGCGCACGCCCCGCGCCGCGCCCTTCACGAGGCATCGCTGCACGTCCACGCAGTCCGCCGGGAGCGGCCGCGCCGATTTCGTCATGACGTCGTCGATCGCGCGGCGCACCTCGTCGGCGAGGTCGTCGCCGGCGTCGTTCCGGATCGCGGCGACGAGGGCGTCGACGTCGCGCTTGCCCTCCCAGCCGGGCACGCGCTCGATCAGCTCGTCGATCGTGTCCCGCTCGAGGACGGAGAGATTGTCGAGCTGACGGATGACGCGCAGGCGCACGATCTCGCAGACCTCCTCGTCGCGCGTCGCGATGACCGCGGGCCCGCCGCCCTGCGGATACGTGCCGCAGGACTCCGGGCGTCCGCCGAACACCATCGAGCACGCGCCGAGCGCGACGGGCAGGAAGATCACGGCGGCTCTCATCGCAGACCTCTGGGGGGAACTCGGTCCGGTCCGAACCCGTCTGACGTAGCGTTGCGCGCGATCCTTCCCGGATCGACGGAGGATGTCATGAAAGCCCCGATGTCCGCGCTGCTCGGCGCCGTCCTCTTGGCGGGCGCTGCGCTCGCGCAGGACCCCGTCCCGGCGTCGAACCTCGAGGACGGACTCAAGGCCGCGAAGAAGAGCGGCAAGCCGCTCCTCGTCGTCACGATCTGGAAGGAAGGGGTCTGCAACTCCTGCGACACGTGGCGCGGCCGCGTGCCGAAGGACGCGGACGTCGCGAGACAGCTTTCCCGTTTCGAGCGCGTCGAGTGGCTCTACGACGGACTGAACGGCAAGGTCATCCCCTGGACGAAGGAGCACGGCGGCACGAGCGAGGACCCGGCAGTGCAGGTGTTCGTGGTCGGCCTTGGCGGCAGGGAGGTGACGCGAGCGCCTCGCGACTCGGCGTTCGCGCCCGAGGCGTTCGCGAAGTGGCTGAAGGACGAGGCCGACACCTTCGGGAAGGCGCACCCCGTCACGCGGATCCCGTTCGTCGCGGCGCAGGTGACGAAGACGCAGGGCGGCACGACGCCGACGTGGTCCTGTGCAGCGATCGACGACGCGCGGTCCTCGAAGATCCCCGTGCTCGTCTACGTGGGGCGCGGCGAGCCCGACGCCTCCGACAAGGCGGCGAAGGCCCAGGCCGCCGCGTCGCGCAAGCTGGAGAAGGGCCTCCTCGACTCCGAGACCGCGGCGAAGGCGCTCGACGGCTGGACGCTCGTGAAGCTCGACGTCGCGGACGCGGACCACCTCGCCTACGCGAAGTCCCTCGGCGTCGAGAAGGCGCCGGCGCTGCTGCTGATCGTCCCGGGCGAGGAGAAGCCGCAGGTGGTCGACCCGTCGATCACGGCCGACTCCCTCGCCTTCAAGCTGAAGAAGCTCGCGCCGAAGAAGTAGGGGTGCCCGCCTAGATCGGATCGAGACGGGCCAAGTCCCTCTCTCGGTCGGCCCCTACCGAGATCCAGTCCGGCCGATCGCATGTCCTGCGCCTCGTCTTCCTTGCCAGGCGTTCAGCGGTCCCCGACCTCGGCGCGCCAGCGCTTGATGTCCTCGGCGCCGCCGATCACGATCAGCTCGTCGGCCGGGGCGAGCCGCATCTCGCCGTCGGGCAGGATGCGGATCTCGCGGCCGCCCTCGTCGCGGCGGACGACGGAGAGGACCGTGAGCCGGTAGGCCGCACGGATGTCCGTCTCGCCGAGTGTGCGGCCGAAGTGCGACGGGTGCGCCGGCACGCGTGCGAGCTCGACGCCCTTCGGGAGCTCGACGTAGTCGGTCTGCGCGTCCTCGTCGTCGCGGCGGACGAACTTGGCGCGGAGGTTCTGCCGGCCGAGCACCTCCATATGCAGCGCGGCCATGACGTCGCGGCGCGTCACGGTGCCGACGAGCCGCCGCGTCGCGGTGGAGTCGATCACGGGCATCTCGTCGAGGTCGTTGGCGTCGAATGCCTCGAACACGACCGACAGCGACTCGTCGCGCAACACCGGATCGACCGTGGACATGAGATCGGCTGCGACGATGCCGGGGCCGAGGTCGCCGAGCGAGAGCAGGTTGATGATGTCGTGGACGCGGATGACGCCGAGGAAGCGCATGTCCTCCCCGCACACGTTCACCACCGTGGCGCGCGAGGTGGTGACGAGCGGGATGATCTCGCCGTACGTCGTGCGTGTCGCCACCCAGGTCGGGTTCGTGCGCATCACGTCGTCCACGCGCGTCGTGACGAGCACCGTCTCCTCGAGGCCCTGCGGCGTCTTCGTGCCGCGCTCGGCGAGTTCCTCCGTGTAGATGCTCTGCGCGTAGACGGTGCGCGCGACGAGGCTCGCGGTGATGCAGCCGAGCATGAGCGGGAGCACGATCTCGTAGTCGAGGGTCATCTCGAACATGACCATCACGGCCATGATCGGCGCGCGCGTCGTGCCGGCGACGAGGCAGCCCATGCCGACGAGCGCGTAGCCGCCGTAGTCGCCGGTGATGCCGGGGAAGAACTCGTGGACCGTGGCGCCGAATGCGCCGCCCAGCGCCGCGCCCACGAAGAGGGACGGCGTGAAGACGCCGCCCGCGCCGCCCGATCCGACCGTGATCGCGGTGGCTGCGGCCTTCACCACCATGAACGTGAGGAGAAGCACGGCGAGGCTCGGCCACATGGCCGTCTCGACGCGGCCTCGCTTGGTGAGGAACTCGCTCACGGCGGCGTAGCCGTTGCCCCAGACCTCCGGGTAGACGATCGCGATCGCGCCGACCGCGAGGCCGCCCGCCGTCATCGTCACCGCGCGGGGCGCCTTGATGCGGTTCACGAACTGCGCCGTGCGGCGGAGCATGGTCTGGAACCCGGCGGCCGCGAACCCGGCGAGAACGCCGAGCACCAGGTAGAAGACGATCTCGACCGGCGACGCGAGCTTGAAGTGCGGGATCTCGTAGATGGGATCGGTCACGTGCGCGAGGTGCCGCGTCACGAGCGTCGCGCTCACGGAGGCCACGACGACCGGGGCGAAGAGGTCGACCGCGAAGTTCCCGAGCACGATCTCCAAGGCGAAGATCGCGCCCGCGATCGGGGCGTTGTACGCCGATGCGAATCCGGCGGCGACGCCGCAGCCGAGGAGGAGCCCTCGGTCGCGCACGGGTGTCTTCAGCGTGTTCATCAGCGCCGACGCCGCCGCGGCGGAGACGACGATGATCAGACCCTCGCGGCCGACCGAGTTGCCGGTGACGACGATCGCGAGCGCCGCGACGGCGCGGCCGATCGTCGGCCAGAAGGGAAGCGACCCGCGCTTCGCGGAGACGCCCTCCATCACGTCCGCGAACCCGGCTCCTTTCGCCGTCCCCGTCAGGTAGCGCAGGGCGAGTGCCGCGACGAGCATGCCCGCGGCGGGCAGGACGAGGATCTGCCACCACTCGAGGCCGCGCACCGCATCGAGCACGTTCCCCGGCGACCCGAGCAGCCGCCGCTGGAGGTCGGCCATGACCGCGTTGAACACCAGCGCGACGCACCCGCCGCACACGCCGACGAGCGCGGCGCGGAGGAATCCCTCGACCAGTTCACGCGTGCGGTGCGATGCCTTCATGAGAGCCCCTAACAGAATCGGACGACCCCGCGTTGAGCGCAGGAAGGCCCGAGGCAAGGCGCGACGGCGTCCGGTGACTCAGGAGAGACGAGTCACTGACGCCGAGCAACGCAGCCTCGGACCTTCCTGCGCTCAACGCTTCGTGAAGCCGGCGGCTCCCGCGATCGATTCGATTGCGTGTGATCCGCTACCAGTTCCCGGGATTTCGCGCCAGTGCGATCATCACCAACGTGCTGGATCCTCG
>JANNHP010000366.1:0-9584 GCA_031404455.1 Planctomycetia bacterium | reverse complement strand
GCCGCGGCTCGGTCGAGAACGGCACGATCGAGAATCGGTCGCCGTCTCCGAGACTGCGCAGGCAGAAGCGGAGCGCTCCCTTCGCCTGCTCGATCTTCGGGCCGGCCATGCTTCCGGACGTGTCGACGACGAAGACGACGTCCTTCGGCACCGGCTTCGCGCCCTCGGCGGGACGCGGCGCGACGACGAGGAGGAACGTCCCCTCGGGGTCCGACGGGTCGCGGTGCGCGACGACCGAGATGCCCACGTCCTTCTTCGTCGGCCGGAAGTAGAGGAGGAAGTCGCGGTCGGGAGTGACGTTGCGCGCCTCCCAGCCCACCTTCACGACGCCGCCCGTGTCCTTCGGCACGTCGATCTTGTGGCTCGGCGAGAAGACGCTCGTCACGGGGCCCGCGGCGTCGATCGAGACCGCGACCGACACGCTCTCGAGCGGACGGCTCGAGAACTTCTCCGTGTTGAGCGGGTAGCGGTAAGCGACGGTGCCGTTGTCGGAAGCGAGGACCTCCGCGTAGCGGATCTTCACGCGCTTCTCACCGTTGGCGTCGATGGGGAAGACGCGCGCCTTGAAGAGCCCGCGCTCCGCGTACTCGAGGAGCGCCGGGTCGCGCATCGAACGCACGATCCCCTCGTAGATGCCGCGCGCCTTCGCGGCGTCGAGGAGTTCGGCGGGCGTCTCCTTGCCGTCGATCCACATGCTGAAGCGGTCGATCGTGGCGCCCTCGGGCAGCGGGAAGAGGTACGTGCCCTCGAGTTGCCGCGGGTTCGGGTTGACGAAGACCTGGTCGACCTCCGTGACGCACACGCGGCCCTCGATCCTCACCGTGACGGCGTGCGAGCGCACCCAGAGCGGCACGTTGCGCAGATGCGGCATCTCGGGCGGCGACGGCGGCAGGATGATGAGCCCGTCGGCCAGCGCGGGGACTGCGGCGAGGCAGACGAGGATCGCGGCGAGTGCGGCGAAGAGCTTGCGCATGGAGACCTCCGGCAACGTTGGGAACGTTCGCGCCGGAGGATTGGATGCGGTCGATCTGCGGAAGTTCCCGCGGGAGCGTGTCCGCGACCGGTCCGCGCGGAGTCAGCGTCTTCGCCGGGACACGCTCCCGATACCGCGGCGGGCGGTGGTGGCAGCGTCGGGCGACTTCCGCCGCGTACTCGAGTTCCGGCCTGCGGCGACTTCGCCGGATTGGAGCGGAGACGTGAGCGGGAGACACCCCCAGCGAGTTCCGCGCCTGCGAACTCCCTCGTAGCCAGAGTCGTCGATCTAGGAATCCGGCCGAAGGTCGTTACTCGGCCGGATTCCTAGGCGCTGTCCTTCGCCGCGCACACCTCGCACACCGCCTTCTGCTCGAACTCGCCGGCCTTCGTGCGCGCCGTGATCTTCACCGTGGCGGGGCGCTTCCTGCAGCGCTCGCAGGGATCGTGCTGCGCCGGGGACTGCGATTCGGCGGCGACCTTCGCCAGCATCTGCGCGATCAGCGCCTTCTTGTGCTCTTGCGGGAGGTCCTTGAACGCCTTCTCGAGCGCCTCCTGCAGGCTCGTGCCGCCGGGCACGGGGAGTTCGACGGACTGGAGCAGTTCGACCGCCGCCTTCAGGCCTCCGCCCTTGCGCCGCTTCTCCTCGCGCAGGAGCCACTTGCGCCAGCGTTCGATCGACGTCGCGCGCTCCGCGGGCGTGCCGCGCCACGCGAAGTCGAGCCGCTGTTGCGTGAGGAGCGCCAGGTTCTCGATCGCCTGGCGGCGCTCGAACGCGTCGTCGCTCTCGAGGGCGTCGATCAGGCGATTGATCGTGCGGAGGTCGGCGTCGGCGGACATCGGACGCGCGAAACTAGTGCCCGGAGTCGGAAGTCCGCGCGCATTTGGCCGAGAGGTTCTCGGTCGAGGCAAGGCGCCGAGCCCGGAGGGCGACCTCGATGGCCGTAGAGGAAGGGCGAGCCACGCAGCCTCGGCCGAGAAGATCCGGCCAGATGCGCGCACACGTCCTGGCTCGCGCGGATCGGTCGATCCACGACGGACTTCCGACTCCGGGCACCAGACCCCCGTCGCGGGTTCGCGCAGTTCAGGCGCGGACGGAGCCGAGGACGTCTGCAGCGACCTGGTCGGTGGTCACCCCGTCGGCCTCGCCCTCGAAGTTGAGCAAGAGGCGGTGCCGCAGCACGGCCGGCGCGAGCTTGCGCACGTCTTCCTCGGAGACGTTCGCGCGGCCGTGGGCGAGTGCGCGCACCTTCGCGCCGAGGACGAGGCCCTGCGCCGCGCGGGGACTGGCGCCGTAGCGGACCGCCTTCTTCACGAGTGCCGGGGACTCGGCGACTGCGGGATGCGTCGCCAGCACGAGGCGCCCGACGAACTCGCGCAGGTGTGGCGGCAGAACCACCTCGCGCGCGAGATCCTGCATCGCGAGCACCGTCTTCCCGTCGGTGACCGGGGCGACGGCGGCCTTCGAGCCGCCGGTCGTGAGATCGACGATCTTCAGCAGGTCTCCGAGCGGCGGCGTCGTCACGAGCACCTTCATCAGGAACCGGTCGAGCTGCGCCTCGGGGAGCGGGTACGTCCCCTCCATCTCGATCGGGTTCTGCGTAGCGAGCACGAAGAAGGGCCGCGGCAGGTCGTGAGTGCGCCGCGACACGGTGACCTGTCGTTCCTCCATCGCCTGGAGGAGCGCCGACTGGGTCTTCGGCGTCGCGCGGTTCACCTCGTCGGCGAGGACGATGTTGCCGAAGATCGGGCCGGGACGGAACTCGAACGTCGAACGGCCTTCCGTCTCGACGATCAGGTCGGTGCCCACGACGTCGGCGGGCATGAGGTCGGGCGTGAACTGGATGCGCGAGAAGGGCAGGTCGAGCGCCACGGCCACGCTGCGGACGAGCAGCGTCTTGCCGATGCCGGGGACTCCCTCGAGAAGGCAGTGGCCGCCGGCGAACACGGCGACGAGCACCTGCTCGAGGACCTCAGAGTTCCCGACGACCGCGCGCCCCACGGCGCCGCGCGCCGCCTCGAACGTGCGTCGGAAGGTCTCCGGCGTCATCTCGCTCACGAGAGCGCCTCCCTCGGGATCCCGAACGCGCGCAAAGTGTTCTCCTCCGTCAGACGGGCGATCTCGGCGTGCGGCACGCCGATCACCTCGGCCAGCCGGTGCGCAGTGTGGACGACGTAGGCCGGCTCGTTCCGCTTTCCGCGGTGGGGCTCGGGCGTGAGATACGGGCAGTCGGTCTCGACGAGCAGGCGGTCCCGCGGCGTCACGCGCGCCGCGTCTCGCGTCATCTGCGCGTTCTTGAACGTGAGCACGCCCGAGAAGCTGACGAAGAACCCGAGCGCGACCGAGCGCCTCGCCTCGTCCGGACCGCCGCTGAAGCAGTGCATGACGCCGCGGATCGGACCGTGCGCGGCGGCGTCGTCCTCGAGGATGCGGAAGAGGTCGGGGTAGGTGTCGCGGTTGTGGACGATGAGAGGCAGACCCGTGCGGCGGGCGAGGTCGATGTGCCGCCGGAAGAGACGTTCCTGCGCGTCGAACGGCGCGTCGTTGTGCGGCCCGCGGTCGAGCCCGCACTCGCCGATGCCGACGACGCGCGGCGCGCGGGCGAGGTCCTCGATCGCGCGCCAGTCGTCGTCGGTGGTCGTCCCGGCGTCGTGCGGGTGGATGCCGACCGTGGCCCACACCCGGGCGTGCGACGCCGCGAGCGCGACGCTCTGCCGGGAGCTCTCGAGACCCGCGCCGACGTTGACGAACGCCGTGAGCCCCGCGGCGAAGGCGCGAGCGATGACGTCGTCGCGGTCGGCGTCGAACTGACGCGAGTTCACGTGGGCGTGGGAGTCGATGATGGCGCGGTTCCTCGAGGGGGGAAGGCGGCGGATTATCCGTGGCGTCGCTTCTTCTTCCCGCCGTTTATGCCGGAAGCGAACCTGCGGCCCATGCTCGACCCGAATCTCATCAGGAAGCAGCCGGAGCTCGTCAGGAAGGGCCTCGCCGACAAGGGCGAGTCGGGCGAGGCGCTCGAGTGGTTCCTCCAGCGCGACAAGGAGTGGCGCGCGGCGCAGAAGGAACAGAACGACATCGAGCAGGAGCGCAACGCGCTGAGCAAGGTGATCGGCGGGAAGAAGCAGCGCGGCGAGGACGCCGCCCTCGAGATGGCGGCCGTCGCGGAGCAGAACGCCAAGTACAAGACGGTCTCGGAGCGCTCGGACGCGCTGAAGGAGGACCTCCGCACGCTGCTCATGCGCATGCCGAACCTCGCGGCGCCCGACGTGCCGGTGGGGGACGTGACCGCAAACCGCGTCGAGGTCACCTGGGGAGACGAGCCGAAGTTCGACTTCCAGCCGAAGGCTCACTGGGACGTCGGCGCCGGGCTGAAGATGTTCGATCCCGAGGCGGCGGCGCGGATCAGCGGCAGCGGCTTCACGCTGCTCTCGGGCGGCCTCGCGCAACTCGAGCGCGCGCTCGTCAACTACATGCTCGACCTGCACACGCGCGAGCACGGGTACACCGAGGTGAACGTCCCGTACATGGTGAAGGAGCACTGCCTCGAGGGCTGCGGCCAGCTCCCGAAGTTCGAGGACGAGATGTACCGCTGCCGCGACGACGAGCTCTACCTCATCCCCACGGCCGAGGTCCCGCTCACGAACATGCACCGCGAGAAGATCCTCGCGGAGGCCGATCTCCCGCTGCGCTACTGCGCCTTCAGCCCGTGCTTCCGCCGGGAGGCCGGCGCCGCGGGCAAGGACACGCGAGGCCTCATCCGCGTGCACCAGTTCCACAAGGTGGAGCTGATGGCCTACACGACGCCCGAGTCGAGCGACGAGGAACTGCTCCGCATCCGGGCGAACGCGGAGACCGTGCTGCGCAACCTGAAGCTCCGCTACCGCGTGCTCCTCCTCTCGACGCGCGACATGTCGGTGAACTCGCGCAAGACGTTCGACCTCGAGCTCTGGGCGCCCGGCGTGGGCACCTGGCTCGAGGTCAGCTCGGTCTCGACGTTCGGCGACTTCCAGGCGCGCCGCGCCGGGATCCGCTACCGCAACGCGAAGACCGGCAAGGTGGAGTTCGCGCACACCCTGAACGGCTCGGGCGTGGCCCTGCCGCGCCTGCTCGTCGCCATCATCGAGACGTACCAGCGGTCCGACGGGAGCGTGGTCGTCCCCGACGTCCTGAGGCCGTACATGGGCTGGAAAGCCGAGATCCGATAGCCGTCCAGGCTCGGGCCGAGCCTGGAAGACTCCCGAAGTCCCATTTTGGAAGCCTGCCCTGTCTGACCGATAGGGAGGCATGGACTTCCCGCTCCTCGGCGCGATCGACGTGCTCTGGCTCCCGTTCGTGGGGGCGGCGTTCGGACTCGGCTACCTGATCGAGTACGTGCGACGCCGTCAGGTGGAGAAGTCGCTCTACGAGTCCGAGTCGCGCGTCGTGAAGGAGCGCGAGCGCGTGGCCGCGGCCGAGCGCGAACTCGCCGACGAGAAGTCGCGAGCGGCTCCATCCGCCGACGCGCACCACCACCTCTTGAACGCGCTCTCGCGGAGCTTCCAGGAGCTCGCGTCCGCACGCGACAGGACGTCGCTCTTCGAGTCGCTCGCGCCCGCGATCGAGCGCACCGCCGATCCATCGCAGTTCATGGTGTTCGTCGCCTCCGACCGCGAGGGACGCGAGTTCCGGCTCGTCGCGGCCGGCGGGGAGCGCGGCGCGCCGTGGGAACCGGGTGCTCTCCTCAACGACGCGATGGGACGGGTCGGGCTCGTCGCGCGGCGGCGCACGGCGATGGACCGCCGCCAGTTCGAGATCGAGCCGCCGATCGTGCGCGAACAGCTCGAGCAGTCCGAGCCGGCTGGGTTCCTCGTCGAGGTCGCGGTGCCGGTCGTCGTCCAGGGCGGCGTCGCGGCGATCCTCGCCGCCGGCGGCTCCACGCTCTCGCTCGACGCGACGCGCGGCGGACTCGAACTGCTCGCCACGCACGCAGCCGCGGTGCTGCGCGCGATCGACGTCGCCGCGCGCATCGAGCGTCTCAAGAACTCCGACGAGATGACGGGGCTCGGCAGCAAGGGCTGGTTCGTGGCGGAGGGGGCCGAAGAGGTCTACCGCCGCCGCACGGACTCCCGTCCGGCGGGACTCGTCATCCTCGGGATCGACGACTTCCGCGGATACGTGCTCCGCACCGGCCACGCCGCGGGCGACCGCCTCCTCCGCGGCGTCGCCGACGTGATGCGGCCCCTCTGCGACGAGGGCGTGCTGCTCGCGCGGTGGAGCGGCGCCGAGTTCGTGGCACTCCTTCCGGGAGCGTCGGCCGCCGAGGCGAGGCTCTTCGCCGAGCGCATGCGCAGCGCGGTCGCAGCCGTTGACTGGCCGGAGGCGGCCAGCCAGCCGCGCGGCCGGCTGACGATGAGCGCGGGCGTCGCCGTGCTGCCCGCCAACGGTCAGAACCTCGACGAGCTGATCGAGTCCGCGGCCGAGACGCTCGCGGCGGCGCGCTGGAGCGGCGACGTGACGCACTCGTGCGCGCCCGAGACGGCGCCCGGCGAGGTCCCCGGCGAAACGGCGACCGAGGAGATCGTCCTCAGCCCTCTGCCCGAATCCGTCCCGCCCCCGTCCGCGTGAACTCGCCGATCCGCGCGTCGGCGAGCGATCCGCCCGCCCGCAGTCGTTCCGTGAACTCGTCGGCCCGCTCCGGCGGGCACGCGACGAGGAGGCCGCCCGAGGTCTGCGCGTCGGCGAGGACGACCAGGTCCGCCTCGCAGAGCGACGCGTCGAAGTCGCACGACGGGCCGAAGTAGGCGAGGTTCTTCTTCGTCCCGCCCGGGCACAGTCCGCGCGCCGCGAACTCTCGCACGCGCGGGAGCACCGGGACCCGCGAGGACCGGATCGTCACGCCGACGTCGGTGCCGCGGACCATCCCGAGCAGGTGTCCGATGAGTCCGAAGCCCGTCACGTCGGTCGCCGCGCGGGCGCCGACGGCGATCATCGCCTCCGCGCCGCCGCGGTTCAGGCGCGTCATCACGTCGATCACGGCGCGCTGTTCCGGCTCCGCGAGATCCCCGCGCTTGATCGCGCCGGTGAGGATCCCCGATCCGAGCGGCTTCGTCAGGAAGAGCACGTCGCCCGGCCGCGCGCCGACGTTGCGCAGCACCTTGTCGGGGTGGACGACGCCCGTGACGACCATGCCGTACTTCGGCTCCGGGTCGTCGATGGAGTGCCCGCCGAGCACCGCAACGCCCGCCTCGTCGGCGATCGACTGCCCGCCCTCGAGCACGCGCCGGAACGCGTCCGCGCCGAGGGTCTTCAAGGGGAACGCGACGATGTTGAGCGCGAAGATCGGCCGCGCGCCCATTGCGTAGACGTCGCTGAAGGCGTTCGCCGCGGCCACGCGCCCGAAGTCGTAAGGGTCGTCGACGACCGGGGTGAAGAAGTCGAGCGTCTCCACGACCGCGAGGTCGGGATTCAGCCGGTAGACGGCCGCGTCATCCCCTGTTTCGGTCCCGACGAGGACGTTCGGGTCGGACCTCCTCGGCAACGCATCCAGCGCCCGGTGGAGGTCCTCGGCGGAGATCTTGCAGGCTCAACCGCCGCCGTGCGACAGCGTCGAGAGCCTGGGGATCCGTGGCGGTTCGTCGCTCATGTCCCGCATACTAGCGGCCGTCCGTTCCGGAGCCGTCGCCCCACCTTACGGAGGTCCCCCGATGAAGAAGCTCGTCGTCGCCGCTGTCGTCCTCGGTCTCGTCGGCGTCGCCGCGGCCGGCGTGTTCCACGTCCGCCGGTCCGTCTGCGATGGCGTGTGCCCGCTGACCGGCGAGCCGATCGCCGCAAACGCGGCGCCCGCCGCGATGTCGATGGAGTCGTCCTCGACGGGTTCCGGCCTCGCGGCCGAGAGCTGCCCGTCCGCGGGAGCTCAGCGCTGCTCCGAGGCCGCCGCGGAACACTGCTCCGAAGTTGCGGCGAAGCCAGACTGCGCCAATCCGTGCGAGGACGAGACGAGCCTCGAGGACTGCAAGAAGAAGATGGAGTGCAGCCCGACGCCGGCCGAGCCTGTCCAGAAGCCGTAGGCTCAGACTGAAAATAGTTTCAGCCGCCGACTGGACGCCGATCTGAGGGGCAGTAACCTGTGCCTCAGGTCATGACCGGCCGGTAGCTCCGGCCAGCCACCAACCCATGGGAGGTTTCGCATGAGGAAGCAGTTGCTTCTCGGCGGTGTCGCGATGGCTTTCGCCCTCGTGTCCTACACCGCCTTCGTTCGCCCGTCGTCCGCAGGTTGAGGTCCGCCTTTCGCCCCAGGTGCGGGCGCTCAGGCTGCGAAGATCAACTGGGACCAGTCGGCGGAAACGCCCGGCGAGAAGGTCCAGGCCCCTGTCATCACCGGTATCTCGGCGTCCAAGCAGGCCCCGGCTCCCACGGAGCATGAGTGGTCGGTGGACGAGCTGAAGTCCGGCAAGCCGATGATGGTGTACTACTTCGTCGGAGAGACGAAGCCCACCGAAGAGAACTTCAAGTTCGCGCGCAAGGCCGAGTTCAGTGCGTTCAGCAACGACTCGGTGGAGCGCATCAACAAGAGCTGGGTCGCTAAAAAGGTCGAGATCGACTTCGACGCGGATCGCAAGCTCGCGAAGAACCAGGCTCGCGTCGAGTTCTGGTCCTTCACCGGAACGAAGATGGACACGATCGCGCACAAGAACCAGCAGATCCTCAACCCGTCCGACTTCGAGACGCGGCTGAAGGACATGGAGAAGAAGAACCGTTCGATCTGCGACGCGCAGATCAAGCGGATCAACGAGGCGATCGAGCGCGCCAAGAAGGAAGAGACCGCCAGCAACAAGTAGCTCGGCTCTCGACTTGAAGTTCCCCGGCCGGCCGCGTTCGCGCGACCGGCCGGTTCGATTCGCTTTCATCGCAACGGTCAGTGGTTCGTGAGAACGCGCCCGGCGGCGAGACCGAATTTCCGGGCGACGAGCGGCGCACAGTCGTTCCCGGCCCGCGCGACGGCGAGGGCGACGTCGAGCCGCGTGCAGGTCGGCGCCGCCGCGCCGCGCGCCTTCGCGCGCTCGACGAACGTCTTCGGCAGGTGCAGCGTCGCGAGCGCGGCAACGGGATCGACGGACTCGTCCGCCGCCGCGCGTGTCCGGTCGACGAGTTCGGGGAGACGGTGCCATGCGGCGTCGATCGCCCGCGTGAGCGACGCGACCATCGGATCGCGCCCCGCTGTGCGCAGCACGACGTCGCGGTCGCCCGCGTCGTCCACGCACGCGACGGTGCACGCGGGGTCGCGCACGAACGGCGCGGCCCAGAACTCGAGCGCGTCCTTCGGCGTCACGCCGACGCCGACGTAGACGCCCTGGACGAGCGGCAGCGCGCCGGGGAGCGCGTCGCCCGTGACGAACCCCGCCTCGACCGCGTCGAACGTCGGCACGACGAAGCCCTGGTCGAAGACGGGCTCGTGCTGCGAGAGTTCGTGCAGACGCTTCACCGCTTCGCCGAAGAGCATGCGGTCGCCCTTGAAGCCCTCGTCGTCGGCGACGGAGAGGAAGTGATCGAGCCACTGCTCGCGACGCGCAATCAACTCCGTACGCGTGCCGTCCCACTCACGGTCGCACGTGACCGGGTCGGCACCGGGTCG
>JANNHP010000365.1:0-16398 GCA_031404455.1 Planctomycetia bacterium | reverse complement strand
GACGCCATCGGGACCGCGGAGGCGTCCGCGCACGACGGTCGCCTGCCGCAGCCGGAAGCTCCAGATGACCGTCGTCGGGTCCGGCTCCTTCCGCGACGGCGAGTCCGGCATGTACCCGGGCGCCTCGACCCACGCCGCGGGATCCTGAGCGAAGGCGACGTTCGTGAACGTGAAGCGGCCATTCGCGTCGGTCGTCGTCTCCGAGATCAGGCCGCCCGGGTTGATCCGCACGACCGCGCCGACGATCGGATCGCCCGTCTCCGCGACGACGACCGTGCCCTCATGCCGGACCGCCGGACGGATGACGACGGCGAACGTCGTCTCGGAAACGCCCGCCGACTGCGGCGCTCGGCCCGTCCCGGACGCGCCGAGCAGGCCTTCCCGGGAGGCCCGCGCGAAGAACTGTCCCGCGGGGACTCTGAACCGGACGACGCCGTCGTCGCCGGACGTGCCCGACGCCTCGATCGGCCTCTCGTAGCCCTTTGCTCCGTTGCCGACGCGATGGAGATCCACGGCCGCCCCGGCGACCGTGCCGCCCTCCCGCGCGTGGACGCGCACGACGACGGTCGTCGTCGCCGCGGGCGGAGCTTCGCTCGCGGGACTCGCGTCGGCGGGCGGCGGATCCGCGCGCGTCCCGTCGTCGGCGCGCGGACGCTCCGCACGGTCCGGCTTCTCGGCGGCGCGCGGCGCGGACGGCGCCGGAGTCGGCGATGCGGCGTCCGGGTCCCGCTCGGCGCAGGCGCACGTCGGGACGAACGCGAGCGCGACCACGCCGAGAGACGTCACGAGGACGAGGGACCGCCAGCGCATGCGGGGAGGTTAGACGACTGCGAGGGACGGGTCCGTCCCCCTCGTCAGGGGCTGGGCGCTCGCCTCGAACCAAGGGGCGCCGCTGCCGTAAGTCGAGCTCATCCAGGGACTTCGATTGGAGCGGGTGAACGGATTCGGACCGTCGACATCCACCTTGGCAAGGTGGCGCTCTACCACTGAGCTACACCCGCTCCGTCAAGGGCCGCGCATGCTGCGGACGGTCCCGGCCGGTGTCAAGTTACGGCGAGTTCGCCCGCCTCGGACGCGACATGACTACGCCGGCGCCAGCGACTCGCGCGCCGCGGCCTCGACGATCTCCTCGAGTCGCAGGGCGATCGACCAGTGGCTGTAGTTGTTGAGCATCGCCCGGCGGGCGCGGAAGCCCATGTGGTCGCGGCCGGCGGGGTCGTTGAAGAGGTCCTGGATCTTCAGGGCCATGTCGGCGGCGTTGTCGGCGACTACGAGGTCGCTTCCGGGCAGCGCGTCGAGACCGACGAAGGCAGCGCGCGACACGACCGTCGGGACGCCGAACGTCAGCGCCTCGATCACCTCGTTGCGCACGCCGCGGCCCACTCGGTGGGGGACGACGGCGACCCACGCGGTCGCGTAGAGCTCGCGCAGATCCTTGCAGCGGTCGTCGAGGTAGATGCCCGGCTCGGAGGCGAGCGCGCGGATCTCCTGCGACGGGTTGCGTCCGGCGATGCGCAGGACGGTGTCGGGGTAGTGGTTGCGGATCGAGGGGAAGACGTCGCGGACGAAGTGCAGCACCGCGTCCTCGTTCGGCATGTGGTCGAGGTGACCGGCGATCAGGATCGTCGGCACGCCCGAGGCGCGGCGGAAGAGCGGCGCGTGCGGCGGCGCGGGCGTCTTCAGCGCGGCGATGCGCTGGCATCCGGGCGAGAGCCCGCGCAGCACCTCGGCCTCGGTCTCGGACGCGAGGAGGACGCGCTGGAAGTCGCGCACGGCGCCCATCTCGATCTGGCGCAGGCGCGTCGCCTCGCGGCGGAAGACGGCGCTCGCGAGGAAGCGGCGCATGCCGCCGTACTCGCGCCAGCGGAGCGAGCTGACCTCGACGAGGTCCAGCACTTTCGGCGTGTTCGGGAACGCGGTGCCGTAGGGCGCCATCGAGAGCGAGTAGTTGAAGACGAGGTCGTAGCGGCGCGTCTCGGCGAGAGCCTGGAGGCGCTCGTGGAGGTCGCGGCTCTCGTAGCGGTGCACGGCGAGCGGTTCGCGCGTGAACACGTGCCGGGCCGACGCGAGGGCCACCGGCTTCTCGGGAAGCGGGAGGATCTGCACGCGGGGGCAGAAACGGCGCAGCACGCGGCGCGCGTCCCACTCCGAGCCGGTGCCGCCGAACGTGACGAGGTCCACGTCGTGGCGGAGCGAGAGGAAGCGCACCTGCTGATACGGCCGCACGTTCTCGCGGTCGAGCTCGGGGAAGGGGATGCGCGGCGCGAGATAGAGGATTCGCACGGCTCGTTCACCTGTCTGTTCGATCCGCCGGCCTGCCCGGCGGCCCAGCACCGCAGGTCCTGAAAGCAAAGCGGAGGCCGACTCGGCGCCCGATCGATCGCGTCCCGCGCGTGCCGTCCGTTCGCCGCACGCGGAGGCTCGATGTCCATCCCGGTGGACGCAGCGTACCGTAGTCTCCCGCCATGCGTGCCGCCACCGTCTGTTTCGGGATCGCCGCCCTGGCTCTTCCTGCGTCGGCCGACACGCTCATCCTGAAAGGCGGGAAGAAGCTCGAAGGCGTGATCGTGTCGTCGCTCCCGGACGACCCGGTCGTCGTCGTCAACCCCTACAACTCGCGCTGTCCGCAGATGACCTACGGCATCACGGAGAAGGAGCGGTACCCGAGGGAGAAGGTCGTCGAGCTGAAGATCGCCGAGCCTCCGCTCGTCGAGTACCGCGAGCGGGCGTCGAAGCTCGGTCTCAGCGCCGAGGAGCACGTCGAGCTCGCGAAGTTCTGCGACGCGAACAAGCTCTCGGAGGAGCGGGACCGGGAGTACCGGCTGGCCCTTTGCGCCGACCCCTCGAACGCCGAGGCGCTCGCCGCCGTCGGCCGCGCCGTCTGGTCCGCGTGGTCGAAGGGCAACCCGCTCGCGGACGGGAAGCTGCGCGAGCTCGAATCCGAGTACGTGAGGATGGAGAAGCCCGGGGAGGCCGCGGCGCACTGGGACCAGATGGCCGAGAGGGGCACGACGCGGCCGCGGGTCTACCTCGAGCGCGCGCGCCGGTCGGCGAAGCAGCCCACGGGCCGCCGCGACAAGGTGCCGCTCACGGTGCGGAGCGAGCTCTCCGCGGGCGCGAACTACTGCATCCACGTGCCGAAGACGTACGACCCGCTCGTCCCGACGGGCCTCGTCGTCGCGCTCCACGGCGGCGGCGCGAACGCCAAGGACCCGACGATCGTCACGGGCAACGGGCAGGAGGCGATGAACTTCTACGACGACCTCGCAGAGGAGCGCGGCGTGATCGTCGTCTGCCCGTCGGCGCTCGAGGCGCCGTGGTCGGGGAAGCGGAACGAGGTGTTCCTCGACGCGCTCCTCGACGAGATGAAGATCCTCTACAACGTCGACGAGAACCGGATCTGGCTCACCGGCCACTCGATGGGCGGATTCGGCGCCTGGGACCTCGGCCCGAAGCGCGCCGAGGTCTGGGCGGCGTTCGCGCCCTGCGCAGGCGGCGGCGGCGGCCAGACGGGAGACCTGCCCGTGTACATCTTCCACGGCACCGACGACAACGTCGTCGGCGTGCAGTCGGACCGCAACGCGGCCAAGTCGCTCCTCGACGACAAGAAGAAGCCCGACTTCGTCTACACCGAGATCGACAAGGTGGGACACGGCTTCCCCGACTGGGTGCGCAAGGACATCTTCCGCTTCTTCGTGGGACGCTGGAAGGACGACGGGAAGAAGCGGGCCACGGGCCCGAAGTCGTCGTTCGACAGGAAGACGACGAAGGACGAGATCAAGGGTTTCGGGGATCCCGCGGCGGCGTCGTCTCCCGAGGCCGGCGACGCGAAGCTCGGAGCGCTCGTCGCCGATCTCGAAAAGGGCGGCGGGCGCGGGCTCGAGGCGGCGAAGCAGCTTTCGCAGCGCAAGGACGCCGCGACCGTCGCGGCCGTCGGCAGGGTGCTCCACTCGAAGAAGACTGCGAGCGACGCGAAGGTCCTCGCGGCGACCGTGCTCGGCGACATCGGGCTTCCGGACGGCGTGAAGCCGCTCGCCGCCGAGGCCTCGAGCGAGGATTTCCGCGTGCTCGACGCGGTCGTGGAATCGCTCGGGAAGCTCGGCGGGAGGGACGCGGTCGATCCGCTCGTTCGCGCGGCGAAGCAGTTCGGCGTGTTCTGGGAGAAGGCGAACCAGGCCGGCCGCATCGACTTCACCGAGTACGAGCTCAGGTGCCAGAGCTTCGGCCGTCTCTGCGCGGCACTCGGCGCGGCGGGCGACGCCGCGGCGGCCCTTGCGGTGATCGAGAGGGAGATCGTGCTCCGCGTCTACGCGCCGAAGACGCCGTACGCCGTGCCGATCGACGAGCGTTTCGTGGAGATCCCGCCGCGCGCGAGGCGTGAGCTGATGGAGCGCATGGCCGCGTGCCTCGTGGCGCTCAAGGACCCGCGCGGCAAGGCGCTGCTCGAAGCGGCGAAGGCGCCGTGGAAGAGGGAAGCGCCGCTCGTCGCCGCGGCGGACGCCGCCATCGCGCAGCTCTAGCACGGGCAAGCGCCATAGCCGCAACACGTGATGGGTCTCTACCGAGAGAACTGGAATCGACCGTCCGTCTCTCGATGGCGCGTCCGCGTCAGACGCGGACGATCACCTCGCTCGCGTCGAAGCGGACCTTCTTCGCCGAGGCGTACTTGTCGTCGGCCGCGCGGTAGCCCGCGACGCCGACGACGACCGTGGCGAGCCCCTTCGCAGCCAGGCCGAGGATTTCGTCGTACTGCGCAGCGACGATGCCCTCCATGGGGCAGGTGTCGATTCCCATCACCGCGGCGGCGGTCATGAAGTTCCCGAGCGCGATGTAGGTCTGGAGCGCGGCCCAGGCGTTCACGTCGAACTTGTCCTTCGGCCGCGTGAGGAAGCCGAGCATCACGTTCCTGTAGGCGTCCAGCGACGCCACGGGCACGCCGCGGACCTCCGCCATCTTCGAGACGAACGCGTCGACGTGCTGGGCGCCGAGGTCCTTCACGATCGCGAAGACGACCAGGTGCGACGCGTCCACGACCTGCTGCTGGTTCCACGACGCGGCGACCAGGCGCTTGCGCACCTCAGGGTCGAGGACCACCACGAACTTCCAGGGCTGCAGGCCGAAGGATGACGGCGTGAGGACGAGCGCGCGCTCGAGCGCAGCCCAGTCGGCGACGGCGATCTTGCGGGCCGTGTCGAACTTCTTCACCGCGTAGCGCCATTCGAGGCTGCGGACGACGGCGTCGGCCGGGAGGGGGTGCATGGGATCTCCTGCGGAAGGCTGTTTCGAGGCTCGGCGGGGCTCAGATGACCGTGTAGATGAACGGTGCGACGCCCGGGAAGAGGAAGGCGACGATCACGAGCACGCCGATGAGACCCATCACCACGAGCATGGGCACGAGCCACCACTTCTTCTCCTGCTTCAGGAACAGCCAGAACTCCTTGATAAGACCGCTCATTCGTTGCCTCCGGTGGCCGGATGCCATGATCCTGCGTCCCGCCCATGAACGTGCTCGGAATCTCGGCGTACTACCACGACTCCGCCGCCTGCCTCGTCCGTGACGGGCGGATCGTGGCGGCGGCGGAAGAGGAACGATTCAGCCGGACGAAGCACGACAGCGGCTTCCCGCGCCTCGCCGTGGACTTCGTCCTGAGGCAGGGCGGCATCGGGCCCTCCGAGGTCGACGTCGTCGGCTTCTACGACAAGCCGGTGCTCAAGTTCACGCGCATCCTCGAGACGTTCCTCTCGATCGCGCCGCAGGGGTTCCCGAGCTTCGTCCACTTCGCGCCGGCATGGATACGCGAGCGGCTCTGGGTGACCGAGAACGTGCGGCGCGAACTCGGCGTCTACAAGGGGCCGGTGCTCTTCGCCGAGCACCACGAGAGCCACGCTGCGAGCGCCTTCTACCCGTCGCCCTTCGAGCGCGCGGCGATTCTCACCATGGACGGCGTCGGCGAATGGGCGACCTCGAGCATCGGGCTCGGCGAGGGGAGCGACGTCCGCATCCTGCGCGAACTGCGCTTCCCGCACTCCCTCGGTCTCCTCTACTCCGCGATCACGTACTGGCTCGGCTTCAAGGTGAACTCCGGCGAGTACAAGGTGATGGGACTCGCCCCCTACGGCGAGCCGAAGTACGAGAAGCTCATCCGGGACAACCTCATCGAACTGCGCGACGACGGTTCCTTCCGCATGAACCTCCAGTACTTCGGCTACGTCGGCGGACTGCGCATGACGACACCGAAGCTCGACAAGCTCTTCGGACGCAAGCGCCGCAGCGAGGAGTCGCCGCTCGAGCAGTTCCACATGGACGTCGCGCGCTCCATCCAGGCCGTGACCGAGGAAGTCATGCTCCGCATGGCCCGCTTCGCGCACAAGGAGACCGGCGCGAAGGACCTCTGCATGGCCGGCGGCGTCGCGCTCAACTGCGTGGGCAACGGACGTCTCCTGCGCGAGGGGCCGTTCGAACGCATCTGGGTGCAGCCCGCGGCGGGCGACGCCGGCGGCGCGCTCGGCGTGGCGCTGTCGCTCTGGCACCGCTACCTCGGCAATCCGCGCACGCCCGTCGCGACGGGCGACTCGATGCAGGGCAGCTACCTCGGCCCCGGCTACACCGACGACGAGATCGCGCGGATGCTCGAGACCGAGGGCGCGCCGCACGAGACGCTCTCCGAGGAGGAGATGCCCGGCCGCGTAGCCGACCTCATCGCCGCGGGCAACGTGATCGGCTGGTTCCAGGGCCGCGCCGAGTTCGGGCCGCGCGCGCTCGGCGCCCGCAGCATCCTCGGCGATCCGCGCTCGCCCGACATGCAGACGCGCATGAACCTGAAGATCAAGTTCCGGGAGTCGTTCCGGCCCTTCGCGCCGAGCGTTCTCGCGGAGCGCGTCTCCGACTGGTTCGACATCGACCGCGAGAGCCCGTACATGCTGATGGTCGCGCCCGTCGCCGAGTCGAAGCGGCTCGCGCCCGCGGCCGAGGACGCGAAGCTCTCGGGCACGGCACGCCTCGCGGGGCGCCGCTCGGTCATCCCGGCCGTCACTCACGTGGACAACTCCGCGCGCATCCAGACGGTGACGAAGGACACGAACCCCGCCTACTGGGCGCTGCTCACCGCGTTCGAGGCGCGCACGGGCTGCCCGGTGCTCATCAACACGAGCTTCAACGTGCGCGGCGAGCCGATGGTGTGCTCGCCGATCGACGCGCTGCGCTGCTTCCGCCGCACGGGGATGGACTACCTCGTGCTCGGCCGCCGCATCCTCGCGAAGACGGCGCAGCCCGCCCTTCGCGAGGACGAGAAGATGGGCGCCCTGGCGATGGACTGATGAGCGACGCCAAACAGATCGGTCTGCCCCCGAAACGCGACGCGCGCGAGCCCGACACGTCGCCGAAGGCGCTCTGGTTCGCGCGCGGCGTGAACCTGTTCGGCCTCGTCTCGCCCGCCGCGAACCTCGGGCTCGTGTGGGTCGCGCCGAAGGACAAGCGCTGGTTCGGTCTCGGCGCGGGGATCGTCTGCGCGGCGCTGCTGATCTGGGGCGTGAGCCGCGACATCCCCTGGCTCCAATGGACCGCGGGCTCGATCCACTTCGCGCTCGTCCTCATCGGTCTCCTGAACCCGCTCTGGGTCGTCGGCGTCGCGAAGCTCTGGCTTCACTTCGGCGAGGCGATCGGCAAGGTGATGGCGTACCCGCTGTTCGGGCTCGTCTACTTCCTCGTCGTCACGCCGACGGGCGTACTGCTCCGCGCGTTCGGCAAGGACCCGCTGGCGCGCAAGGCGCCTCCGTCGGAGAGCTACTGGGTCCCGCACGGGCCTGTGTCGAAGGAACGGTACGAGCGGCAGTTCTGAAGGCGGAGGAGCACGTGTCGCTGTAGGGGCGACGCCTGCGTCGCCCGGTTCCGTGCAGGAACGAGCGCCGCCCGTCGCCTTCCCAACCACGGCCGGGCGCCGGCTCGGGTTCGAGTTCAAGCGGACGTCGGCGCCGTCGCTGACTCCGTCGATGCGGATCGCCATGGCGGATCTGCGCCTCGAACGGCTCGACGTGATCCACGCCGGGCCTCGTGAGTTCGAGATGGCCCACGGCGTCCGGGCCGTGCCGCTGGCGCGAGTCCTCGATCGCGTGAGGCCCCTCACTTCGCCGCGACATCAGGCGCCGGGAACGAGTCGTCGGCCCGACGTCGTCCCGTGACGGCAACCGGCTGAGCGGCCGACGACTCGTTCGTGGCACCGGATGTCGCGAAGAACTACGTGCTCACCGTCGAGGCGACCGACGCCTCGGGCAACGCCCGGGCGGCGACGATCGACATCCAGGCCGGCGGCGCGCAGGAGCCGATCCGCCGCGGCTGGTTCTTCCGGCGGTAACGCGAGCCCCTCTCCCGAGCCCGGAACCCGGGGAAGCGCCCCGGGGCTCGGACTCTCTGATTCCGGGACACTGCACCGGTAGGATTCGACCCCATTGTGAAACCGCGGCGGGGCGGTCCACAATCCCCACGGACGGTACATGATATCGCATCGTCATGAGGGAGAAGGCACAGGTGCCGCATGATCAGAGTCCCGAAGAAGAGTAGGAAGCCCGCGCTCGGTCATGGCGAGATCCGCAAGTGCCCGACCGGCATCAAAGGCTTCGATCAGATCACGGCGGGCGGTCTCCCGAGGAACAGGATCACCCTGATCACCGGAAGCGCCGGTTCCGGCAAGACGATCTTCGGGATCGACTTCCTGATCAACGGCGTGCTCAAGTACGAAGAGCCCGGCGTCTGCCTCTCGTTCGAGGAGACGGAGGCCGAGCTGTACAACGACGTCGCGTCGCTCAACATGGACCTGCAGGGGCTCGTTTCAAATGGGAAGATCGTGCTCCAGCATGTCGTCCTCGAGCGCAGGGACATCCAGGAGAGCGACTTCAATCTCGAAGGACTGTTCATTCGCCTCGAGCATGCGATCGATTCCATCGGTGCCAAACGCGTCGTGCTGGATTCCATCGAGTCCCTGTTCTCGGGCCTCACGGATGCCGGCATCCTCCGGCTGGAGATCAAGAGACTCTTCCGATGGCTCAAGACGAAGAACGTCACGGCGATCGTCACCGGCGAGCCGGGACAACGCTCCTACACTCGTCACGGTCTGGAGGAGTACATCTCCGATTGCATCATCCTGCTGGACAACCGGGTCAATGAACAGATGGCGATCCGCAGGGTCCGCCTGATCAAGTATCGCGGGTCGAATCACGGAGCGAACGAGTATCCGTTCGTGATCGACGACGACGGTCTGTCGGTGATCCCCATCACTGCCGCCGGACTGGATCAGCCCGGCACGAGCGAGAGAGTTTCGACTGGAATTCGGTCGCTCGACAAGATGTTCCAGGGAGGCGGCTTCACTCGAGGCAGCACGATCCTCGTCTCGGGCACCGCGGGCACCGGGAAGACGAGCCTCGCGGCCGCATTCGCGCTG
Organism: Planctomycetia bacterium; assembly: GCA_031404455.1. Classification (GTDB taxonomy): domain Bacteria; phylum Planctomycetota; class JAJSAM01; order JAJSAM01; family JAJVHW01; genus JANNHP01. The sequence goes on along the minus strand of JANNHP010000365.1, from coordinate 6,964 downwards.
GAGAGATGCAAGCGCGGAGAACGGTGCCTGTTCCTGTCCTATGAGGAATCGTCCGGGCAGTTGATCCAGAACATGAGCTCCATCGGCATCAAGCTACAGCCGTGGGTCAGGAAGGGACTCCTGAAGATCGTCTCCACCAGACCCTCGTTCTTCGGCCTGGAAATGCACTTGCTGGATCTGTACAAGACCCTCGAGGAGTTCAAACCGCAAGCGGTCGTCATCGATCCCCTGACGAGCCTCATCGCCGAGGGGAGCCAGCGTGAAATCCAGTCCATGGTCACGCGCATGATCGACCTGCTGAAGTCGAGGAGCGTGACCGGGTTCTTCACCAGTCTCGTGTCGTCGACGCAGCAGAACTACACCAGCGGTGAAGTCGGCGTCTCGTCACTGATCGACACGTGGCTCGTGGTCAGGGAGATCGAGGAGGACGCGGGCAAGAGGCGCATTCGCGGCCTGTACATCGTCAAGTCGCGTGGCATGGGCCACTCCAGCGATGTCCACAAACTCGTTCTGAGTGACGACGGAATCGCCCTGGTGCCGGTGGACATCGTCCCAAGGCCCGATCGGACGAGGAGTGTCGATAAGCGTCTCTCCGAAAGTCAGAAGATGGCTCGGCGAGCAAGCGGATCCCTGAGCGTGTCGAAGTCCGACTAGGTCATGAGCACATCACATCCCGGCTTCATCGTCGGCGTTGGAGGCTCAGCAGGAGCTCTCAACGCATACAAGGCGCTCCTGGATGCCCTCCCGTCCACCACGGGGATGGCCTTCGTCATCGTCTCCCACATCACCCCGACGGCCAATAGTCAGTTGGCGGAGATCCTGTCGCGGCACACGAAAATGCCCGTGCTGGTGGCCGCCCGGGGGATGCCGATCCGGGCGAATCATGTCTACGTGATACCTCCGAACGCGGATCTTCTCGTCGAGGGGTATGCCTTGAGGATCGTCTCCCCGCGCACGAGGAGGAATGCGCAGATCGATCTGTTCTTCACTTCTCTGGCAGGGGCCATGGGAGCACGCGCGATCGGTATCGTCCTCTCCGGGTTCGACGGAGACGGAACCGAGGGATGCAAGCAGATCAAGGCGCAGGGAGGAACGACGTTCGCCCAGGACATGTCTGCCGAAGTTCACGGCATGCCTCTCAGCGCTCAGGCTTCAGGCAGCGTTGATTTCGTTCTGCCACCCGGGAAGATATCCGCCGAACTGCGAGCGCTGGCAAGCGCTGCCAGGAGCAAGGGGGGGTGATCCGCGGAACTCACTCGGCGGCCGACGGCGCGTTCCTGGGCGCGGAATGTCGCATTCACCAACTCCACGTCAGCCCGGCCTGGAACACCGCGGACGAGTCCGAGAGCTTCGTCTCGGTGTGGCGGTAGATCGGGAGGCGCACGCTGAAGTCGAGCGACGCGGACTCCGTCACCTGCCACGACACCGAGGGCACGAGATACACCCACCGCGCGCCGCCGACGCCCACGTCGTCGCCTTGGAACTGGTCGCGCGAGGTGCGCTGGTACATCGCCGAGAGGCCGGCCGAGAGCTTCGGCACGATGGGGGTGTCGGCGCCGACGACGACGACCTCGGTGTCCGCGGTCCGGTAGTCGTAGCGGTTCTCGTAGACGGGAAACCGCACGCTCGCCTCGGCGAAGAGCGTGACGTCGCGGAGCGGCCACTCGAGGCGCGCGCGCGCGATCGGGTCGTACGTGCCGGAACCGGTCTGGAGGTTCGACACGGAGACGTCCTCGGTCACGATCTCGGGGTTCGGTTCCTCGGCGGTGCCGGTCGGGAGCGAGACCCCGGCCCAGAGCGAGAGCGTCGGACGCGGCGGCGGCGCGTCCATCGGGAGACCGGGTACGGACGGCATCAGGTGCTCGTCGGGGAGCATCGGCGTCGCGCGCTCATCGCCGAGCATGATCCGGCGGCCGAAGTAGAGGAACGTGTCGCCGGGTCCGCGGTAGCGCTGCTTGATCCGTTCGCCGCCGGGCGGCTTCAATCGATACGTGAAGTGCGGATAGGTGGCGGTGAGGTCGGCGGTCCAGTCGTCGGTGAGGGCGTAGCGCACCTGGAGCGCGGTGCGGCTGATGAACAGGGTCTCGTCGAAGTCGTTCTCCACGCGGTCGCCGTGCTTGTACGAGCGGTCCTTGACCTCGTATTCCTCGGAGAGCCGGACGAAGCCCTTGCCCTTCGTGAGCCAGGAGCCCTCCGAGCCTGCTGAACCGCACGGGGCGGGCCCAGCCGAGCCTCCGCACGACTGAGCCCAGGCGGGCTCGGCGAGCGCGACGAGGCTGAGGATCACCAGGACGAGGAACGTCGCGGCACGCCCGATGCTCATGGGCGGATAGGATGCCCGCTCCGGTGAGGCGCAACGACAACGCTTGACGGTGGATGTTGCGGCCGCGCCCGAGCGGCATCTTCCTTCCCCGGTCGGCGGGCAGGTGGCCGCCTTGCGAGCGGCAGTCCCGAATTCGGAGGGCAGTTCCTTGGTGAAACAGACCTACAGCTTCGTCCTCGGCGGAATCCTCGCGGCGTGCCTCGCTGCGGGTGCGTGGGCCCACGAGGGCGGCGTCATCGACCTCGAAGCCCTGGAGACTTACGTCGCGCAGCAGGAGGCCGCGACCGCCGCGGGCGATCCGGCCATCCACAAGGTGTGGAAGAAGCTCGACAAGACCCTCGACCAGCGGCCGAACGGGAAGCTCTCGGGCGACCTCGCCAAGGTCACGGCGCTCTCGAAGGCATCGAACGGCACGCTCGTCACGGACGGCACCCTGCGCACGCTCCTCGACGGCGCGCTCGACGCGGTGGACGGCCGCCTCGCGAACACGCCCGACGATGTCGCGACGCTCATCGGGCAGATCAAGAAGCAGAGCAGCCGGGACAAGGTGCTCGCGGCCGTGGTCGCCGCGCGAACGCTGCACGACGAGGGCACGGCCGCGCGCGACGCGGGCGACGAGACCGGGCAGTTGAAGCTCTGGAAGAAGGCCGACGCGGCGTTCGCCAGGGCCTCGAAGCTGGCCCGGCAGATCATCAACAAGCAGGGCGGTCCGCTGCCGCAGTTCAAGGTCGCGGCGCCCGGCCGCGTCTACACCGTCGCCGGCCTCGGCCTCGGCGGCTTCAACGGCGACGGCAAGGAAGCCCGCCGCACGGAGCTCTACTTCGTGGAGGAGTGCCGCTTCGGGCCCGACGGCCTGCTGTACATCCTCGACTGGAACAACCACATGCTGCGCCGGCGCAACGCCGACGGTCGCATCGAGCGACTCTGCGGGTCGGGCATCCCCGGCGACTCCGAGGGCGATCCGATGAAGACCGACCTGAACCACCCGTCGTCGCTCGCGTTCGACCCGACGCCCGGCGGCAAGGTCTACATCGCCGCGTGGCACAACCACAAGGTGAAGGTCTACGACCCGGTCGGCGGTCCCGGCGGCACCCCGACGGTCTACACGATCGCGGGCACGATCCAGGGCGGCGGCACCGACCCTGCCTCGGGCGACGGCGCGCTCGGCACCTCGGCAAAGTTCAACCTCCTGCCCGGTCTCGTCCGCCTGCCGAGCGGAGACCTCCTCGCCGCCGACGCCGCGAACGCGGTCATCCGCCACATCGACCTGACGCCCGGCGTGGACGCGCCGAACCTCGTCGGCACCACGGTCCGCACCGGCACGATCACGCGCTTCGCCGGCACTCGCGGCGTCTCGGGCATCACCGGCGACGGCGCCGGCGCCCTCAGTTGCACGCTGAACTTCAGCAAGGCGCAGAACGCCGATCCCGACGGCCGCATGGAGCTCTCCCCCGACGGCACGAAGCTCTTCATCATCTGCGGACAGGGCCACTGCATCCGGGTGATGGACCTCGGCACAGGCGTCATCGACCGGTTCGCGGGCACGGGCACCGCGGGCTACGCCGGCGACAACGGCCCTGCGAAGGACGCGCTGCTCAACCGTCCGTCCGACATCGCGATCTCCCCGGACGGCACGGTCTACATCTCGGACGCCCTGAACCACGTGATCCGGAAGGTCGCGCCCGACGGCACGATCTCGACGTACGCCGGCACGGCCGGGACGACGGGCGCCGCCGCGGACGACGTCCCCGTCGCCGAGGTCCTCTTCAAGCATCCCGCGGGTCTCGAGCTCGACGCGAACGGCAATCTCTACGTCTGCGACCGCGAGAACAGCGTGATCCGCGTCATCACGGCGCTCGTCCCCGGGACGACGATCCAGCTCCCGGTCGCGCCTTACGAGCTTCCCAACGTCGTCCACGGCGGGCCGCCCGCGAAGGGCGCTGCGGGCACGATCGAGACCTACGCGGGCAGCGGCACGCTCGGCTTCAACGGCGACGGCCGCCCCGCGCTCGACACCGACATGTACTGGCCGCAGGACGTGGCCGTCGACCCGAATCCCGTCACGGGGTTCCTCTACATCGTCGACTGGAACAACCACCGCATCCGCCGCGTGGAGAACAACGGCAACGTCACCACGGTCGTCGGCTCCGGCCTCCTCGGCGACGCGGGCGGCGAAGGCCCCGACGCGAAGCTCAACCACCCGACCGACATCACGTTCCACCCGACGACGGGCGACCTCTGGATCGCCGCGTGGCACACGGACAAGATCATCCGCCTCGACTCCGCGACGAACCGGATCATCTACATGGCGGGCAACAAGCGCGCGTTCACGGGCGACGGACTCGCCGCCTCCAATCCGATCACCGGCAGCCCCACGGTCGGCGTCGCCGAGATGAACATCCCCGCGAGCGTGAAGTTCACGGGCAACGGCGACTGGTACATCTCCGACCAGGGCAACGAGCGCATCCGCAAGGTCGATGGAACGACCGGCGTGATCAATTCGATCGTCGGCCTCGGCACGGCCGGCTTCTCGGGCGACAACGGCCCGGGCCTCTCGGCCGAGATCAACTTGCCGGTCGGACAGGCCGCGCAGCCCGCGGGCCGAGTCTCGATCTCGCCCGACGAGCGCTGGCTCTACCTCGCCGACACTGGCAACAACCGCATCCGCCGCATCGACCTGATGCCGGGCGCGAACCACGCGATCACCACGTACGCGGGCACCGGCACGGCCGGGTTCGGCGGCGACGGCGGACTCGCGACGCTGGCGTCCCTCGACTACCCGACCGACGTCGACTGCGACGCCGCGGGCAACCTCTACATCGCCGACCAGGCGAACAACCGCATTCGCAGGGTCGACTTCGTCACGAAGAACATCACCACGATCGCGGGCGACGGCGCGAACGGCTACTCCGGCGACGGCTCCGTCGCCACGTCGGCGCGCCTCAGCCGCCCGAGCGGAATCCACGTCGTGCGCACCGGCGCCACAGCCGGCCGCATCTACGTGGCGGACACGTACAACGGCGTCGTCCGGGTCATTTGGGAGTAGATGCGTCCGAATCCACTCCATCGCTTCCTCACGGCCGCGGCGATCTTCGTCGCGGCCGTAGCCGCCTTCGCGCACGGCACGAGCGGGATCATCGAGATCGAGGAGATCGACGCGCGCATCGACGCGCAGATCCCCGTCACGTTCGGAAGGGAGCACCGCGCCTATGCGGCGCTCGCCCGTGTGATACGCAGGCCCAGCCGACCGTCGAAGGGCCTCACCGACGACGTGACGAAGCTCATCGCCGTGCTGCGCGCGTGCGACGGGCCGCTCGCCGGTGATTCCATCCTGCGTGCGGCGCTTGCCGCGCCGGCGGCGGACGCCGACGCGTACCTTGCCGATCAGCCGGGCGACGTTTACGTCGCCGCGCGGCGGCTGGAACGATCGATCGGCCGGAACAGGGTCGAGATCGCGCTCGAAGCCGCCGCGGCCGCGCGCGCGGCCGGCGTCGCGCGCCGCGATGTCGGCGACGAGATGGGCATGCTCGTGCAGTTCCGCGCGGCGGGCGCGCATCTCGCCCGAGCCGGACGCCTCGTGCAGACGAACCTCGCCAAGCAGGCCCGGCGTGGATCGCCGGGTCAGCCGCTTGCAAAGGGGCCGAAGGGCACGATCGATACCTACGCCGGCACGGGCGTCGCGGGGTTCGCCGGCGACGACGGCCCCGCGCTCGACGCGGCGTTCTACTTCCCCACCGACATCGCGGTCGAGCCGTACACCGGGTACCTCCACATCTGCGACTTCAACAACCACCGCATCCGCCGCATCGAGATCGACGGCAAGGTCCGCGCGGTTGCGGGCTCGGGCGATCTCGGCGACACGGGGGGGCCGGCGCTCATCGCGAAGCTGCACCACCCCGCTAGCATCGCGTTCCATCCGCGCGACTACGAGCTCTACATCGCGACCTGGCACACGCACCGGATCGTTCGTCTCTACGCGGGAGAATTGACGAACTTCGCGTACTTCGTCTGGCCCTACGCAGGTACAGGTCTTCCGGGAAACTCGGGCGACGAAGCGTCGGTGAGTGCGGCGGAGTTCAACTATCCGTCGGGCATCACGTTCGACTCGTCGGGCGGGTACTACGTCTCGGACCAGAACAACAATCGCATCCGTTACGTCGACCCGAAGGGCACGATCCACGCGCTTGCGGGAACGGGCGTCGCCGGCTTCTCGGGCGACGACGGCCCTGCGCTCGCCGCGCAACTCGGCAACCCCGACGGCGAGATCGACGCGCCCGCGGGCCGCTGCTGCCTCGATCCGACCGAGACGGTCCTCTACGTCGCCGACACGTCGAACCACCGCGTGCGCAAGATCGACCTCGTCACGAAGACGATCACCACGTTCGCGGGCGATGGCGACGCGGCCTCGGACGGAGACGGCGGCGCGGCGACCGCGGCGTCGCTCCACACGCCCGTCGACGTGGACTGCGACGCCGACGGCAACGTCTACGTCTGCGACCGCGAGGCGCACGTCGTGAGGCGCATCGACCGCGCGACGAACGTGATCACCACGGTCGCGGGCGTCCCCGCGATCTCCGGCTACTCCGGCGACGGGAAGGCGGCGACGTCCGCGCGCCTCGACCGTCCGTCGGGCATCTTCAT
>JANNHP010000364.1:0-30960 GCA_031404455.1 Planctomycetia bacterium | reverse complement strand
GCCGCCGCCGCCCGAGTCGGCCGCGTTGGCGACCGCGTCGGGCGCGCCGCTCGCGCCGCCGCTGTCCTCGGCGCCGCCGCCGCCGCCGCCCGCACCGCCCGAGCCGTAGCCGAGCCGGGGAACGCCGACGGTGCCGTAGATGGCGTTCTTCGGCTGATCGCCGAAGTCGCTGCGGCCGTACGTCGTGCCGCCGAGTCCGCCGTAGTACCCGCCGGTGTGCGTCCTCGTGCTGATCCGGGCGCCGGCGCCGACGCCTCCGGCCGTGGCGTGACCGCCGCCGCCGCCCGACTCGCGGACGCGAGCGGGCGTGCAGGGGACGTCGTCCTTGTCGATGGCCGTCGTTCCGGCGCAGTCGACGTTGTTCGCCGCCTCACGGTCGCCGCTGAACCCGCCCGAGCCCGCACCACCGGTGCCGGCGCCCGTGAACAGGTAGCTCGGGAACCCGTCGGACCCGTTGAACTTCGACTGGTCGAACTGGAGGTTGCCGTTGACGTCCGCGATCGGCGCGCCGTCGGCGCCGGTCAGCGGGGCGCATCCGCCGTCGCCGCCCGGGAAGCCGCCGGAGCCCGGCCTGCCGCCGATCCCGCCGACGGGACCGCCGTTGACCGTGTCGGAGTTCGCGCGACCGTCGCCGCCCGGCTGGCCGGAGACGTTGATCCGCGAACCAGTGAGGCTGATGGCGCCCTGGGAGCGGATGACCAGCGGATACCGGCCCGACGCCGTCGCGACGGCGAAGTTCATCTTGACGCTGGCGTAGTTGTATTCGATCTGCGTCCCGAGCGTGGTCGGGTTCGCGGGATCGACCTGCTCGGTCACGAAGAGGATCGCTCCGCCCGCGGCGAGATCGAGGTCGGTGACGATGGGGCTGGTCGGGACGCGCGGGTCCTGCGGCGCTCCGACACCGGTCCCGGCGAACTGCATGAACGAGGCGACCAGCTTGCCCGACGAGTTCGTGTCGAAGAGCGCCGGCGCCGGCCAGTACGCGGTCGTGATCTGGCCGAGCGTGTCGGGGCTCGTGGGATCGGCGCGATTCTGGGTGTTCGTGAAGGACTCGCGGATCGCATCGAGCGGCGGAGCGCCCGGACCGACGATGAAGGTCGTCGGCGTGTCCGTGGCGTTCGTCGCGCCGCCGAGCGAGCGGACGAGGTTGCGGACGACGACCTCGTACTTGCTCTGGGGATCGAGGTTCGTCGCGGGCGTGATCTCGACCTCGACGATGCCGAGGCGGTGCTGGTTCAGGAACGTTCCGATCGCGACCGGGACGTTGACGGCGGTCTCGTTGCCGGCGGCGTCGATCGACGCCTTCTTCGTGACCGTGAACGTCGTAGGACTGATCGTGCGCGGGTCGAGCGGCTGCGCGAAGCGCACGCGGATGGAGAACGTCCGGCGGGCCGGGATCGGGACGGTGAACTGGTTGTCCGGATCCTCCCAGTCGGTCGTCGGATCGACGAAGGCCTCGGCGTTCGGCGGCGTCTGGTTGATGACGCGCGGCTTCTGGAGCGTCGTGACGCCCGTGCGGGCCTCACCGTCGCGGAAGAGGTTGGTGACGGTCGCGGGAACGGTCGTGAACAGCGTGCTGAAGTCGCGGCCGTCCTTCTGGACGAGCGCGCGTCCGTCACGCGTCAGCACCGTGTTGTAGACCCCCGGCTGCGACGCCGGCACGATGACCGAGTAGGCGCGGCCCGGGGTGTAGCCGGTGTCCGCGAGATCGAAGCGGATCGGGATCTCGGGGACGAACATCACGCGGCGCCCGCTCCGCCGGTCGATCAGGACGCGACGGAACTCGCGCTGGCGCAGCACCGACGTGTCGGACGGCACGCCGGTCGCGCCGTCGACTGGGTGATAGAAGCGCTCGTACTCGCTGTTCTGGGACAGCTCCGCGTAGGCGTTGATGTCGCCCGCGGTGAGGTAGGCTTCCCAGAGCGTGTCGTCGCCCGCAATGCGCGTGCGGTACGGCTCGCGCGGGTCGTCGCCCGGGTCGAGGGTGAGCGGGTCGTCGCCGCCCGGGGTCGAGTCGGCGAGCTGCGACGGGAAGATCGCGTAGATCGGCGTCACCTCGTCGTCGAGGCGCGAGCCATAGTTTGGGCCGAGGGCGACCTTCAGCTTCTGGTCCACTTCCTTCAGCATCGAGAGGCGGCCCGTCGACTCCAGGCGGCGGAGGAAGTTCTTCGCGGCGCGGTCGGCGTCCTCGCGGGGAAGCCCCTTCACGAGCTGGTAGTACTCGCGGATCGCTTCCGGCTTGATCACCGCGCGACGCTGCGTGGCCTTGTCGTACATGAACGACCCGACGACGTAGCGGCCGCGGGCCTGCTCACCGTTGTTGATGCCGGTGCGGACGAGGATCGTGTCCGGACCGACGCTCGACGCCAGCACGGGGGCGTTGAACTGGATCGCGACGTCCTCGTCGAGGAGCACCCCGGACACCGCGTCGGGGTTGGCGCTCCGGACGTAGTTGACCGAGGCGCCCTTCTGCTCGGCGGCGCCTGCGGCGCCGGGGAGGACCGACGACCCCAGGGCGGCGAGCGTCGCACCCGTGAGAACGAGACCGGCTCCGGCGAGCAGTTGGCGCGCGCGGCGCGGGCTTCGGACGTGCTTCGGCGTCATGGTCATGGCTTCTCCACTCCGGATCGTCCGGCCCCGAGGGGCCGCCGTCCGGTGTTCTTCGGAAGACTCCGGTCTTCGTCCAGTCGGACCCGGCCGATTGGTCGGATCCTTCCAGCCCTGTCAGTCGGCACCCGGCTCGTCCTGGTGCCCGTTCGCCCGTTTCCGGCGCCGCCCCACGGCGGGCACCGGGTCACACCTTCAAGATCTGGATCGGATCAGAACTGATAGGGGAACTGAACGCTGTTCACCCTGGCAGTCTGGTTGGTCGTCAGGTTCGCGAACATCGAGATCCGGAACCGGAAGAACCGATGTCCGTCGATGTCGCTCGCGATCGGGGTGTAGCCGGTCCCGGTCGTGGGATCGGCGATGAAGGCGCCCGCCGTGAACGGGTCGGGCTTGCCGTGCGCACCTTCGACCTCGAGCAGCACGCTCACGCCGCCCGGCTGTCCGACCGGCGAGACGTTCGGGGTCGCGAAGAACGGCCTGTCGGAGGCGAGCTCGTACCACTGCGAGACCGCCCGCGTGGTGCGGCGGCGCTTCTTGAAGCGGATGTCGTAGATGACGGTGTCCGTCACGAAGTCGGCCGTGGCGCCCTTGTAGTTCAGCGAGACGGCGCGGCGGTTCGGGAACGCGATGCCGGCGGGGACGAAGCCGACGCGCAGGATCTGGCAGTTGTTCGCCCCGGCGCAGGCCGCGTCGAAGACGAGGTTGTTCGTCCCGTTCCACTCGAACGGGGCCTGGAAGAGCGGCCAGTCCCAGTAGCCCGTGTCGAGTCCGGGGGGGCTGATGTTCTTCGCCTGGGGGATGTCGTAGAGGCCCTTGTAGACCTGCTGCGGCGTCCCGATGTTGATGTTGCCCACGAAGTCGGTCCCGAGCGTCTGCGACGACGTGTGACCGAGGTTGAGGATCACCTCAGGGTGCGTCGCCGCGAAGAGCGCGTTCGAGGACGGGCCCCAGCCCACTCCGACGACCGCCGCGGCGATGCCGACGTCCGCGGGGACGTACATCATCTGCGTGCGCGCACCCGTCGGACGGCTGACGCAACCGCCGCCGCCCGAGGACGGAACGGTCTCGGCGACCAGTGGCTCCGCGACGCGCGTGCGCACGATCGTCGTGCCGCTGCTCAAGGACGTGTACTGCACGTCCTTGTTGGGGTACGTCGTCGCGGAGCCTCCGCGCAGAGCGCCCTTCTCGATGGTGTTCCACTCGCCGCCGAGCGCGATGGTCGAGGCGTCCATCTTCGTCTGGTTGGCGAACGTCTCCGTCACGAGGGACGCCGACGCCTTGCCGGCCGCGTAGCGCGTGCGGAAGACGGGGAACGTCACCGGCCGCTTGAGCGGGTTGCCCGCGAGGTCGGTGATGCCGGTCGTCAGCGTGACCTGGACGTCCCAACCCTGCAGGTTGACGACGTCGGAGCCGAAACCGACCGAGGGGACGAACAGGAAGCGGCGCCCCGAGGGCGTGTTCGGATCGGCCTTGATGTAGCCCGGCACGTACTCGCCGACCGTGATGCGTGAGACGAGGACCGTCGAGGACGGGTCGAGCGTGTCGATGTTGATCGGCTCGCTGAACTCGAGCACGACGAGGGCGTCCTCGTCGACGAGGCCCGTGGCGCCGCTGCGCGGCGGTTCGAACCCGAGGAGGCCGGTTCCGTGGTCGCCTACGAAGTACGGCTGCCCGACGACCGGATCGATGTACGACGCGTTCGTCCGGAACGTGCCGGAGAAGAACTGCTGCAGGGGCGCGCTGGTCGCGCTCTTGATCACGTGCAGGTCGGGCGAAGCGGGCAGTTCGACCTCGAAGTCCTGGTACGAGGCGAAGCCCGACGGGTGGTCCTTCTCGACGCCCTCGAGCGTGTTCGGCTCCTTCGATGCGTCGTAGTTGCGCTGGGTGCGCTGCGGGTCGAACTTGACCGTGTTCCCGCGCACGATGCGCGCGCCGATCGCCGGCTTCGTTCCGGTTCCCGTCGTCTCGTTCACGCGCAGGGTGCGGTCGTCGAGGCTGCCCTTCCTGACCGTGACGGAGAACTTGAACTCCAGCACCTCGTTGCGCGTCACGTCGGTCCGTCCGTTCTGGACGAACGACGTGAGCACCAGGGCGCCGCGCGTCTTGCCGGGGGCGGCCTCGCCGGACTGCGCACAGAGTCCGACGACTCCGGCGGAGAGGACCGCGGTGGCGAGGCAACGGTACATCGACGTTCTCATGTTCGATCTCCTCCGGCTAGCCCGAGGGGCTCCCTACGTCACGGCAGAACTCTCTCGCGACGCGCGGACACCCTCCGTCCGGCCGCAATGATCCGAGGTCCTTCTCGACCCCAGCGGCTGGACTCGCGACAAACGGCTCCCCTGCGGTCGTTCGATCGCCAGATCGATCGTCGGAAGAGAGTCGCGGGCGGATGTTACGCAGGTCGCTCAGTTGCGTCTATTGCTTTCTCGATCCTCCCAGAAGCTCGGCGCGAGCCTGGAGGCATGGTCCGAGTTGCAACGTGCGTGCCGCCCGTCGAGGGCGGGCGCTCCTCCACCCGGGAGCCCGGACGCCCCGGTTCGAGCGGGGCCGCTACCCGCCCGCTCGTGCGTTTCCGCTCGGGCCTGGCGCGGAAGACGTCACGAACCGATCGTGGAAGATCGTGCCGAGTACGCGGCCGGCGCCGCGCCGTCCGGCGAACGGGCAGTTGCGGCTCTTCGACGCGAACGACTCCGGCCGGACCTCCCAGGGGGCGGCCGGATCCACGATGGCGAGCATCGGCGGTCCCTCGAACAGACGCCCTGCGCAGAGCCCGACCGCCTGCGCCGGGCCGACGGTCATCGCCGCGACGAGTGCCGGGAGCGTCCATCCGCCCCGGACGACCAGTTCGTCGTGGAGGACCGCGAACGCCGTCTCCATCCCGATCACCCCGAACGGCGCGTCGGCGAGCCCCCTCGCCTTCAGGTGTGGCGCGTGCGGCGCGTGGTCCGTCGCGACGGACTCGACGAGCCCCGTCATCAACGCGGACCGCAGCGCGTCCCGGTCGGAGGCGGGCCGCAGCGGCGGGTTCATCTTGAAGTCCGGATCGGGCCCGCGGTCGAGGAACACATCGTCCGTGAGGAGGAGGTGGTGCGGCGTCGCCTCGGCGGTCGCCCGGACGCCGCGCGCGCGGGCTTCGGCGAGCGCCCCGATCGACTCGCGGGTGGAGATGTGGCAGACGTGCAGGCGCGCGCCGAGCCGTCCGGCGAGTGCGAGCTCCGCGCGGACCGCCTCCCACTCGCAGGCGGTCGGGATGCCCTGCACCGCGAAACGGAGGGCGGCGACCCCGTCGTGGACCGGCCCGTGGAAGTGCGGCGGGCACTCGGCGTGGGAGAGATACGGCACGCCGAGCTCGACGGTCGCACCGAGCACGCGCTCGAGCATCGCGGGATCGGCGACGGGTTTCCCGTCGTCGGAGATGGCGACGCAGCCCGCGTCGAGGAGATCGCGCCAGGGCGCCGCGTCGCGACCCATGAGTCCGGTCGTCGCGGCCGCGACCGGGTGCACGCGGACTCCGGACCCCGTCGCCGCCGCGGCGGCGAGGACGTACCGGGTCACGTCAGGGTGGTCGTTCACGGGCGAGGTGTTCGCCATCGCGAGGACGTGGCCGTAGCCCCCCGCCCGGGCGGCGGCGCACCCGGTGGCGATCGTCTCCGACTCCTCGCCCCCCGGCTCGCGCAGGTGCGCGTGGATCTCGACGAAGGCCGGGCAGACGACCTTCCCGCCGAGGTCGAGAGTCGCCGCCTCGGCGAAGCCGGCCGGGCGCGAGTCGTGCACGCCGTCGTCATCGACCCAGAGTTCGGACACGAGGTCGGTGCCCGTGGCCGGATCGATCACGCGGGCCCCGGCGAGGAGCATCGGTCGCATCAGGCCTCCGTCCCGGGATCGGGCGCAGGTTCCGGAGCGGTCTCGGTCTCGCGCCCGCGCCTCGCCGGCTCGAAGCCCGCGGCGAGCGCCTCGGCGTCGGACGAGAAGAGCACGAGGTTGGCGTCGAGGACGTGACGCGCGTACCGCGAGTCGATCGGATGGAAGCGTCCCTCGATCTTGCTCGCGGCGAACCGCGCCGTCGCGTGCTCGCCGCAGAAGCGGCACTCGAGGTTCGACCTAGCGCGGGACCCGAAGAGGAAGTCGGGAGTCACGCGGTCGGGCCGCCTCGCCGCGATGCACCGCTCGCCGCGGCAGAGGAGTCCGAGTCCGCTGCGATAACGCCCGGGCGCCTCCGCGAGGGGCCGCGGCTCCGCGCTGATCTCCCCCGCCGCGAAGAGCAGCGCGGCTTCGAGCGCGCGGATCGCGGTGGCGTGCTCGGCGCCGGCGGGGAGCGCCGTCCGCCGCCGTCCGCGGAAGGGCTCGTGGATCAGGCGGTCGCGTCCTCCCCCGCCCGCGACGAACAGCACGTCGAGGTCCTCCACCTCGCGTCGCGCGCGCCGCTCCGCCTCGCCCGGCGGCATGCCGATCTCGCGGAAGAGCGGGAGCTGAGGCGTCTCCTCGCGGGCGAGCAGCACGGTGTCCACCATGTCGAGGAGCGAACTCATGCTGCGCGCCTCGAACCGGAACGGATGCCGCCGCATGCGCCGGGCGAGACGCTCCACCTCGACGTCGGGCAGGTCGCGGCTCTGCGCCGGGACGAGCAGCACCGTCGCGTCGAGCGCAGCGAGCGCCGAGAGGAGCGCGCGCGCGCTGCGGCTGCCCGCGAGATCGCCGCAGACGGCCGCACGCAGCGGACGCGTCGTGTCGAAAGGCGGCCCGCCGTGGAGCGCGCTCGCGATCAGCGAGATGCCCGCGGCCGGGTCCTCGCCGCCCGGCTCCCCGGCGTTCACGACCGGGCGGCCCGTCGTCTCGGCGGCCGCGCGCGCGAAGCCCGTCGTCGAGTGGCTGACGACGAGCACGTCGGCCCAGCGCGCCGCCTCGGCGCAGAGGTCGAAGTCGTCGCTCTCATTCGCATCGAAGTCGTCGCGGCGCAGCACGCCGGCCCCGAGGCGCGATGCGGCTGCGATCCACGCCGGCGGCGCGAGCGCGGTCGGGCCGAGCGGAAGCACCGCGACGACGCGTCCGGAGAGCCGCCGCGCGGTCGCGCCCGAGCCGGAGGCGTGCGCCGCGAGCGCGCGTACCTCCTCGGCCGAGAGTTCGGCCAGCGAGTCCAGCGTGCGCGTCACGCGGGCACCGCGCGGTGGAGTTCCACCACGCCCCTGAGCACCGCGTGAGGTTCGAGCGCGTGCGGCGTCCGCAGGTGCGGCGAGAGCGAGTCCGCACCCCCGCCCGTCAGCACGCACGCGTCCACGCCGCCCGCCGCGCGCCTCGCCTCGTCGAAGAGCCGGTCCACCAATCCCGCGAACCCGACGAGGAACCCGGTGCGGAGCGAATCGGCCGTGCCGCGGGCCGGGACCGCGACGACGCCGGGCGAGTCGAGCGCTGGCGGCAGGTGCGGCGCCGCGCGGCCGAGTCCTTCGCGCGAGACGGCGAGCCCGGGAGCGATCGCAACGGCGACGAGGCGACCCGTCGCGTCGAGTGCGTCCACGGTGATCGCGGTGCCGACGTCCGCGACGGCGACCGCGCGCCGTCCGCTCAGCGCGCGGGCGCCCCACGCGGCGGCGATCCGGTCGAGACCGAGCTCGCCGGGCCGCGCGTACGTCGACGTCACCGCGCGGCGGACGTCGTCGCCGAGCAGGCGGACGGGTCGTCCCAGCTTCTCCACGAGCCCGTTCGTGTTCGCCGGGGAGCTGCTGATCGCGACGACCTCGGAGGCACTCTGCACGGCGCCGATCGGAAAGAGGTTCTCGCCCGCGGCGCCGCCCTCGATCCGCTCGACGGCCACGAGGCGGTCGCCTTCGAACACGCCGAACTTGATCGCCGAGTTGCCGATGTCGAGGACCACGAGCATGGCGCAGATGCTAGCGGTGAGCTCCCCGTCAGTCGCGCGCGACGCGAGGCGGGCGCGGACGCCGGACGATGTAGACCTCGGTCCGCGTCGCTCCGTTGGTGTCGATCAGCACGTCGTAGCGCTCGAGCCCCTTCCCCTCGCCGCGCAGGTAGTTGAGGATGTCCTCCTTCGACCCTACGGAGACCTTGTTGATGGAGACGACCACGTCGCCCTGGCCGATGCCGTGCGGGACGAGCGGGGTCCCCGACTCGGGGAACGTCTTGAACCTCACGCCGCGCGCGACGCCCTGAGCATCGACGACCGGTTCGGTCGCGAGCTTCGACCAGATGTTCTTCTCGCCGAACGTCTCGATCCAGAGCTGCTCGGTGAAGGGGATGATCCAGTGCCCGGTCGCAGGATCCCGGAACGCGGACGGCTCGGGCGTCTGGTTCTCGAGGATCGGTCCGGGCTCGACGCCCTGGCCGAGCGTCTTCTTCACGGGCGTGTTGTCGTCGCTCGTGAGCGGCGGGAGGTTCGACGGCGGCTGCTCGATGACGACGTCGTCCTTGACCTCGGGGTGCCGGAAGACGAGACGGGCCATCATGGTCGGCGGCGCGCCGGGCTTCTTCGTCGTGAACATCGTGAACTGGACGAGCTGGAAGCCCGCGACCGTGTTGCCCGGCTGGATCCAGGAGTCCTTCCCGTCGTAGTTCACGCGCGCGAGAGATCGCTCGGGCTGGGTGACGTTCTCGAGCCCGCCGCCGATCTTCAGCTTCGCCTTGAACTCGGCAGCGCGGTCGACCTTGACGATCTCCTTCACCGGCGGCGGCGGAGGAGGCGGGACGACGCCGCTGATCGGCGTCTTGACGATGTGCGTGAACGCAGGCAGCTCGCCGGGCCAGCGCTGGTCGACCGCGCCGACCTTGCCCTTCGGCCACGCGAGCTCCGCCACCGTCTTCGGCTTCTTCGATTCCCAGAACTGGAGCCCGACCCAGACCAGTCCTGCGAGGACGAGGACGTTCCCGGCCCAAGTGAGGTTCTGGATCTGGCTGACGCGCATGCACGCTCCCGGCTGAGGATGCTAGTGCGTTGGACGCCGGTGTCAGCCTTCTCTTGCGCACGAACGTCGCCGCGGGAGCGATCGCTCGAGGTCGGTGAGGAAACCCGCCTGAGGGCCGAGGATCGTCCGTCGCGCGCACGAGAACGGGCCCCAATCCGAGGGGCGCCGACCGGCGTCGCGCGCACGAGAACGTCCGAAGGCCATCTGCTGAACGCTCGTGGAGAAGCCGCGCATCGCGGTTTCTCCACGAGCTTTCAGTACGGGTGCGCGGCCTCGACCTTGTTGCCCATCGAGCCGCTGTCGAACTGCCCGGCGCGGGCGCCCTTCATGATGCCGCGCATCTCGAGCTTCAGCTCGTCGGGGTTGTCGGACGACGCGAGCGCGTCTTCGAGCCCGATCTTGCCGAGACGGAGGAGGCGGATGAGCGACTGGTTGAACGTCATCGTGCCGTAGTGCTCGGAGCCCTCGTAGATGGCCTTGTGGAGTTCGCGCGTCCGGCCCTCGGCGAGCATCTCGCGGACGGTCGGCGTCGCGGTGAGCAGTTCGATCGCCGGGACGCGGCCGAAGTCGCCGCGCCGCGCGATGAGGCGCTGGCTGACGACGCCCTCGAGGAGCATCGAGATCTGCATGCGGATCAGGTTGTGATGGTGCGGCGGGAAGAACGAGATGATGCGCTCGACCGTCTGCACGGCGTTGACGGTGTGCAGCGTCGAGAACACGAGGTGGCCGGTCTCCGCCGCCTGGAGCACGGACTCGACGGTCTCCTTGTCACGCATCTCGCCGACCATGATCACGTCGGGCGCCTGACGCACGATGTGCTTGAGGGCCGCGTGGAAGGACACGGTGTCCACGCCGATCTCGCGCTGGTTGAAGGTGCACTGCTCGTCCTCGAAGAGGAACTCGACAGGGTCCTCGAGGGTGACGACGTGGCGCTGCTCGTTCTTGTTCAGCCAGTCGAGCATGGCCGCGAGCGTCGTCGACTTGCCGCTGCCGGCCGTGCCGGTGACGAGCACGAGGCCGCGCTTCAGGCGCGTGAGGCGGATGAGCTGCTCCTCGGGCAGGTTCAGCGAGTGGAGCGCGGGGATGTCCGCCTTCACGTGCCGGAACACGAACCCGATGCGGCCGCGCTGGCGGAAGATGTTCACGCGGAAGCGTCCGACGCCTGCGATCTCGTAGGCGGAGTCGACCTCGCCCGACCGGAAGAACTGGTCCTGCTGCCGTTCGTCGAGGACCGAGGTGAAGAGTTCCTGCGCGACGGCGGCCGGCACCGCGTCGTCGGAGAGGAACCTCACCTTCCCGTCGACGCGGATCGACGGACGGCCGCCGACCCTGACGATCAGGTCGGAGCCTCCCGCCTTCACAAGCTGCCGGAACAGGTCGTCCGCTTGCATCTCGCCCCCAGGACGGCGGGCTACTCGGCGGGATCGAGGGCGCGGGTGATGCGACGCATCAGGGCGTCGGCGCCGAACCCAGTCACCGCAGAGAGAGCCGTCACCTCCTGATCGGAAGCGCGGGCGAGCGAGTTGAGCGATTCCTCCCAGCCTGGGAGGTCGCACTTCGAGAGGACGACGATCTCCGGCTTCTCCGCCAGCGTCGCGGAGTAGGAGGCGAGTTCCTTCCGGATGATCCGCCAGGCTTCCTCGGGAGGAGGCGAGACCCCGGTCGGGTCGTGCGCGACCACGTGGACGAGCACGCGCGTGCGCTCCACGTGCTTCAGGAATCTGTCCCCGAGCCCCTTGCCCTCGTGCGCGCCCTCGATGAGCCCCGGCAGGTCGGCGACCGTCAGCCGGTGCGACGGGCCGAGCTCCACGACCCCGAGGTGCGGGCCGAGCGTCGTGAACTCGTACCCGGCGATCCTCGTCTTCGAGCGCGAGAGGCTGCGCAGGAGCGTCGACTTCCCCGCGTTCGGGAGTCCGACGAGGCCGACGTCGGCGATGAGCTTCAGCGACAGCACGAGGTCCCGCTTCTCGCCCTCGGTGCCCTTCTCGGCGAAACGCGGAGTCTGCCGCGTGGCGTGTGCGAACCGCGCGTTCCCTCGGCCTCCGCGGCCGCCCTTCGCGACGCAGACGCGGGCGCCCGATTCCGCGAGGTCGGTGAGCAGGGCGCCGCTCTTCGCGTCCTTGACCTCGGTGCCGACCGGGACCTCGATGACGAGGTCCTCGCCGTCCTTGCCGCCCATCTGCGCCACGCCGCCGGGCCTGCCGCCGGGCGCCTTCAGCGTCTTCTTTCCGCGCAGCCCGTGGAAGCCGTGCACCTCGGCGGACGCGACGAGGACGACGTCGCCGCCGTCGCCCGCGTCACCGCCGGCGGGGCCGCCCTTCTGGACGTACTTCTCGCGCCGGAACGAGACCATGCCGTCGCCGCCCTTTCCGGCGCGCGCGGTCAGTCGGATCTCGTCGTGGAACATCTGGTCCTTTGTGCCGGGGCCCGCGCCGCCGTGCCTTCTCCGCGCGAGCGCGGCCCTCGGCGACGACTCCGGCCGGTCGCGGTCGACGACTCGTACTGGGGAACGGGGCGTCCCCGCCCCCGTCCCCGCCCCCGTGCCGCCCCCGTGCCGATACCGTGCCGATACCGTGCCGGTGCCGCGGGACGCCGGGGCTCGGGGCGGCTACTTCGCCGCGGCGGGCTCGACGTGGATGCGTCGGCCGGGGCCGAACCGCACGACGCCGTCGGCCGTCGCGAAGAGGCTGAAGTCGCGGGCGATGCGCGTGTTCGTCCCGGCGCGGAACTTCGTCCCGAGCTGGCGCACGATGATCGTCCCGCACCGCACGGTCTCTCCGCCGGTCGCCTTCAGTCCGCGGTACTGCGGGCTGCTGTCGCGGCCGTTCTTCGACGAGCCGGTGCCCTTCTTGTGTGCCATGTCGAACTCTCCGCTCTGCCTTTGACTACTTTCCGGTCTCGATCGACTCGATGACCGCCTCGGTGTAGTGCTGGCGGTGTCCGCGCTTCTTGTCGGAGTTCTTCCGGCGGCGATAGCGGTACACGATCAGCTTCGGGCCCTTGGACTCGTCGATGACGCGGGCCGTGACCTTGGCGCCCGCCACGTTGGGAGTGCCCACCTTGACGTCGTCGCCCGAGCCGACGAGCAGCACGTCGGTGAGATCGATCGTGGAACCGGGCTCCGCTCCGTCGCGCAGCGCCAGGCGGACCCTGTCGCCCTTCGCGCAGCGAAGCTGGCTCGAACCGTCGCGGACGATGGCGTACATCGGAGACTCCTGTGCCGGACCCTGTGGCGGACGGCGGAACCTATCGGGGGTCCCGTGTCCGCGCCAGTTTCGAGGGAGCGGGCACGTTTGGAACTGCTGCGCCGCGCGCTCGCGCGCGACGGAACCTCGTGCGCTGCGACACCGCGAAACCGTGTGCGACCGCGGCACGCTGGCGCCCTTCGCGAGGGCGTCGATCACGCGGGGGCCAACCGCCCGATCGCGCCAGTCAGCTCCCTACCCGGGGGGCGTCACCTCGGGCCGACTCCCACATCGGCGACGCAGCCGCCGGACAGCCGGATGCTGTAGGACTCGACGATCCCGAGGACGTTCTGGCGCGCTCGCATGGCTGTCCTCCGCATGCCTTTCGTTGCACGTTCGCCTCACCGCGAAGCGTCCGCCTCGAGCGGTTCGGGCGCGGGATCCCACGGGACGAAGAGCCGCTTCGGACTCCGAACGTCGCGCCATCCCCCGTCGCCGACCAGTCGCGAATTGTTGTAACCCCAACCGTACCGGTGGCCCCTCTCCGAGATCACATGGACGGCGTACCCGACGAAGATCTGCGCCACCGGCCCTATGTCGACGCGGACGGGATGCTCCGCCAGGAAGTTCGAGGGCTTCCCAACGCCGAGGCCGCCGCTGTCGTTGGGGCCGCGCGCGAACAGGGCTCCGTCGCGGCGTATCGCGAAGAGCCTTCCGCCGGAGCACGCGATCTGGCGGATGTTGGCGAGTCCGCGCTCGAGCGTCGGCGTCGGGTCGCGGGGGGGCCGGTCCCGTCCCAGCTCTCCGAAGTCGTTGCCGCCCCAACTCATCACGGTGCCGTCCACCAGAAGCGCCGCCGCGGTGTCGGTTCCGATCGAGATCGCGGACGCAGCCTGAGGAAGAAGTACGGATCGCGGAGTCGATGAGCTCTCGAACGTACCGTCGCCGGCCTGTCCGTACCCGTTGAACCCCCACGAGAGCACCGTCCCGTCGGGCATCAGTGCGAGGCCGCACGAGTTGCCGAGGCGGATGTCGAGGGCGCCGGCGAGCGCGGAGATCTCGGTGGGCTCGGGGCGCCGCGTGCTCGTTCCGTCGCCGAGACTCCCTCCGATGTTCGCTCCCCACGCGAGTACGCGCCCGTCCTCCAAGCGGACGAAGTTCGTGTCGTAGTGAGCGCGCGCGAACAGTGCGTTCTCGATCCCCTCGACCGGGACGGGGTCTTGATGAACTTCGGTGGCTGTCGCGCCCCAGTACAGGACGCGTCCTTCGCGCGTGATCACGAGCGCGTGCGCGCCCCCTGCCGCCACGCTGCGCACGTCGCCGAAGCCCGAGACCCTCCGAGGAGACGCGACGATCGGCAAGCCGTCGATCGTCAGATTCTCGAACCGGCCGTCGGCCGTCTGGAAGTAGGGGTACTCGCCCCACGTCCGCAGCGTGCCGTCGCTGAGCAGCGCCAGGGCGAAGAACTCAGCCATCGCAATCTCGACGATCCGCGGACCGATGCGGACCCGGATCGCGTTCGAGCGCACGAGACCATCCTGCGTACGAAGGCGGACGCGCAACTCCTGCGGGGCGTGTGCGGGTATCCAGGAGAACTCCCCCGCGCCGACCGGCGCGTGACCCAGCGTGGACCACGTCGCTCCACGATCGGACGACGCCTCGATCCGGACGCGCTCAGGGTCGCGGAAGAAGCTGCGCCACCGGACGGTGACAACTTCGCCCTCGGTCCACACGACGCGGGGCCGAGGCCGCTCGAGCCGGAAGGCCCGCGGGAACGGCGTCCCGACGGGGTCGTCCGCCCCATTCGCAAGCGCGCCCAACGCGAGCACGAGCACTCCCGCCATGCGCGCGGCTGTCGTCGCTCGGCGGGTCCTGTCGCGTTGCATCACACCGTCCTGTCCGTTGCCGAGACTGGGCCCGCCTGAGGGGGTTTGCCCAGCGCCGATCACTTGCCCTCAGGGACCGTGGTGACCGCCTTCAAGAAGTCTACGCAGTCGGGGATCCTCGCTGCGGCCGAAGTCACGGGATCCGTGAAGTTGATGACCGCGAACCCCGACGACTCCCGACCGCGACGGGCTGCTACGCGTTGCGCGCGGGCGCGAGACGCCGGATCTCGAACCGGTCGTGCGCCATCGCGGGCTCGGCCTGGAGGCGGATCGGCGCGCCGTGCGCCTCCTCGATCTGCCTGAGGCGCGGCCCGCGAGACTCGAGGTCGTCGGCGATCGCAGGCGAACACACGACCTCGACGCCGTGCGGCGCGCCGCCCGCGAAGATCGCGCGCAGCTCCCGCACCGCCGCGAGGCCCGCGGACCGGGGCGTGCGCGTGCGTCCGCGACCGCGGCACGAAGGGCACCCGACCGAGCCCGCGTGGGCAGGACCGCTGCGCATCCTGCGCCGCGTGATCTCGGACACCATGAACTCGGAAAGAGGCGCCACGCGCATGCGCGCAGGGTCGCGCGCCAGTTCCGCGCGCAGCTTCTCCTCGACTTGCGCACGGTTCACCGGATCGACGCAGTCGATGAAGTCGATGACGACGAGCCCGCCGAGGTCGCGCAGGCGGATCTGCCGCGCGGCCTCGGACGCGGCGAGGAGGTCGACCGAGAGCGCCGTCTCCTCGAGGCTCGTCCCATCCCGCATGCGGCTCGAGTTGACGTCGATGGCCCAGAGCGCCTCGGTCTCGTGGATGACGAGCGAAGCGCCGCCGGGGAGCTGGACGCGGGGGTCGTCGAGGGAGCGGATCTCGCGTTCGAGACCGTGAGCGTGGAAGAGCGGGAGAGGACCGGCGTGCATCTCGACCGCGGGCGCCTCGGCCGTCCCTGAGAGCGCCAGCGCGGCGCGGCGCCGGGCGTCCTCGGTGTCCACCACGACCCGGGCCGGGCCCGTCGAGCCCTCGGGCGTGCGCATCAGGAGCTCGCGGACCGCGCGGGTCACGAAGTCGGAGTCCTCGCGCAGCCGCGCAGGAGCCCGCGACGACTCGGTCGCGGCGGCGAGCGACGCGTACGCGACGAGGAGTCCGTCGAGCTCCGTCGCCAGCTCCTCGGCCGTGGCGCCGACGGCCGCCGTGCGGACGACGATGCCGAAGTCGGCTGCGGCGGGGAGCGCCGAGACGATCGCCTCGAGGCGCCGGTGCTCGTCCTCGTCGGTGATCTTCCTGCTGACGGCCTTGCGTCCGATCCCCGGGAAGAGGACGAGGCGGCGTCCAGGGATCGAGACGTGCCCGGTGAGGGTCGGTCCCTTGTGGCCGATCGCGTCGCGGGTCACCTGTACGACGATCTCCTCCCCCTCGGTGATGAGGTGCTGGATGACCGGCGCCTCGATCGCGCCCTGCGTGTCGTCGCCGAACGACGGCAGGTCGTCCCCGTGGAGGAAGCCGGGCCGGTCGAGGCCGATGTCCACGAAGGCGGCGCCGATGGAGCGCTCGACGTTCGTGACGCGGCCCTTGTAGATGTTGCCGACGAGCGTGCTCTCGTCCGCGCGCTCGACCCAGAGCAGCGACAGACGGCCGTCCTCGACGAGCGCTGCGCGACGCTCTTCGTCGTCTTCCAGGTTGATGAGCAGTGCCCGTGACACCGACACAAGATGGCAGCACGCGCGTCGCGCTTTTCGGAATCACCGATCGCCGGGAGCCGGCGGGGCCGGGAAGACTCCCGGAGAATCGAGAGGGGCGGACGCTCGCGCGTCCGCCCCGGGAACGTCAGGTCGTGAGACGGCTACTTGGGAGCGCGCAGCGACGGCTTCGTCGAGGTCGCGATGCCGCCCGGAGGCGGCGCCGCGCCGAACGCACCGTAGATGTCGTTCAGCTCTTCCTCGACCCGGTCTGCCCGTTCGCGGAGTTCGTTGACGACCACGTCGCGCATCGACTGGCTGTCACGCACGATGGTCGGCGTGACGAAGATGATCAGGTTCGTCTTGCGCTTGTCCTTGCGCTCGTTGCGGAACAGGTAGCCGAGCACGGGGATGTCCCCGAGGAAGGGAACCTTGTCGACCGTGAGCGTGTCGCTGTCCTGGAGCAGGCCGCCGATGACGGCGGTCTGACCGTTGTCGAGCTTCATGTTCGTGACGACCGTGCTCGACTGCTCCTGGGGCAGGAGGATCTCCTGCGTGCCCTGCGTGCCGCCCGTGCCCGTGACGAACCGGCGGAAGCCTTCGTCGGGGCCCGAGAGCGAGCGCTGCTGCGGGATGATCGTCATCATGACCTGGTCGCGGTCGGGGATGACGTGGGGGATCATGAGCAACTGGAAGCCGGTCGTGACCGGGCTGTTGGCCGCCTCGTCGATCGAGAACTCGAGTCCGCCCGACTGGTTGGACGACGCCGTCGTCCTCGCGTAGCGGATCGTCTCGCCGACGAAGATCGTCGCTTCCTGGTTGTCGAGGGCGATGAGCTTGGGCGCCTGGACGATGCGGCTCGTCTGGTCCTGCTTCAGCAGGTTCAGCGCGAACGTCGTCCCCGAGAAGTCCAGGGTGCCGAACGTGAACGCTGCGGCAGAGTCCGTGAGCGGCAGCGGGCCGTAGCCGCCCGTCGGCGAACGGTAGGCGGAGAGGTGATCCTCCCAGCCGCCCTTGCCGAGGTTGAACGGGAGGTGGTGCGTCATCTTTCCGAAGCTGATGTTCGCGTTGATGCCCTTCTCGCCGGGCTGGATGCCCACGTCGAGGAGGTCCGAGTTCCGGGTCGTGATGAACTTCACGTCCACGAACACCTGCGCGGGCTCGGTGTCGAGGCGCGCGAGGAGCTTCTCGAGTCCCTCGAGCTTCGGCGTGGTCCCGGTCGCGATGAGCGCGTTGGTCTCACGGATGTAGGTGACGCCGCCCTCCGGAGCGACCGCCTGCGTGAAGGCCTTGAGGATGTTGAATTCCTTCTCGATGGCGGCGATGTCGTCGGACGACGCCGAGATGTTCTTCACGCTCACCGAGGTCTCCATCGTCGGGCGATAGGGCGCCCGCGGACGGATGAAGCGCAGCGGGAAGATGCGGGTCTCGAGCTGTTCCTTCAGGTTCGCCGGGTCGACGATGCGAAGGATGCCGCGGTCCTCCTGGACGACCGTGTAACCGAGCGTCTTGACGATGGTGTCGAGCGCCACGCGCCACGGGATGTCGTTCAGGCTGAGGGTGACGGTCCCCTCGACCTCGCGGCCCACGATGATGTTCGCGCCCGCGATGTCCGCGATGGCCTTGATGACCACGCGCACGTCGGCGGCCTCGAACTCGAACTGGACGCGCGGCGGCTTCTCGATGCGGATGAGGTTCTTCGACTTCTCGTCGACCTGGGCGCCGGCGCGCTCCACGACGACCTCGAGCGCTTCGCGCCACGGGAGGTTGCGGAGCTTGACGGTGACCGGGATCTCCTCGGCCTCCTTCGAGATCACGATGTTGACGTCGGTCTTGTCCTGGATGAACGCGACCACGTCCTTCAAGGGCCGCTCGACGACGTCGAACGTCACCTCGTTCGGACCCCGCGCCTTGTCCTCGGCCTTGACGGGCTTCGACTCGGCTTCCTGGGCCCACGCCGGGGCGGAACCGCCCAGGACTCCAAAGGCCGCGACGATGAGGGCTCCGCCCGTCGTCGCGAGCTTCGCGTTGCGCTTCATGTCTTCTCCTCCTACCAGGACTCCGGCGAGGGCCGCCCCGACGCGGGACACGCCCTCAGGTTCCGGTGACTAGGACTATTTCTTGGTCTTCTCCAGCGCGTGCTCGATCTCGAAACCGTCGAGCTCGAACAGAAGGTGGTCCGGGTGGATCTCCTTCAGACGGCAGCGGTTCGCCGCGTCCACGAAGTCCCCGGACTTGCGCGCCTTGTTGTTGATGAGCACCATCGACCCGCCGGTGCGGATGATGAGTCCGCTCGTCTTGATCTTGAGCGCGAGGAACTCGATCATGACCTGCGATTCCTTCGCGACGGCCTGCATCTCCTCGAGCACGTCGGCCGCGTCCTCGGCGACCTCCAGGCCCTTGACGATGGCCTGGAACTCCGCGTGGGTCTTCAGCGCCTTCTCGTACTGGCGGAGCTCCATCGACGCCTTCATGCCGTCGAGGAACTCCAGCGCCTGCTGTCTCGAGAACACGACGGGTCCGCTTCCGGCGGTGCTCTTGCGCTGGCTCTTGATCTGCTCGAACGGCACGACCACGTCGTCGTGGAACCCCTCGCGCAGCTCGGACACCGTGACGAGCGGCTCGGCCTGGACGATCTCCGCGTCCAGTTTCGCGCACTTCTCGTCGATCATGGGCTTCAGCGAAGCCAGCGCGACGTACTTGCGCTCCTGGATGAAGATCTGCTCCTGCGCGACGTCGGCCTTCAGCACCTCGATCTCGAACTTCAGCTTGTCGACGTTCTGCCGCTGCTTCTCGACGTCGGCCGGGTCTCCCGCGGCCGGGTCCGCGCCGCCCGCGCGGCGCGGGTCGATGAGCGGGTCGCGCCGGTTGATGCGGGGCTTCAGCTGGTACTTGTCGACGCGCGCCTGCTTCTGCTGGCGCACGAGCTTCTGGATGACGGGGTCGTCTTTGCGCCGGTCGTAGTTCTGGATCTCGACGGGCTTCGAGATGCCCGCACTCGGCGTGTAGATGTAGGTGACGAGGTCGAGGTTGATGTCGTGGATCGCCACCTTTTCGCGGCCGGTGCCGGAGGGGCGCCCGCCCTGCATCGAGAACGTGCGCGTGTTGATGATCCGGTCCTGGCTCTCGAAGAGGTTCAGGAACTTCAGGAACTGGTCGAACGTGCCCTCGAGCTGGAGCTTGATGGGCATCGTCTTGATGGCTTCGCTGCCGACGTTGACCGACAGGTCTCCGATCCGCTTCAGGCGGACTCCCGACTGCGTCTCGAAGTCGTTGATCGTCTTCGCGAGGTTGTTGACGTCGTCGAACTCGGGCAGGATCTGCGCGTCGCGATGGACGATCTCGCGGTACACGATCACGTCCTGCTCGCGCTTGGCCATGAGGTCGGCCTCGGCCTGCGCCGTCTCCATCTGGCGCTTGATCTCCTGGATCTTGCGCCGCTCGCCCCAGTTCTCCGGATCCGTCTCGTCCGCGGCGGACGGATTCTGGTCGGTGATCTCGTTCAGCGTGATGGCCTCGTAGTCGAGCCAGATCAGCGCGCCGAACGCCGCCGTCAGGAGGACTGCTCCTCCTGCGGTCGCAAGCAGCATCTGCTTCTCGGTGAACCTGCCCACGGTCGATCCTCCCCCGCGTAGCGGGACTACGGCTTCTCCCGCCAGTTCGGCTGCTTGAAGTCGATGCCGAACGTGAATTCCCATGCCTGGTTAGGGACGTTTTCGTCGTCGAACGCCACGCGCTGGCCCTCGGGCGGGTCGACGCGGAAGCAGTCGGCGAAGAAGTCTTCGCTGTTCTTGATGTCGCTGTTGAAGTCCGAGAGCTTGCGCGACATGTCGCCGGCCGACCATCCGTGGATGGTCATGCTGACGGGCGAGTTGGGCATGCGGCCGCCCTGCGTGCGGATCGTGTTCAGCCACACGAGGTGACGCTTGGTGTCGCCCTTGTTGTGGATGAGGTCCGCGAACTCGTCGAGCTTCTTGCTCCAGAGGATCCGCGACGTGCCGATCTTCTCGATCGTCTCGCGGCGCCGCTGGTACTCCTTGAACTCCTTCAGGAGGGCCTGCGAGCGCTCGGCCTGCGCCTTGAGCGACGCGAGCTCCTCTTCCTTCTGGATGCGCTCGTCGCGGACCTGGGCCAGTATCGCCAGGTGGGCGTATCCCCAGGCGCCGGCGCCGCACGCGACGAGCACCACGCCCGCGATCGTGACCGCGAGGCGGGCGAAGGGCGTGCCGTCGACCTTCCTGTATTCCGGAGGCAGGAGATTGACCTTGATCATGGACTAGTCCTTTCGGATCCGGCTGGCGAGGCCCACCGCGACCGCGAGCTGTCCCGCGTTCGCGCGGAGCGCCTCGGCGTCCACCGTCGACTCGTCGATCTTCAGGTTCTCGGTCGGATCCCAGTGGCGCGTGCGCTTCTCGAAGATCTTCTCGAACGTCGACTCGACGAGCGGCAGGTTGGCGCCGCCGCCGGAGAGCAGCACGTCGTCGACCGGACGGTCGAACTGGTTCTCGAAGTAGTCGAACGACAGGTGGATCTCGTTGCCGAGGTCGTCGATCGAGGGAAGCACCGCGTCGCGCAGCGCCTCCTCGTTCTCGCCCGGGTCGCGCTTGCTGAGCTCGGCCTGGTGGACCTCGCAGCCCATGCGCTTGCTGATCGCGGAAGTGAAGTCCTCGCCGCCGAGGTAGATCTCGCGGGTGAAGAAGCTCGTGCCGCCGCGCAGGACGTTGATGTTGGTCTTGTTCGCGCCGACGTCGATCAGCGCGACCGCGCGGTCGGCGTCGTCCACGGCACCGCCCATGATGCCGCGCAGCTCGTACGCGTTGCCGAGAGCGAAAGCGTCGACATCGATGATCTCGGGCGTGAGCCCGATCGACTGGATGAGCTGGACGTGCTCGTCGATGAGGCTGCGCTTCACCGCGACGAGCAGAACGCGCATCTCGTTCTCGTTCAGGCCGTTCTTGCCGGCCGGACCGTCCTCGAGACGCTGCGCGTCGAGGACGACCTCGTCGACGTCGAACGGGATGTACTTGTCCGCCTCGAACTTGATGGCGTTCTTCAGGTCGTCGTCCGACATCTGAAGCATCGTCAGGTAGCGGACGATCACCGACTTGCCGCTCACCGCGGTGCACACCTTGCGGGTCCGGAAGGCCCGGCCCTGCAGGAGGTCCACGATCGCGTCGGCTTTGCTGCCCTCGGACACGACTTCGTTCTGTCCGTAGGCTGTGATGACCATCTCGCTGCCGTGTTGCGTCAGCTCGATGGCCTTCACGCAGTGGGACCCGATGTCGAGCCCGATCAGGCTTCGCTGCTTCTTGAGCATCCGTTCGCCTCCGTCGTCGACCCCCAAATTGGGGGCGCGACCCTTCTCATTCGGAGCGCGGCGCGGCCCGGGTTGAGCGCTTTCTTCCCGGCGGGCGGCGAAACCGTCCTGCCCAGGCTCGGGGCGGCGTCAGAAGACGCTGGGGAGCAGCGAGCCCATGATGTCGCGCAGGCGTGCCTGCACGTCTTTCACGTCGCGGGCGGCGGCGCACCAGTCGGCGGCTTCGCGGCTCTCCTCGACGGTGATGCCGCGGATCGCCTTCTTGATCTCCGGGATCGCGCGGGGCGCAAGCGAGAGTTCGCGCAGCCCCATCCCGAGGAGGAGCACGGTGTAGAGCATGTCGCCGGCCATCTCGCCGCAGAGGCTCACGCCCTTGCCCCGGTCGGAGGCGACCTCGACGACGTCGCGGATGAGCCGGAGGATCGCCGGGTGCACCGGCTGATAGAGGTGCGCCACGCGCTCGTTCCCGCGGTCGACCGCGAGCGCGTACTGGATGAGGTCGTTGCTGCCGTTCGAGAAGAAGTCCACCTCGTCGGCGAGGGAGTCCGCGATGATCGCGGCCGAGGGAATCTCGATCATGACTCCGATCGGGAGCCCCTCGCCCACGAAGGCGCCCTCCGCGCGCAGCGACGCGCGCGCCTTCTCGAGGAGTTCCTTGGTCCGCTTCAGTTCGTCGAGCCCGGAGATCATCGGGAAGAGGCACCGGACGTTCCCGTGCGCCGAGGCGCGCAGGATCGCGCGGAGCTGCGGCAGGAAGAGCTGCGGCTGCTCGAGGCAGAGGCGGATGGAGCGGCTGCCGAGGAACGGGTTCGGCTCGTGCGCCGCGGCGCCGTCGGGGGTGACCTTGTCGGCCCCGAAGTCGAGGGTGCGGATCGTCAGCGGACGGCCAGCGAGACGCTGGAGCGCGGCAACGTAAGCCTCGAAGTGCGCCTGCTCGTCGGGCGCGGGACGCCCCTCCTCGTAGAGGAACTCCGTCCGGAAGAGACCCACGCCGTCGCCGCCGGCGTCGATCACCGACTGCACCTCGTCGGGCGACTCGATGTTCCCCATGAGGCGCACGCCGTGACCGTCGAGCGTCTGCGCGGGGTAGTCGCGGATCTTCGCGAGCTCCCCCCGGTAGCGCTCGTATCCCCTCGCGAGCTGCTGGTACTTCGCGAGCGTGCTCCGGTCCGGATCGACGACGACGACGCCCTTCGTCCCGTCGACGACGACGAGCGCGCCGTCCGGGATCTTCGACGTGACGTCGCCGAGCCCCACGACCGCCGGCATGCCGATGCCGCGCGCGATGATCGCGGTGTGCGAGGTCGGCCCGCCGACGTCGGTGACGAAGCCGAGCGTGCGCCGCCGGTCGAGGAGCGCCGTCTGCGAGGGCGAGAGCTCGTGCGCCACGACGATCACTCCGCGGCGCAGGCGGGCGAGCGCCTCCGTGCGTTCGCCGATCAGGGCGCGCAGGAGACGCTCCTCCACGTCGCGGAGGTCCGCGGCGCGCTGCGCGAAGTAGTCCTCGCCCAGGCTCTTGAACTTCGCGACGAGCGAGTCGAACACGTGAGCGACGGCGTTCTCGACGGGCACGAGCCGGTCCTTGACGCACTTCTCGATCTCGAGGCGGAGCGTCGCGTCGGCGAGGAGCATGTCGTGGGTCGAGAAGATCGCGGCGATGTCGTCGGGGAGCCCTGCGCGGCGCTTCAGGTCCTCGATCTCCGACTGGGCCGCGGTGACGGCCTCGGCGAGCCTCGCGAACTCCGCCTTGACGTCGGCGGGCGCGATCGGCCGGTCGGGCAGGCTCCGCCGCCGCGTCTCGAGGAGGAAGACCTCTCCGATCGCGATGCCGGGGCTGACGGGCACTCCCGCGTACGACTCCATGCGGCGGAAGCTACGGAGCGGGCGGCGGTTTGCCGACTTCCGTCCGGAAGTCGTTGCGCACGAGCGCCACGAGCGCGGCCACCGCACGGTCGGAGCCCTCGCCCGCGGCGGTGATGACGAGCGTCGTGCCGGCGCCTGCGGCCATCATCGCGAGTTCGAGGACGCTCGCGCCGTTGGCCTCCGCGTCCCCCGCGCGCACGCGGACGGCGCAGCCGGTCGACATGGCCAGTCGCGCGAACTCCGTCGCGGGCCTGAGGTGCATCCCCTGCGCGTGGGCGATGGTCACCTCGGCGCTCGACTCCACTAGACCTGACCGTCCGTCTCGAGGAAGAGCGAGTGGAGACTGTCGGGGTCGGAGGTGTTCCTGAGGACCGCCGAGTAGTAGTCCGAGCGCGCGATGGACGCGATCCAGCGGAGCATCGCGATGTGCTCCTCGGCCGCCTCGGCGGGCGAGAGGACGAGGAAGAGGCTGTGGACGTCGGCCCCGTCGGTCGCTCCGTACGGGATCGGCTCGGCGACGCGCGCGAACGCCACGACCGGCGCCTCCACCGCGGACGTCTTCGCGTGCGGGATCGCGATGCCGCGTCCGACGCCCGTGCTCCCGACGCGTTCGCGCTTCAGCACGGCTCTCAGCACAGTGGTCCCGGCGGCCTCCGAGAACACGCCCGCCGCGACGAGGCGGTCCGTGAACTCGCGCAGGACGACGTCGCGCTCGGCCGGCTGCAGGCCTACGAACACGAGCTTCCGATCGAGGTAGCTGCTGGGTCTCTTGCCGGGCACCGGTGCTACTCCTCCTTCGTCCCCGGCGCTGCCCGCGAGACTCCCGGGGCGGCGGTGTCGGACGGATCGCGAAGGCGCCGCGAACGGTGCTTCTCCTTCTGGCGCGTCAGGAGACGCTCGAGCTTGTCGTGGGCGAGATCCACCGCCGCGAGCGGGTCCTTGTGCTTCACGGTCGCGATCAGGGGCTTGCCGCGCTGCAGGTGGGGCGATGACCTCGATCTTCCAGCCGAGTCCCGTCTCGTCGAAGACGACCTCGAGGAGACGCGTCCGGTCGTAGTACCGCGAGAGCGGTTCGAGCTTCTCGCTGGTGTAGGACCTCACTTTGTCGCCAAGCTGCGAGTGACGGCCGGTGATACGGACTTCCACGTTGCGCGCCTCCTGGTTCTCGTGTCGCGGCGGATGCTACTCCAAGGACGAGCTCCCGCCGATCAAGCCCCGAACCCGTCGGCGTACTCGACGCGGACGAGCGTGAGCCCGTGCGCCGGCGAGGGCGGCGGAACGAGGCTCCGGTCGCGGCGCGCGAGGACGTCCGCGGTCCAGCCGGGCGGCTTCGCACCCCGGCCCACCTCGACGAGCGAGGACGTCACGTTGCGAACCATCATGTAGAGGAACCCGGGCCCCACGACGTCGAGCGTGACGAGCTCCCCGTCGGCGCCGAGCTCGATCGACTCGATCGTCCGGACGGTCGTCTCGTCCCGCCGCCGCGGACCCGGATCGCTCCGGAAGGTTCGGAAATCGTGCGTCCCGACGAGGTGCGCCGCGCCGGCGCGCATCGCGGAGAGGTCGACCGGGCCGCCCAGGTTCCAGAACACACGCCTGAGGCGCGGCATCTCGATCGCCGCCGTGCACATCGTGTAGCGGTAGAGCTTCCGCACGGCGTGGAGCTGCGGGTGGAAGCCCGGAGGCGCCTCCTCGACGCAGAGCACGCGGACGTCGTCGGGCAGGAGGTGCCGGAACAGGTGCCGGATCGCCGACGCGGGCAGCGCCGTCCGCGAATCGAACGAGATGACCTGACCGTCGGCGTGGACGCCGGAATCGGTCCGCCCGGCGGGCCCGACGATCGTCGGCAGCCGCGTCGCCTCCTCGATCGCCGCCTCGAGGATCTCCTGCACCGTGACGCGTTCGCGCTGGCGCTGGAACCCTGCGTACGCCGTGCCGTCGTAGGCGACGACCGCGCGGAACCGGCGCGGCTCCGGGACGGCGCCCGGAGGCTTCGCCCGTGCTCGCCGCGCGTCGCGCTGCAGCATCGCTCGGGCGAGCTTCCGGGCGGGAGTCTCGGTCACGCCGCGGAGGCTAGTGCCGCGCGCCGTCGAGCGGCAAAGGCAACGACACGACTCTCACCGCGGAGACGCAGCGGCGCGGAGGGAGCCGAGAACACGACGTGCAAGACGAGGTCCCTCGTTGTGCCCTGGGTTCCTCCGCGTCTGGCGGTGAAGGCCTTCGGCCTGGTCTCGACCAGGTTCGCCGAACGTTGCTCAGACCGACTTGCGCTGGCGCGAGGAGGCGATGCCGAGCTGCTTCCTGTACTTCGTGACGGTCCGCCGCGCGACGTCGAGGCCCTTCGACTTCAGCCGGTCCGCGACGTCGTCGTCGGACAACGGACTCGCCGGGTCCTCCTTGTCGATGATCTCCTTCACCCGCTCCTTCACGTTGTCGCGCGACTCGACCTCGCCGCTCGCGTTCTCGGTGCCGCCGACGAAGAACGACTTCAGCGTGTGGATGCCCTGCGGAGTCTGGACCCACTTGTCGGCGATCGCCCGGGAGACGGTGGAGACGTGGATGCCGAGCTCGTCGGCGACCGTCTGCATCTTGAGCGGGCGCAGGGCGGTCTTGCCGCCGACGAGGAACTCCCGCTGGTGCGTGAAGATGCGCTGCGCGACCTTCGTCAGCGTCGCCTGGCGCTGCTGGATGGCGTCGATCAGCCACCGCGCGCTCTCGACGCGCTTGCGAGCGTGGTCGCGGATCTTCGTCGGCTGGGTCTTGTCGTTCGCCACCTGCACGAACTCGGCGCTCACGGTCAGCGAGGGGAAGTAGGAGTTGACGAGGTCGACCTTGAACTCGCCGCCCTCCTCGGTCACCACCACGTCGGGGTGGACAGCCATCGCCGCCTCCTCCGCGAGCCGGGCGCCCGGCTTGAACCGGAGGTCGAGGTCGTGCAGCTCCTCGACGAGGAGTTTGATGTCGTCGACGCTGCAGTTCATCTCCTTGGCGACCTTCGGCAGCCGGTTATTCTTGAGGTCGTCGAGGTGGTTCTCGATGAGCTCGCGCAGCTCGCGGTGAGTGAGCCCGAGGGGATCGAGCTGCAGGACGAGCGTCTCCTCGAGAGTGCGACCGCCGACGCCGCGCGGCTCGAGCCGCTGAACGAGCCTCAGCGCCTCGAGGGCCTCCTCGATCGTCCAGTCGCCCGCTTCCCGGTCGAGCACGTCGACCAGCGGATAACGCAGCAGCACCTCGCGGCGGGTCATCTCTGCGCCGCCCGGCATCGCGCGGATGCGCAGGATGCGCGAGAGCACGTCCTGGGCGTCGAGCAGCACGCGGTCTCGAGACTCGCCCGCCTCGGCGATCTGCTCGGGCGTGACGCCGCGCTTCGACTCGGGAACCTTGACCGCCGCGATGCCGAGCGTCGAGGAGACGACGTCGATCAGCGGCTTCGCGAGCCCGCCCTGCGAGTCGAGCGCCTCGAGCAGCGCGCCGGCGAGGCCGTGCGGGGGCAGGTAGCCGTCGTCGTCGAGGTTGTAGACGAGGATGCGCGCGAGCTCGGCGATGCGGGGCGGCGCGTCGAGGAGGCGGAGCTGGTCCGCAAGCATGTCCTGGGCGGTCCCGGCGCGGCCCGGCGAGTTCTGCAGCGCCTCGTACTTCTTGTCGCCGTCCTCGCCGTCGTAGCGGCGCGAGCGGAGCTCGTCCCACTCCTCGGGTTCGTAGGTGGAGGTCGGCGCGGCGTCGGCCTCGGTCGCGCCGCGGCCGTCGTCCTCGGGCGTCTCTGCGGCGCCATCGGCCTTGATCTCGGGGGCGGGCGGCGCGTCTTCGGGCGTGTCGCGCTCGAGCGCCTCGTTCTCCTGGAGCTGTTCCTCCACGAACTCGAGGAGGTTCGTGTTCGTCATCTGCAGGATCTCGATGGACTGCAGGATCTGGGGCGCGAGCACCAGCTTCTGCTGGAGCGCCAGCCTCGTGTCCATGCCCATCTCGAGACGCATGACTTCTGTCGTTACCTCCGGTCCTTCGGACTCTCATCGGACGCCGACGGGCCCTGCCTCGAATGTACACGGCCCTGGAACGCGTCCTGGAGCATGGCGGCCGAGGAGTTCTCGAGGGCGTAGCCCGTCGGGATGCCCCGGGCGATGCGCGAGACGGTCGCACCGCTCGCGGCAAGCGCCCGCTCCACGTAGAGGGCCGTGCCGTCGCCCTCGAGGTCGGGGCTCGTCGCGAGGACCACCTCACGCACGGCCTCGTCCCTCACGCGCTCGACCAGCCGGCCGATCGTCAGGTCCTCGGAGGAGACGCCGTCGAGCGGCGACACGCGGCCGCCGAGGACGTGATAGACGCCGCGCCAGACCGAGGCCTCCTCGATGGCGACGACGTCGCGGGGTTGCTCGACGACGCAGACGGCGTGCTGGTCGCGGCCCTGGTCGGAGCAGATCGAACACGGATCGCTCTCGGTGACGTTCGCGCAGCGCGAGCAGGAGCGCGTGTTGCGCTTCACGTCGCGGATGGCGACGGCGAGCTTCATCGCCTCCTCGGTCGGCGTCCTGAGGATGTGGTGCGCGAGCCGCTCGGCGGTCTTCCTGCCGACGCCGGGCAGCTTCGCGAGCTCCCCGAGCAGCCGGTCGACCGATTCGCCGTAGGAGGTCACGCGGTGGTCCGCACGCGCAGCCTAGAAGAGTCCCGGCAGCGAGAGGCCGCCGGTGACCTTCGACATCTCGGACTGCTGGAGGGCCTGGCTCTCCTCCTGCGCCTTCGTGACCGCCGCCACGATCAGGTCCTCGAGCATCGCGACGTCCTTCGGGTCGACCGCCTCGGGCTTGATGGTGATCTTCACGAGCTCGCCGTTGCCGTTCGTGAACGCGGTGACGAGTCCCCCGCCCGCGGCGCCCTCGACGACGCGCTCCTTCATGTCCTCGCGGAGCTTCAGGAGGTTGCGCTGAATCGACTGCGCCTGCTTGAAGAGCTGGGGGTTGAGCTGGTCCTTCGACATGTCGGTTCGCTCCTCGGATTGCCGTTCGCGTCTCTTGGTCTAGTCCTGCCGCGAGGGATCCGCCAGTTCGCCGGAACGTGCAGGAGCCGCCGCGCCGCGCTCGGACGTGCGTTCCATGTGGACGATGCGGGCCTTCAGCTCTTTCTCGACGAGGCGCGTGATCGGCGCCTGCTCAGCCGACGCGCGCTCGGCGGCGGTCAGCCGTTCGCCCTGCTGCTCGGCCCGGCGCGACGCCTCGGCCGCGGGTGCCGCGGCCGCCGGATCCTTCGCAATCTCGGTCGTCTCGAACCGCAGGCGCCTGCCGAAGACGGTCTCGAGCAGGGCCGCGACGGTCTCGCGGGTGTCCGGCGCGGTCAGCGCGGAGCGGTGGAACGACGCGTCGGGAGTGAAGCCGAGGACGAGTGCCTCGCCCCGCAGTCCCTCGATCGTCGCCGCGGCGAGCGCCGTGCGCAGTCGGGATCCGGCGGAGCGCGAAGCCTCGAGCACGTCGTTCCATCGGCCGCGGATCGCGTCGAGCGTGAGGTCGATCCCGGGGGACGCCGGAGCCGTCTCCGTCGCGGGCGGCGGCGACTCTGCCGGCGCCGCGGGCTCGCTCGCGGCGACCGGGCGCTCGGCGACGCCGGCTGGGAAGGTGCGCTCGACCGGAGCCGCAGCGCGCTCGATGGGCGCGGCAACGCGAGACGGCGGCGCGGCGGGCGTCGCGGCGCCGCCGGCCGCGAGACGGCGTTCGAGGGACTGCACCTCGCGCACCATCTGGTCGAGGAAGCGCATGTCGCGGTGTCCGGCGAGGCGCGCGAGCGCGGTCTCGGCGAAGAGCCGCGACTCTCCGAGCAGCTTCGAGTTCTTCAGCGCCTCGCCGAAGATCGTCACGCAGTGGACGAGCGTCGCCTCGCCGAACACCTTCGCCTGCGCGTCGAGCGCGCGCCGCAGTTCGGACTCGCCCTCGCCGCGCGGGCCGAGCGCCTTCGCAATCATCAGGTCGTGCGCGTGACGCAGACACTGGCGGAGCAGTTCCGCCGGGTCGGTGCCCGCGTCGAGGATCTCCCCCGCCTCGGCGAGTGCCGCCTTCGCGTCGCCGAGAGCGAGCGCGTCGAAGAGATGCCGCATCCGGTCGGCCGACACGGTGCCGAGGAGCGCGTGCAGGTCGTCGATCAGCACCTTGCCCGCGCCGAGCGTGCCGAGCTGGTCGAGCGTCGACTGCGCGTCGCGCATCCCGCCCGACGACGCCCGCGCGATCGCGACGAGCGCCTCCTCGTCGGCGACGAGGTTCTCGTCGATGCAGATCTGCCGCAGCGAGCGGACGATGTCCTTGTCCGGGACGGGCCGGAAGTCGAAGCGCTGGCACCTCGAGAGGATCGTCGCCGGAACTTTCTGCGGGTCGGTCGTGGCGAAGATGAACTTCACGTGCGCGGGCGGCTCCTCGAGAGTCTTGAGCAGCGCGTTGAAGGCCTCCGTCGTCAGCATGTGGACCTCGTCCACGACGTAGACCTTGAAGCGCGCGCGCGCGTCGGGTGGAACGACACGCCGGCGATGAGCGCGCGGGCGTCGTCCACCTTGCGGTTCGAGGCGGCGTCGATCTCGAGGACGTCGAGGTCCTCGCCGCGCGCCGCGCGCACGCAGAGGTCGCACGTGCCGCACGGGTCGGTCGTCGGCGCCGTCGCGGTCATGCAGTTCAGCGCGCGCGCGAGGATGCGCGCCATCGAAGTCTTCCCGACGCCCCTCGGCCCGCAGAACATGTACGCGTGCGCCACGCGCCCCGCCGAGATCGCGTTGCGCAGCGTTCTCGCGATCGCCTCCTGTCCGAGGACGGAGTCGAACCCCTGCGGGCGGTACTTCCTGGCGATGACCTGGTAGGACACGGGCCGCATGCTACGGCGCGGGCGGACGTCCGTGGAGGGGCGAGCGCGCGGGAAAGCGGCGCCCCGCGCCCTCCGCGGACGAACCGGCTCGCGTCGCTCCGCGCGCTCCCGTGACGGGCGGGGGGCGTGGCCGAGCCGGCTCCGCCGTCTCGGCACGGGTCAGCGGTACGCGCGGGGCTTCCCCGCCGGTCCTACACCCGGCCGGTGATCGCTGAGGGCTGCTCCCGTCAGGGCCTGACCCGTTTCACGGCCGTCCGTCGCAGGCGGCGGTTCCGCCCCACGCGCTTCAGTGACTGTGCGACCTGTCTACGGTTCCCGTTGGCGGAGGGATAGGGATTCGGACCCTAGGTACGGTTTCCCGTACACGCGCTTTCCAAGCGCGCCCGTTCGACCACTCCGGCATCCCTCCGCTGTTGGGAATCGGTCGGCCAACGGCCGACACATCGAAAATGGGGATTCGATCGTCGAGCGGGAGCGCAGCCGCGCACAGCGCGGCGAGCACCGGCTCGGCGAACGTATCCCGGTCCCTCGGACGGCCTGCGGCCGTCCACGGGAACCCCTCGCATCGAAACAGGGGATTCGCACGCCGTGCGCGGCTCTGTCGCGCGAGGCGTCCGGATCCCGGTCCCTCGGACGGCCACCGGCCGTCCACGGGAACCCCTCACATCAAGATAGGGGATTCGCACGCCGTGCG
>JANNHP010000363.1:0-32123 GCA_031404455.1 Planctomycetia bacterium | reverse complement strand
CGCTGCCGGTCGTCGGCGTGTTCCGTGTCCACGTCGAAGCGGACGGACTCGCCGCGTCCACCGACACGACGATCGACGTCTGGCCGGCCGAGAATCCGATCGAGCGCGAGGTCGGGCTGATCGCGGGCGGCTCCGTCGAGGTGGCGGTGCTCTCGGCGTCGGGCACGCCGGCTCCCGGGGTCGACGTCTGGCTCGTCGGCGAGGCGAACACGCCCCCGCTCGTCCGCACCGATGAGCGCGGGATCGCGGTGTTCCCGCGCATGCGGCCGGGTCTCAAGCTGAAGGCGATCGCACGCGCGAGCGACGGTTCCGTCGCGAGCGCCGAAGTGACGACCGAGAGCGGTCCGCCGCAGCGCGTGCCCGTGCTGCTCGGCAAGCCGGGACCGCTCGTCGGCGACGTGGTGGACGTGGGCGGCGGCGCCATCGCCGGGGCCGAGGTCGAGGTGCGGATCAGACCGCTCAGTGAACCGGTGACGGTGACGAGCGACGCGACCGGACGATTCGAGACGCCGCCGCTGCCGTCGGGACTCGCGGAGGTGACCGTGCGCGTCGAGGGCTTCGCCGACTGGCACTCGCCGGGCGTCGTCGTCATCGATCCGGCGACCGGTGGGAAGGTGCGTGCGCGTCTCAGTCGCCCGCCCGTCGGCACCGCGTTCGTCACGGTCAAGAACGACTCCGGCCGCCCGCTCGCGGACGCCCTCGTGAAGCTCTACCCGTCGCGCCGTTCCGAGCGGACCGACAAGGACGGGACGTGCCGGTTCGACGGACTCCCGGCGGGCGTCGAGCAGTCGGTGTTCGTGCGCTGCCGCGGGCACCGCGCACGGGCGGCGACGGACGGCGACGTGATTCTGCCGCGCGCCGACGTCGCTGCGAGCGCGGAGATCGTGATGTCGCCCGTCGCGGACCCGCCGGCAGAGCCGGGGCCATGCTCGATCAAGGGCGTCCTCCAATGGCCCGATCGGCGCCCTCTGCAGGGCGCGCTCGTCGAGGCGGGTCCCTGGTGCACGGCGACCGCAGCCGACGGATCGTTCCTCCTCGAAGGCGTGAAGCCGACGAAGCCGGGCGAGCCCGTCGAGTTCCGCGTGTCGATGGTCCCGTGGCCGCTCGAACGGATCCGCTTCCTCGTGGACGTCGAGGCCTCGGGCGTCCTCGATTTCGGCACCGTGCTGCTCCGCACGCAGCCGTACGCGGAGATCCGGCTCGATGGGTGGCGGGACACGGGCCGCCAAACGCGGTCGATCGCCTTCTGGCTCTCGACGAACCACGAGGACACGTTCCTCGGCCGCACGACCGGCCGTTTCGAGCCGGTCGCGTGCGTCAGCTACGACGGGACATGGCTCCACCTCCCGCCGCCCGACGACTGGCGCCGGGACGGCCGCGGCGTGGTGTTCCTCGCGCACCCGACCGCGCGGGGGCTCGTCACCTGTGTGGACGGGTGGACGCTCCGCCCGAACGCCGCGGCGCAGTTGCGCCCGATGGCGCACTCGGAGCCGGGCGATCTCGACGTCTCCGCAGTGATGGCGGACCGGACGAAGGAGCCGATCACGTTCCGCCAGTTGACTTGCGACACGATGTTCGACCCGCGCTCCATCCACGTCCCGACCGGAGACGACCAGCCGCTCATCGACCCGTTCGCGTCGCTCGTCGGGTTCCGGACGTTCACCCTCGACAAGGTCACGACGAAGGCGCGGATCGAGGACATGGCGCCGGGCCGGTGGCGCGTGCACTGCGGCCGGGACCTCAGCGGCGAGGTGAACGTGCCGGAGGAGTCGCGGGTCCGGCTCGGGAAGTGACGCCGCCGCCGGTCAGCGCCGCAGCAGCAACTGCGTCGCGCGCGACGTGTGCCCGTTCATCGTGACGGCCGTGAACTCGCGCCGCCGGATCGTCGTCCACGCGCCGAAGAGCCGGTCGAGCCACGCCGGGTCGTGGTGGCGCATGACGGCGCCGTCGTCGAGCGGGAAGACGCCGTGGGGGAGTCCCGTCGCGCGCGCCGCCTGGTAGCGCGCCACGCTGCGCGGCGACGCGTCGAGGAGCAGATCGCTCACGTAGAGCACGCCGCCCGGCGCGACGACGCGGCGCAGTTCGGTGACGAGCGCCGTCTGCGCGTCGTCGTCCGGGGTGCACGTGAGCACCGCGAAGAGCGTGGCCGCGTCGAACGCGCCGTCGCGGAACGGGAGCGTGCCCGGCGCCGCGCGGACGAGTTGCAAGGACGGCGCTGTCCGCCGCGCCCGCGCGAGCATCCCGGCGGACGGATCGACCCCGACCGCGCGACGTCCCGCCGCGACGAGTTCCGCGGTCGTCCGTCCGTAGCCGCACCCGCAATCGAGGACCCGCGCGCCCGGCCCGGCGGCGTCCGCGAGCCAGCCCGGGTCGAGCGGGTGCGAGAACGTCTTCTCGTCCGCGACGGCGTCCCAGTAGGCCGTCTGGTCGCGCGGGAGCGGCATGGAGCGGAGTCTACGACGCGCGGCAACGTCGGGGGCGGGGCTGACACCGGCGCGGGCCGTGCCGCGCGGAAGCTTGTCGAGGTCGGGACCGTGCGTAGACTCCCGGCCTCGCTCGTGGGCGATTAGCTCAGTTGGCTAGAGCACCTGCTCGACACGCAGGGGGTCGGGGGTTCAAGTCCCTCATCGCCCACCACTCCTCCGCGCGCGGCGCGCGCGTCGTCGCGGTTCTGGCGATGAGGGACTTGGACGTCGAGGGCGTGCTCCTGCGCCTGCGGCGCAGTCCGCGCGAACTCGACGTGCAAGTCCCGTGTGCTGAGGGGGCCGCCGCTGCGCGGCGGCTGGTGTCGTCTCGCCCACGACATCGCGACACGACACACCGTGCCAGGAACGAGTCGTCGGCCTTCCGACGCCCTAGGTGGTACGCATCCCCGCCCGCCCGACGGCTCGTTCCCTGCACGGTGCTTCCCGCCGTCAGCGATCGAGGACCAGGCGGAGCGCGCGGCCCTTGCGCGTGCGGAACGTCGAGAACCCCCGCCGGTCGAGCGTCAGGAGTTCACTCGCACCGAGCGCCTCGGCGAGGAGCACCAACGTCGCGTCGGCGAAGTCCATCGGCACGTTCGCGTACCGCTCCATGAGCGAGACCAACTCAGCGAGGCCGGCCGGGTCCGTGAAGTCGTGGACCTCGGTGTCGCAGGCGACGAGCAGGTCGGCGAGGAGCCGCGGCCCCTCGGGCGCTTGCGCCACGAAGTGCATGGCCTCGGTGACGACGGAACTCGTGGTCGCGAGGCGCCCGGTGAACGCGTCCATTCGCGCGACGACGTCCGCGTGCGCGGGATCGGAGCCGTCGAGGTAGGCCACGAGCGGCCCGGTGTCGACGAGCCACACCTTCACGGTCGCCAATTCCGCTCGCGGATGGCGTTCCTCCGGGGATCGGGCGAGCTCGGCGGCAGACTGAGGCGCGCCTTCAGATGACCGGCCCGCCGTCCCACCGTCTTCTCCGCCACTGCGTTCTCGAGGATCTCGCGAACGAGCGCGGAGAGGCTCTTGCCCGAGGCGGCGGCGCGCTTCTCCAAGAGCTCGCGCAGGGGTTCGTCGGCGCGGATGGTGATCGTCGTACTCATGTGTACAACTGTAGCACACGTGAGACGAGGGGCAATCGCGCGTGGTGGCGGCACGCACTCGTCGCGTGCGATGGCCGTGCGTGGCACCGTGTGTCGTGTCACCGTATGACCGGACCGGGCGTCAGGGTGTCCGCGTGCGGCGAGCCCCGGCCGGCCGCCAGACGGGCGACGTCGAGCCGGAGTCCCGGCCGATCGTGACCCGCATCCGCCGGGCATCGACAGGAAACGCGAGTCGGCCGTCGACGCGCACTCGGAGTTCGTATCTCCCGGTGGTCGAGTCGAGCGCCAGCCGACCCGCACGCCCGCTCCACCGCAGGCCCCGCCTCGTCGTCTTCCATCGGTGGTCGTCCGCAGCGACGGAGAGGAGCGCCGCCTTCTCGGAGTCAGTTCCCGCCACCCACTCGATGCCGTCGCGCCGAGGGTCGAGCGCGGCGCTCGTGGCCGTCGCGTTCAACGACAGCGTGCCCCTGATGTCCACGCGTGAAACGCCGTCGCGCGAGTTCGGCACGAAGCGCGTCGTGCCGCGATCGATCCCGACGTCCACGGTCGGCGGCGTCTGCACTTCGGCGGGCGCCGACGGGGGCGAGCCGCCCGCGTCGTTGACGGCCTGCACCGTGTAGTCGTATCGACGGTCGGCCAGGACCGTGTCGTCCACCCACTCCGTGGTGTCCGCAGGGAGCCGGACGACCTGCGGGCAGCCCTCCTCGCCGTGGCGCGAGACGGTGAAGCCCGTGCACGTGGTGGATCCTTCCTCCCAGCGCAGATGCACGGCGTTGCCGCCGACTGCGTCGGCCACGCAGGCCGTCGGCTCCGGTGGGCACGCGGCCGGGTCGCCGCGCACGAGGCGCGCCACGAACATGTCGTACTCCGGGCCCTTCGACGCGCGGCCCTGGAGGGAATCCACGAGGGGGAAGTCGCTGGACCCTGTCGCGCCCGCGAACCACGCCGCCCCGTCCGGGGCCACGGTGATGGCGTTCCCGAGTTCGCGCTTGTCGCCTCCGAGGTACGTCGCGTAGAGCAGCGCGAAGTC
Organism: Planctomycetia bacterium; assembly: GCA_031404455.1. Taxonomy (GTDB): domain Bacteria; phylum Planctomycetota; class JAJSAM01; order JAJSAM01; family JAJVHW01; genus JANNHP01. Next base: position 27,528 of record JANNHP010000363.1, on the reverse strand, counting down.
CCGCGGTTCGAAGGCGGCGGCGAACGCGTCCTCCGAGAACCACCCGCCCTCGATGGGACTGAGAGACGGCTGGAACGCTCCCGGCACGGGGAGATCCGAGGAGGAGGTCGATCCGCCGACCCAGATCGTCCCGTCGGGGGCCTGCGACATCGTGAGGTAGTACTCCGCGTTCGAGCCGCCGAACAGAGTGCCTGCGCGCGGCCTCCAATCGTCGGCGTCCAGCCGCAGGAGGAAGGCGTCTCCGGGGTCGCCCGGCGAGCCGTGACGGGCCGGTGCGGCGGGGAAGTCGGCGACTTCGGTGCTGCCCATGAGCAGCACGCCGTCCGGGGACGCGGCGATCGACTCGACGATCGTGTGCCCGAGGTGCGTTGCGCGCCGGACCGACGTTCCCGACGGATCGAGTTCCGCGAGGAATCCGTCGAACACGCCCGCCGCGTCGCCGCAGAGTCGTGTCGCGGACGCGAACGCCGGCGATCGGGAGTGACCCGCGACGAGGATCGCTCCGCCCGGCGCGATGCCGACGGCGTCCGCGGAGTCGCCGTCCATCCGGATCGAGAAGACCAGCGCCGAGCCGTCGGCCCTGACCCGCGCGACGAACGTGCTCCCGTCGCCGGCGACGAAGGTCTTTTCCGGCGCCTCGTTCGACGACCACGATCCGCAGACGACTGGGTCGCCGTCGCTCGTCACCGCCATGCCCGTGACGGTGGCTCCTTCGAGGAGCGCGACCCAGGCGTACCCCGAACCGTCGCAGCGCAGGCGCGCGACGAACGCGTTCGTGTACCAGTTCCTCGTGCGGCCGAACTTCACCGTCGCGGGGATCTCGCCGTAGCGCGTGTTGCCTGCCACGAACGCGTTCCCGTTGCGGTCGAAGGCCAGCGCGACCGGGCAGTTGTAGCCCGTGCCGCCGATCCACGCAGCCGAGAGCACCGACCGCGTCGTCGTGTCGAACCGCAGCACCACGGCGTCTCCGCCGTTCTCGGCTCCCGACGTCCTCGGTGCGCCCGGGAAGTCGGTCGAGTAGGACGACGCCGCGATCCAGAGGGCACCGTCCGGGCCGAACGCCGCCGCTTCGGCGACGTCCGCGTTGGACCCTCCGAGGAGGGTGCTGAACGGCAGGAGCGGGCTCTCCGCGGGAGAAGCCGCCCCGCGCGACGGTCCGGTCGCCAGGAGTCCCGACGCGGCGATCGTGACGGCGACAACGAGTCGTTCTGCGGACGTCATGCCACCTCCCGATCGGTGCGCGACTCGGCGCATTGTAGTCCCGTGCGGCTCGTTGAGGAGTCGGAGGTTTGCTCGCCCGTCGCCGTCGTCGAGCACCTCGCGACATACCGTGTCACCGTATGTTCACCCGCCGCCGCGCGCGAGACGCCACGCCATCGTCGCGATCGGTGCGAGGAGGCGCAGGACCACCGCCTTCGCCTCGGACCGGCCCATGTCCTCGTGGAGGCGCTCGAGGTGCTCGATCCGGAGGAACGAGAACGCGAGTTGCACGCGTTCGCCGAGTTCCTCGATCGTCCGCGCCGGCGGCGGGTCGGCGGAGCGCCGGCCGGGGTCCTCGATCGCCGCCTCGACCTGACGGCCGAGGCGATCGGTCTCCGCCTCGACGAGCGCTTCGATGCGGTTGCGCAGGCGCATCCACGGCGGGACGAACGCTGCCAGCAGTAGCCCGGCCGTCACCCAGAGACCGAGGTAGTCGCTCGTCTCGCCCTTGGCGTAGAGCACGTAGAGGGCGCTCGCGGCGGTGAACGCGAGGACGATCGTCGCCCCGCGCGAACTCATGAGGAGGAACGGCCGGTACTGCCGCTCGCGGAGGACCTTCATGACGGGGTCCCGGAAAGAGTGCCGGCCGAGCGACCGCATCGACGCGAAGAGGAAGCCGACGATCACGACCCACACGTACGCGTTGGCGATCCACTCGACGGTCCACATCGACACGAGGAGCCAGTCGGCCGCGCTGACGGCGCCGCGGCCGGACGCCGTCGCCGACTCGAACTGCGCGCTCTCGACGTGGAGGACGTCGAGCACGGCGAGCGGCGCCGCGAGGACGAGCGCTGCCGCGAATCCGAGCGGGCCGAGCACCCTGCGCGATCTCAGCTCCGCCTCCGCGGGCGGCATCAGGAGCGCGCTGCAGCCGTCGAGGTATCCGCCGGCGTACGCCGTGACGAAGAGACGCACCACGACGAGGTGGACGGCGAAGTAGAGCGGCTGGGCCTGCCACTCGCGGCTCGCGCAGAAGGCCGCGCGATCCTCCGAGAGGAGGAGGCCCGCGAGCCAGCACACGATCGCGATCGCCACGACGACGGCGAGGAACGGGCCCGGACGCCCGGGGAGGATCCGGTCGAGCCAGGCGACCGGCAGCCGTCGAAGCGACAGACGGCTCCCGCGGGACTCGAACGGCACGGCACCCGCGCTCGCCGTCCCGTCGTCCGCCATCGCTCGGGCCTCCTCGCCGCCTACGAAACCTCGCCGCGGCTCCGCGGCATCCCTCACGCGGCCGGCGGGTGGCGGGAAAAGAGGGTCGGGCCCGGTGCTGCCGCTTCGTCAGTCCGCGCGCAGGAGAGCGCGCGCCAGCTTCGGATCGACGTCGTCGAGCCACGCGTTGACCTCGGTCGGACAGCACGGGATCGCGGCGTCGAGATCGGGGACGTGGCGCTCCGGGATCCAGACGACGAGCGCGGGAAGGGTGTTCGGCGAAGGCGCACGGACCACTCGCGCCGGGACGAGACCGCACCAGGCGCCGCACGGCGGAAGGTCGTCCTCGTCGAGGAAGCCGCGCGACTCCTCGTGACAAGCGCGGTCGAAGAGACTCGCCGAGAACTCGCACAGCAGCAGACGGCCGCGCGACACGGTGAACTCCGCGATCCACGGCACTCGCGCGCCGCTGGTGGCGAGTGCGTCGCGCCGGGCGCGCGCGACCGACGTCATCAGCGCGACGGGATCGCTGAGCATCCGGAAGAGCGGCGTCTCCTCGGTCTTGGCGTCCGTCGTCGTCGGCAACAGCGCCGCCGCGCGGGCGTGCGACACGTCGCGCGGCGCGAGTTCGCACCACGCGGCCGCTTCCCGCAGCCCCGTGCGCAGGGCCACGAGGACGGCCGTGTCGGCCGCAGGCTTCCGTCCGAACATCACGCCGCGTGCGCGGCGCGGCGGGCCGTCACTTCTCCTCGAGCGCTGGCAGCGCGATCCGCGTCAGCGTCCCGGGGTCGACGACCACCCAGACCGCGTCGCCCGCGGCCGACATCTGCGCGCTCCGTACCCGCTTCGCCACGAGCTCGTTCGTGACCTTCGCCCCGTCGCGGAGATCGAGGACCACGAGGCTGTCGCCGACGACCGCCGCGGCGTGGGACGGCCCCGGCATCAGGCACCTGACGTACCGCGCGGAGCCGACCGGCGCCTCCCACTTCAGCCTGCCCTCGGCGATCGACCAGCACTCGGCGCTGAAGTTGCTCAGCGCGTCCCTGTCCTCGGCCTTGTCGGGGTCGGATGTCGTCCGGAGGAGGAGGACCGCGGAGCCGTCGGTCGTGAGCACCGGGTCGGAGGCATAGCTGCCCTTCTTCGACCGGGGCGGCGTCGCGATCTTCTGCAGCACCCTGTTGGTCTTCACGTCGCGGATCTCGATTGCGGACTCGGCGAGGCGGACGCACTTCGCGCCGTCGGCGGAGATCCCGCAACTGAACGAGGACTCGAGCGCCGGCGGCGCAGCGAACTTCGCCTCGGTCGCGAGGTCCCACATCGTGAGACCCAGATCGCCGCGGTCGAAGATCACGCGGGAGCCGGCGAGGGGGATGAACTCGCGCACCGAGCCCGACAGCATTTTCATGCCGCGGAGCTTCGGCTCCATGAGCTTCTTCACTTCCGAGGAGAGGCCCTCGGCCTTCAGCGCGAGCTCCAGCTTGCGCCGCTTCGTGGGCGCTGCGACCTGGAAGATGAAGACCGACTGTGTCTTGTCCTCGGGCAGCCCCTTCACGACCGCGGCGCCGGCCGCGCCCGCCACGCAGACGTATCTCGAGTCGGGCGAGAAGGTGAACGACGACTCGATCCGTTCGTCCTTCCCGCAGTCGAGCGTCACCGGGTCTCCGCCGCCCGCGGGGAAGAGCTGGACGTTGTCGACGGCGTGGCACGCCACCCACTTGCCGTCGCGGGAGACCTCGATGCCGTGCGTGATCCGCGGGACGGTCCACTCCGGCGCCGCCTTCGCGGCCTCCTCGGCGGGCGGATCCTCGGCACGGCCGGGTCCGGCGAGGACCAGGAGGATCGAGACGATTGCGGCGGGGGCGGCGTTGCGCATGGCGCGGAGCTTAGAGGCCGGCAGGTAGCGGCGTGAGGAACGCTACGTTCGCGAGCTTCGCGGCGTCCGCCTCGGTGCGCCTACGCGACGTCGAAACCGGCCGCCGTCAGCGACGCGGTCGTCGCCACGGCGTGGTCGCCGCCGCGGGACTCGAGGAGCAGTTCCACCTCGACGACCGAGAGCGGCAGGTCGAGCGTGTCGCGGCGGTAGTTGATGGCGAGGATGTTCACTTCCTGTTCGCCGAGGAGGCGGAACAGATCGGCCATCTGGCGGGGGCTGCTGCCGCGGCGGTCGGGCATCTGCACGCGGATGCGCAGGTGCCGGTGGTCGGCGGCGAGTGCGCGGCGCACGTAGCGCGTCTTCTCGAACGTGTCCATGTTGCCGCCCGAGATCACCGCCACGATCGGTCCGTCCTGCGGCATCTCGGAGCGCAGGTGTCCCGCGAGGAGCGCCGCGACGGGGGAGGCGCCGGCGGGTTCGGCGGAGAGGTGCGCGTGCTCGTCGAGGAGGAGGACCGCGCGGCAGATGGAGAGGTCGTCGACCGTGACCATGGCGTCCACGTTCCGCAGCATCACCTCGAGGGAGCGCTCGCCGACGTGCGCCACCTTGATGCCGTCGGCGATGGTGTCGACGACGGAGGACTCGATGCGCTGCCGCGCGTGGAACGAACGGACGGCCGAGTCGGCGCCCGCCGCCTGGACGCCGAAGACTTTCACGTCGGGCCGGACGGCCTTGATCGCGGTGGCGACGCCCGCGATGAGACCTCCGCCGCCGACGGGACAGATGACCGCGGCGACGTCGGGGACCTGTCTCAGGATCTCGAGGCCGATCGTCCCCTGTCCGGCCATCACCTGATCGTCGTCGAAGGCGTGGACGAACGTCGCGCCGTTCTTCGACTGGAGCTCGCGCGCGTGGCGGTACGCGTCGTCGTAGGACGAGCCGTGGAGCACCACCGTCGCGCCGTAGCCCTCGGTCGCGTCGCGCTTGGTGAGCGGCGCGTACTCGGGCATGACGATCAGGGCCTTGGCGCCCATCGAGCGCGCCGCGAGCGCCACGCCCTGCGCATGGTTGCCCGCCGACGCCGCGATGATGCCGTGCGCGCGCTCCGCGTCGGTGAGCGAGTGGATCTTCGAGGTTGCGCCGCGCACCTTGAAGCTGCCGGTGCGCTGGAAGAGCTCGAGCTTGAGGTAGAGGCGCTCGTCGAGTCCCACGCGACGGTTCAGCGTCGTGGCGAAGTGGACCGGCGTCTCGTGGAAGCGGCCTGCTCCCCGGAGCCGGTCGGCGCGGCAGATCTGTTCGAGCGTGACCGTCACGCAACCGCTATCGGCGCGCGGGGGCCGCGACCCGCAACGGCGGTCCCGTCCGAGCGGACGCCGGCAGTCTGTCGCGCCAACCGCGTGACCGCGCCCGTGGGGTTGCCGCGACGGGCTGCTAGGTTCTCGCCACGCCCTCGATGCGTTCGCTACGATCGCGGCCCGTTTCCAGGACGTCCGGACAGGATGACCGCCGCGCGAAGGCGCCGGCGAAGGAGTGACTTCGATGATCGTAGGCGTGCCTCGCGAGATCAAAGACAACGAGAATCGCATCGCCATCGTCCCCGCGGGCGTCGATGCGCTGAAGTCGGACGGGCACCTGGTGCTCGTCGAGAAGGGTGCCGGAGTCGGCTCGGGCATCACCGACGAGGAACTGGCCGCGGCCGGCGCCGAGATCGTGCCGAGCCACGCCGACGTGTTCGCGCGCGCCGACATGATCATCAAGGTGAAGGAACCCCTGCCGGAGGAGTACCGCCTCTGCCGCCCGGGGCAGATCCTCTTCACGTACTTCCATTTCGCGGCGAGCCGCGAACTCACCGACGCGATGGTGAAGTCGGGATCGATCTGCATCGCGTACGAGACCGTCGAGGCGGGCAGCACGCTGCCTCTCCTCACGCCGATGAGCGAGGTCGCCGGCCGCATGGCGATCCAGGAAGGCGCCAAGTACCTCGAGAAGCCGCAGATGGGCCGCGGCATCCTGCTCGGCGGCATCCCCGGCGTCGAGCCGGCGACGACGGTCGTCATCGGCGGCGGAATCGTCGGCATCAACTCGGCGAAGATGGCCGCGGGCCTCGGCTCGCGCGTGATCGTGCTCGACACGAACCTCGACCGCCTGCGCTACCTCGACGACGTGATGCCCGCGAACGTGCAGACGCTCTTCTCGAACTCCTACAACATCCGCAAGGTCATCAAGTTCGCGGACCTCGTCGTCGGCGCGGTGCTCATCCCCGGCGCCAAGGCCCCGGCGCTCATCCGCCGGCAGGACCTGAAGACGATGCACGAGGGCTCGGTCATCGTCGACGTGGCGGTCGACCAGGGCGGGTGCGTCGAGACGACGCGCCCGACGACGCACAGCAAGCCGACCTACATCGAAGAGGGCGTCGTCCACTACTGCGTGGCCAACATGCCCGGTGCCGTGGGGCGCACGTCGACGTACGGGCTCACGAACGTGACGCTTCCCTACGCGCGCACGATCGCGCGGCTCGGGTGGGCGAAGGCCATCCGCGAGAACCGCGGGATCGCGACGGGCACGAACGTGCTCAACGGCAAGATCACCTACAAGGGCGTCGCCGAGGCGTTCAACCTGGAGTACGTGCCGGTCGAGAAGGCCGTCTAGGAGTCCGTCGGAGAGAGTTCCGCCGCAGGAAGACGTCCTCGGCGGCCGGACTCCAAGATAGTCGCGGTCGCGTCGTCGGCGATTTTGGGCGCCGTCGGCCGCGCTTTTTGTTCAGTCTTCTGCGCGCCGTCTCGCGCATGGAAGCCGCCGCCGCGATCAGCGCAAGGTCGCGGCACGCCGCGACCACGCGGCGAACTTAGCCTCAGTCGTCTCTCCAGGAGTCCGGCCGAGGTCGTTACTCGGCCGGACTCCTGGAGGGGCGCGCCTCTCTCATTTCGACGGGGAACGGCAGTCAGATCGGCCTCGGAGCTAAAGTCGGGAGCCTGGAAAGGCGGATAGTGAACGCGAGAGACACAGGCCAACGAGCCACTCTCGCGGAGGCGCCATGGAGCTCGCACTCAGGCAGGTCGGACGGACGCTCGTGATCTCGTTCGTCGGCCGCGTGGATCTCGAGGGCGAGACCTCTCTCGCGTTCAAGGACCGGCTGAAGGCGCTCATCGCGGACGGCAACGTCCACGTGATCGTCGACCTCGGCAACGTCGGCTTCCTGGACAGCCAGGGGCTCGGTGCCCTGATCAGCGGACTGAAGGTCCTGCGCCAGGTCGAGGGCTCGTTCGTCCTCACCAACCTCTCCGAGTCCGTCGAGGCGGTGCTCCGCATCACGCGGCTCATCCGCGTCCTCGACATCCAGCCGACCGTGGAAGATGCGCTCCGCGTGCTCGGACGGACGACGGTCGCCGCGGGGAGGGGTGCGTAGGCCGATGCCGGAACTCCGTCTCCATCTGGCCGCCTGCGACGAGGAAACGCAGCAGCAGATCCGCCGGCGCTTCGAGCGCGACGGGGTCGTCATCGACGTGACGAACGACCTGATGGAGATCCCCGTCTGCTTCGCCGGGAAGGTCCCCGACGTCCTCCTCCTCGACGCCGACCACGACTCCGACACGGTCGTCTCCCGGCTCGGCGAGGTGAAGCGCGAGTACCCCGAGATGCCGGTGATCCTCTTCGCGAAGGACGCCGACATGCCGCTCGTCGTCGACGCGATGCGGGCGGGGGCCTTCGACTTCGTCGGCAAGCCCCTCGACCTCACGCGGCTCGACATCGTCATCAAGAACGCCTCGCAGCTCCACCGGCTGATGCAGCGCGTGAACCAGCTCCAGGAGAAGTACCAGCGCTCCGGCTCCTTCCAGAACCTCGTCGGCCAGTCGCCGCGCATGCGGCAGATCTACGACATGATCGAGCACGTCAGCCGCACCGACGTGACGTGCTTCATCACGGGCGAGAGCGGCACCGGCAAAGAGCTGATCGCTCACGCGATCCACGACCTCTCGGTCCGCCGCGGGCACCGCTTCGTCGCGCTGAACTGCGCCTCGATCCCGCGCGAGCTCCTCGAGAGCGAGCTCTTCGGCCACGAGAAGGGCAGCTACACGGGAGCCATCTCGCGCTACGTCGGCTCGTGCGAGCAGGCCGACGGCGGCACGCTCTTCCTCGACGAGATCTGCGAGATGGACCCGGCGCTGCAGTCGAAGATGCTGCGCTTCCTGCAGAACCGCACGTTCCACCGCCTGGGCGGGGCGGAGCAGATCCAGGTCGACGTGCGCATCATCGCGGCGACCAACCGCGACCCGATGGAGGAGATCCGCGCGGCGCGCCTTCGCGAGGACCTCTACTACCGGCTGAACGTCGTGCCGATCGAGTCGCCGCCCTTGCGCGAGAGGAAGGGCGACGTGCCGCTCCTCGCGGCCCACTTCCTCGAGAGGTTCACGAGCAAGTACGGGAAGTACTTCTTCGACTTCTCCGCCGAGACCGTCGACGCGCTGAACCGCTACGGCTGGCCGGGCAACGTGCGCGAGCTCGAGAACACCGTCGAGCGGATCGTCGTGCTGCACAACGCGGCGCAGGTGTCGGCGAAGATGCTGCCCGCGAACGTCCTTCAGGGCGCCGCCGCGGCGCGCGAGGGCGATCCGTCCGAGGTCGCTCCCGGTCCCGACGTGATCCTGCCCTTCACCGAGGTGGAGAGGCGCGAGATCGCGCGAGCGCTCAGGATCTGCGGCTGGAACGTCGCGAAGGCCGCGGAGCGCCTCGAGCTCGGGCAGGCGACGCTCTACCGCAAGATCAAGAAGTACGGCATCCGCCTGCTGCGCAAGCAGCGCGACGCGCTCGTCGGCGAAAGGACCTGACCGTGCGCGGACGGATCGCGCGGCGGCTCGCGGAGCGCGTCGTCGCTGCGGTGAGGCGCGCCCTCGGACGGCCGGTGCTCGCTCCAGTCCGCGTGAGGCGGCGTTGAACGACTCCGGCGAGCCCATCGTGCTCGACCTCCCGTCCGAGCCGAGCGTGCTGAACCTGGTTCGCGCGGCGCTCCGCTCGATCGCCGAGGACTTCCGCCGGGTGCGGCTCGAGGCTCGCGAGGTGGACGAGGTCCAGGTCGCGCTCCAGGAGGCGTGCACGAACGCCATCCGTCACGCGCACAAGGGCGATCCCACGAAGCGCCTGCGCGTCGAGATGCGCCGCCGGGAGGACAGTCTCGAGCTGATCGTGCACGACACCGGCGAGCCCTTCGACCTCGACGCGAAGTCGGCGCCCGCTCCGGAGTCGCTCCAGGAGGGCGGCTACGGCATCCGCATCATGCGCTCCTGGATGGACGAGGTCGCGCTGACGCGCGACGAGCGCGGGAACGTGCTGCGTCTCGTCCGCTACTACCGGACCGGGGCCGGAGGAGCCGATGGCGCCGCCCGCTGAGCTCGCGAACGTGATCGCGCGCGAGACCGCGATGCGCCTCCTCGACGAGCACGCGCGCCTCAGGCACTGCAGGGTCGCCGTCTTCTCGCAGGACGGCGTGCCGCTCAGGGCCGAGGGCGAGCTCGCGGACGTCCATCCGGAGGTCGTGGACGGAGCGCTCTCCTTGAACGGGGACGCGCATTGCACCGCGGTCGCGCCGGTCACGGCGTTCGACCGGATCGTCGGATGGGTGGTCGCGCGCGGCGAGGCGGACGACCGGCGCGTCGACGAGCCGCAGAGCGTGGCCGAGCACGGCGCCGCGATGCTCGGCGAGCTCTGCGCGCGCGAGTACGAGCTGAACGACCTGTCGCGAGAGATCCTGGGCACGTACGAGGAGCTGAACCTCTTCTACGACCTCGCGGGAGAGCTCGCGGGCGCGGGCGACGCAGACGCGGTGTGCCGCGTGGTCCTCGCCGAGGCGTGCCGCGTCATCGACTCGGCCGACGCGTGGATCCTCCTCGCCGACGGGCCGAGCGGCGCGCTGCGCGTCGCGGCCGCGAGGGACGAGCGCCTGGTCGGGCGCGTGCTCGCGGGCGACGGCGGCCGCGCGGGCGCAACGCTCCGGTCGCGCGTCGCGGAGCCCGTCGACGACATCGCCCAGTTCCCCGCCGAGGGGTACACGGAGCTCGAGCGCGCGGCGAAGCGTTCGCTCGTGTCGGTCGCTCTGTGCATTCCGGGGCGCGACGTGCGGCCGGCGCTCGGCGTGCTGCAGCTCCTCGACAAGCGCGGCGGCGACGCCTTCACGGCGGGGGACCTGAAGCTCGCGCAGGCCATCGCCAGCCAGGCCGCGGCGCTCATCCAGAACTCGCGGCTGATCGGACTCGAGCGCGAGCTCCGGATCGCGAGGACCATCCAGCAGAGCCTGATGCCCGCGGCGCCCCCGCGACTTCCCGGGATCGATCTCGCCGGCGCGTGCGTCCCCGCGAGCAACGTCGGCGGCGACTACTTCGACCACCTGCTCGCCGGTCCGTCGTCGCTCATGTTCCTGGTCGCGGACGTGTCCGGACACAACCTCGCCGCCGCGCTGCTTCAGACGGCCGCGCGCGCGGCCTTCCGGGCCGCGGCGCACGCCGAGCCCTCGCCCGGCGAGGTGCTGCGCCGCGCGAGCCGCTCGCTCCACGACGACCTCTCCGGCGCAGATCTCTTCCTCACGGCGTGGCTCGGCTGCGTGGACGCGACGACGGGGCGCTTCGCCTTCTCCGACGCCGGTCACAACCCGGCGATCCTCTACCGCGCGGCGACGCGGGAGACCTCGTGGCTCTCGTCCGGCGGCGTCCCGATCGGCGTCATGGCCGACTCGGAGTTCCCCGAGGCGAGCGTGGAGCTCGAGCCCGGGGACGTCGTCGTCGCCTACACCGACGGCCTCACCGAGGCCTGCGCGCCCGGCGAGTCCGCCGAGATGTACGGCGATGCAAGGCTCGCGGCCGCGGTCGCGCGGTTCGCGCACCTGCCGGCGGCCGGAATCGTGGCGGCGCTCCAGCAGGACGTCGCCCGCTTCTCCGGCGAGCGCCCCGCGGACGACGACCGGAGCCTGGTCGTGCTCCGCCGCCTCCCTGCCGCCTGAAAGGGTGAAGGAGCGTCCGTCCCCTCAAGACGGGAGCCGCCGGTTTTCGATACGAGAACAGGAAGCGGAGCGATCCGCGCTCTTCCCGGAGGTCACGATGTCCGAGACGGTGCTGGTCGTGGACGACGAACCGTTCATCCTGCGCTCGCTCGCGTTCGTCCTGGAGCGCGCCGGCTTCACCGTCCTGCAGGCGCGCAACGGCGACGAGGCCCTGCAGGTGCTCCGCGACGCGCGTCCCCGTCTCGCGATCCTCGACGTCATGATGCCGAAGCGCAACGGCTTCGAGGTGTGCGAGATCGTGAAGGGCGACCCGGACCTCCGGGACACCTACGTCATCCTGCTGACGGCGAAGGGACACGAGTCCGCGCGGGACCTCGGCATCCGGTCCGGCGCCGACGAGTACATGACGAAGCCGTTCAGCCCGTCGCGGATCGTCGAGCGCGTGGGCGAAGTGCTCGGCCGGCGCAGCAGCGCGCTGCCGGCCTCCGGAGGCCTCGCGTGAACCTCGATCAGGCGGAGACGCGCATGATCATCGCAGCGGCATCGGCTCTGGCCGGCGCCGCGGGGATGATGTGCGTCCTCGCCGCGAAGCCGCGGCGCTTCACTCCCGCGTCCGTCACGCTCCTCCTCGCTTTCGTGGCGCTCGTGGCGGGCGGCGTGCTCGGGTTCGAGGCGGCGCCGTTCTTCGATCCCAACTGGAGCGCCGCGTTCACGTTCGGCGGCGCAGGCACGGTGCTCGTGGGCGCCCTCCTCACGATCGCGGAGGCGCGTGCGAAGGAACGCGCGTTCCTCCGGGCGGTCGCCGAGAGCGAGGCGAGGCGCCGCGAGGTCGAACGCCTCGGCACCACGAACGTGCGGCTCGAGGACGAACTGCAGCAGACGAAGTCGCGGCTGTCCACGGTCGAGCAGAAGGGCTCCGCGAGCGACCAGACGCGATCGGCCCGCGACCTGCTCCAGAGGAAGGCGCTCGAGACCGCGCAGTCCGCGGAGCGCAGGTACAAGGCGATCTTCGAAGGCGCGGTCGAGGGCATGGCGACCCTCGAGCGCGAGTCGCTGCACGTCGTCGGCGCGAACCCCGCGATGCTCCGCATGACCGGCCTCGACGCGGAGACCCTGACGCAGCGGTCGTTCGTCGATCTCTGCACCCTCGGCGAGAACCCGCTGGTCATCGCCGACCTGCAGCGGTGCGCCCGCGAGCGGGGCGCTCTCGACGTGACGATGCGCCGCGACGACGGCGGCGTCACGCACGCCCAGGTGACGGTGACCCCGATGGGCGGCGCCGAGTCGCAGCTCCTCGTGGTCGTCCGCGACGCCGGGGGCCGGCGCGGCTCGGACGACGACGCAGCGCGGCAGCTCGCAGCCATGGCCGAGCGCGAGAAACGCGCAGACGCCGAGCGCCGCACCGCCGTTGCCGACTCGGCGAGGCTCGGGGAGGCGAACGCGCGGCTGAGCGCGCTCTCCGCGCAGAAGGACCACTTCGTCTCGACCGTCTCGCACGAGCTGCGCACGCCGCTGACGAGCATCACCAGCTTCACCGAGATCCTGCTCCACCACGACGAGGTCGAGCCGATCGTCCGGCGCGAGTTCCTGGAGATCATCCAGAAGGAGAGTGCGCGCCTCACGCGGCTCGTCAGCGGCATGCTCGACCTCGCGCGCATCGAGGCGGGCCAGGGCCGGCTCGACATCACGGACTTCGACGTCCGCGACGTGATCGCCGACGCCGTGGCCTCGGTCTCGGGCATCGCGGTCGAGCGCGGCGTCGACGTCCGGGTGAAGGTCCCGTCGACTCAGCGGCTCCTCCACGGAGACCGCGACAAGGTCCAGCAGCTCGCCATCAACCTGATCGCCAACGCGGTGAAGTTCAGCCCCGAGGGCGCCGAGGTGCAGGTGCACGTCCGCGACGCGCAGACGCAGGGCCGCGTCGAGATCTCCGTCCTAGACCACGGCCCGGGCATCCCGCCGGCCGACCTCGAGCGCATCTTCGAGAAGTTCCGCCGCTCCGACGAGGGCAGTGCGCGCGACGTCCCTGGGACCGGGCTCGGTCTCGCGATCTGCCGCGAGATCGCGGGCCTGCACGGCGGACGCGTCTGGGCCGAGTGCGCCCCCGGCTCGGGCGCGCACCTGCGCGTCGAGCTCCCGACCGCCGAAGAGGGCCGGCGCTTCATGGCCGCCGCGAGCACGCGCGGGACCGCGAAGGCGAGGCCCGACGAGACGGTCCCGACCGCGGCGCCGCTCCCGCACGCGAAGCCCGACGTCGCCCATCTCGTCTCCGTCGGCCGGGGCGCGCCGGAGCGCGCGAAGAGGAAGCCCATGACGGAGCTGCAGCAAGCCAGTGCGCGGGACGCGATCGAGTGGTCGACGACCGGCAGCCTCCCGCCGCTGCGCGCTGCCCAGTCCGGCGGATCGCGCGAGGCTCCGCCCGCGACGGGCGAGCTTCCTCCCATTCGTTGACACCCCCTCCCACGCCGCGTCCAATCGATCCGGTTCGCGCGCTGAGCGGCGCTCCGCGGCGCGCGGCACGAGGGTGGATGACCGAAGCGCTGCGAGATCCCGAGCCCGTCGCGAGCCCCGACTCCGTGCGAATGAGGAGGCTCTTGCGCCTCGGCATCCCGCTCGTCGCGGGCATGGGCGGACACGCCCTCTTCGGGATCGTCGACCTCGCGATGGTGGGGGCGTACCGGGGGACGAAAGCGCCCGGATCGGTCGCCGACTCGATCACGGCCGTCGGCATCGCGTCGCTCGTCACGACGATCCCGATCGTGTTCATGAACGGGATCTCGAACGGAACGGTCACCGTCATCGCCCGCGGCTTCGCACGCGGCACGCCCCGCCGCGCGAACCAGTGCGCGCGCCAGGCGCTGCTCTTCGCCGCGTTCCTCTCGGTGGCGCTCGGCGTCGTCCCGGCGTTCTTCTCCGAGCCCATCGCGACGGCGTTCGGACTGACTCCCGGCACGCCCGCGCACACGCTCACGAGCGACTACCTGCGGCTCATGAACCTCAACGCCTGGTCGGCGTTCATGCTCCTGCAGGTCACGGCCAACATGCGCGCGGTCGGCATGAGCATGTGGACGATGACGCTGCTGATGGTCAGCAACGTCGGCAACATCGTCGGCAACGTTCTGCTCGTGTTCGGCACGTTCGGGTTCCCGGAGCTCGGTCCGATGGGCTCGGCGTGGGCGACGGTCTGGGCGCGCGGCGCCGCGGCCATCGCGGGCATCGCACTCTCCGCGTGCGCGCACCCCGCGATCCGGATCTCGCTGAAGGGATGGATCCCACGTGCCCGTTTCACCTGGGCCGTGATCCGCCCGGCGATCCCGGTCGCCCTGCAATGGACCGTGCGCATGGCGGCGATCGCAGCGGTCATGCTCGTCATTGCGCCTGCCGGCGAGTCCGAGCAGGCCGCCTACAGCGTCGGCACGCGGCTCGACGTCCTCGCGCTCTTCGCCGGACTCGGGTGGGGCGCGGCCTGCGCAGCCCTGGTCAGCCACGAGATCGGGCGCGGTTCGTGCGAGGCGGTGCGCCGCGTGACGCGGGACGCGGCGATCGTCAACACGGCGATGATGTCGCTCCTCGCCGCCATCTACTGGGTGTTCGCGGAAGGGCTCATCCAGCTCTTCAGCCTGGGCAAGGGCGAGCGCCTCTCGGACGTGGAGATCGCCGCGGGAGTCCGCTACCTCAGGATCTCGGTGTTCTCGTACCCCGGCCTCGCGCTCTCGGTCGTGTGGTCCCACGCGCTGAACGGGGCCGGAAGCCTGAAGACCCCGCTCATCGTCGACACCGTGGGACTCCTCGTCCTGCAGGTCCCGCTCGCGTGGTGGCTCTCGAGGACGGGGCTCGGGGTGTCGGGTGCGTGGTGGGCGCTGGTCATTTCGCATAGCCTGATCGCCTTGGTGTACTACCTGGCCTTCCGGCGCGGTGCGTGGGAGAGGAAGAGGCTTCGCTGACGTGTCCGTGAAGAAACCGCACGACGAGAAGAGAAGGTCTGCGCCTCCGCAGGGCCCCGGCGCCGAGAGCGCCAAGATCGCGAAGACCGAGCGACTGCTCAACCTCGTCGCGTTCCTCCTCTCCTCGCGGACCGCAGTGCCGTTCTCGAAGATCAAGGGACGCGTCTCCGGCTACGACGACGAGGCGTCGCCCGAGGCGCTCGAGAAGCGCTTCGACCGCGACAAGGCCGAACTGAGGGCGCTCGGCGTCCCGATCGTCTACGAACCGCTCGACGACAATGGCGACGAGGGCTACCGGATCCCTCGCGAGCAGTACTTCCTGCCGGAGATCCGCCTCTCGGTCCAGGAGGCGGCGGCTCTCGCCGTCGTGCAGCGCTACGCGCAGACCTCGCCCGGCGATCCGCTCGCGAGGCCGCTCCGCAGCGCGCTGCGCAAGGTGCTCGTCGACAGTCCGCTGACCGGCGCCGCGGCGGCGTCGGTGACCGAGCAGCACATGCTCGGGGTGCGCACGGAGAAGGCGCCCGGCGACCTCTCCGCGAACCTCTCGGTGCTCACCGACGCGGCGCTGCGCCGGCGTCCGGTGAAGTTCCGCTACTACGGGATCGGCCGCGACGAGACGTCGCAGCGCGACGTGGAGCCGCACGGGATCGGCTGGCACGAGCGTCACTGGTACCTCGTCGGCCGCGACAAGGGCCGGGAGGGCATGCGACAGTTCCGCGTCGACCGGATCCGCGGGCGCGTGCGGATGCTCGCCGGCCCGGAGTTCGCGGTGCCCGAGGACTTCGACCTCGCGGACCACGTGGGGCGCCCCGCGTTCCTTCTGCGCCGCGACGGCAAGGGCGAACGGGTGCGCGTGGAACTGCGGCCCGAGGTGGCCTTCATGGCGAAGGACGCGCTCCTCGAGGGATGGACCTTTCGCGACCTTCCAGGCGGCGGGGGACTCCTCGAGTTCGACGCGAACGATCGCGCAGCGGTCATCCGGTTCGTGGCCCGGCAGGCCGAGCGCGCGCGGATCGTCGCGCCCGAGGCGCTGCGCCGCGAAGCCGTGCAGTACTTCCGCGGGATCCTCGCCGCGCACGAGGGTCCGCCGGCCGGCGACGAGTCCGCGCGCCCGCGCGGGAGCGCGCGCCGATGAGCGCCGATCCCTTCGACAGCCTGCGCCACGCGCTGACGATCATCCCGCTGATCCAGGCGAACCAGGGCATCACCGTCGAGGAACTGGCGCAGCGCGCCGGGCTCACCGAGCGCGAGATCACCGAGGAGGTCGGCGCCCTCGTGATGATGTGCGGCATCCCGCCGTACGCGCCGAACAACTACGTGTCGCTCTGGGTGCAGGGCGGCCGCGTCTACATCCGCTTCGCGGAGCAGTTCGAGCGGCCGGTGCGCCTCGTGCTCTCGGAGGCGCTCGCGCTGCTCCTCGCCCTCGAGCCCCTCGAGGCCTCGCAGCATCCGTTCCACGAGGCGGTGCGGGCTCTCAGGAAGAAGATCCTCGCGGCGCTCTCGCCCGAGGCGAAGCGCGCGATCGGGCGCGCGGAGAAGGCGTTCCGGGTGCAGCCGAAGGGCGCGAGCGGCCGCATCGAACAGCTTCGCGAGGCGATGGCCCGCTGCCGCGAACTGCGGATCGTGTACTGGTCCGCGCACCGGGCGGCGACGAGCGAACGCGTCATCCGTCCGTACGGCATGGCGGAGCACGGCGGCGACTGGTACGTGGTCGCGCACGATTCTCAGCGCGGCAAGCCGGTTTCCTTCCGCGTCGATCGCATCCGCGAGGCCGAGATGCTCGCGAGCGAGTACGAGGTTCCGGCCGACTTCGACGTGCAGACGTGGAACGAGGACCGCGACTTCGTCCCGCCCGCCGGAAAGACCGTGGCGCGCGTCCGCTTCTCGCCGGAGGCCGCGCGGTTCGCGAGGGAGGAGCTTCCCGCGAAGGACTGCCAGCTCCGCGCCGACGGTTCGCTCGAGGCGAAAGTCCACGTGCAGTCCGAGGTCTGGTTCCTCTCGTGGCTCTTCCAGTTCGGCAGCGGCGTGGAGGTCCTCGACCCGCCGGAGTTGCGCGAGAAGGTCCGCGCGAGCTGCCGCGCGATCCTCGCCTTCTACGAGGAGCCGCTGCCGAAGGGGTGAGGCTGAAGGCTTTCACCGCAGAGACGCTGAGACGAAGAGGAGGCGACGGCGAACCGCACGACAGGCGTGGCAGAGGTGTCGGGTCGGCTGTCTCACCCGGCTCGTGGTCCTGCCTCCTCTCCTCGACTTCCTCTGCGTCTCAGCGTCTCTGGGGTGAAATGTGCGGCCTTCCCATCAGGAGTGCCAGATGACCGTTCGTGGATCCAAGAACCTGTCGTCGCTCGGCGGATACGCGTTCGCCGAGGTGGACAAGCTCGTCGAGGAGCTGAAGGGCAAGGGCGTGTCGGTGCTCGACTTCGGCGTGGGGGACCCGCGCGCCCCGACGCCGGGGATCGTGCGCGAGCGCGGCAGGTCGGCGATCGACGAGCATGCGACGAGCGGCTACCCGTCGTACGTCGGGTCGGTCTCGTTCCGCACGGCGTGCGCCGAATGGATCAGCCGCCGCTTCGGAGTGAAGCTCGATCCCTCGACGCACGTCTCGGCGACGATCGGCAGCAAGGAAGCCGTCTTCCACCTGCCGCTCGCGTTCGTCGACCCGGGTGACGTCGTCCTCTCGCCAAATCCCGGCTACCCGCCGTACACGCGCGGGACGCTCTTCGCGGGCGGCGTGAACGTCACCTACGCGCTGCGTCCGGAGTCGGGGTTCCTCCCGGATCTCGGTGCGATCCCGGACAGCGTGCTCGCGAAGACGAAGATGCTCTGGATCTGCTACCCGAACAGCCCGACGGGCGCGGTCGCGCCGCTCTCGTTCCTCCGCGAGGCGGCCGAGTTCTGCAGGAAGCGCGGCATCCTGCTCGTCTCCGACGAGGCGTACAGCGAGATGTACTTCACGCCGGAGGCGCCGCACTCGGCGCTCGAGGCGGGGCTCGAGAACGTCCTCGCGGTCTTCTCGATGAGCAAGCGCAGCAACATGACCGGCTGGCGCATCGGCTTCGTCGCGGGCGACCCGGACGCCGTCGCGCTGTTCAAGAAGATCAAGACGAACATCGACTCGGGCACGCCGAGCTTCATCCAGGACGCCGCGGTCACCGCGCTCGGCGACGAGGCGCACGTGAAGCTGATGCGCGACGAGTACCGGACGAAGCGCGACGTCGTCTGCGGCGCCTTCCGGAAGCTCGGACTCCCCGACTGCACGCCCGCGTCGACGATGTACGTGTGGCAGGAGGGGCCGCGCGGGATGTCCGCCGTGGAATTCGCGAGACGCCTCCTCGCACCCGAGATCGCCATCGTCGCGACGCCCGGGACGTGGCTCAGCGCGCCCCAGGACGGCGTCGATCCCGGCGAGGGCCGCGTGCGTCTCGCGCTCGTCCCGACCCCGGAGGAGTGCGAGGAGGCCGCTCGCCGCATTTCGAGGCTCCGGCTCTGAAGCTCCCGTACGTCTAGGATCCCAGCATGAAACGCCTCCTCCCCTTCGCGCTCTGCCTCGCGGCCCTCCCGGCGGCCGCGGCGTTCCCCGAGACCGACGAAGCGAAGGCGGAGGCCGCGGCGCGCGTCGAGACGGCGAAGCCTCAACTCGTCCGCGGCGGCTACTTCGACGCGATCGCGAACCTGAAGAAGGCGCTCGCGGCCGATTCGGCGAACGTGGAGGCGGCGCTCCTCCTCGCCGGCGCCTATCGCGACACGGGCGAGTACGCGAAGGCCATCGAGACGGTGTCGCCGTTCGACCAGTCGGCCGCTGCGCTGACGCTCCGGGCCGAGGTGCTGCTCACGCGCGGCGACGACGCGGCCGCCGAAACCGCCGCGAAGAAGGCCGTCGAACTCGATCCACTGGCGCTCGGCGCGCTCGTGGTCGTCGGACTCTCCCATGAGGAGTCGGGCCGCCGCGACGACGCGATCGCCACGTTCGAAGACGTCGCCCGCCGCTGGGCGAAGACGAAGGACACCGAGGAGACGGACGACATGCTCCTCGCCGACGCGCGCGCGCGTCTCGGCGTCTTCCGACTCTCGTCGGAGCACAAGAAGGATCTGAACAGTGTCGTCTCCCGCCTCGAGCCGATCATCAAGCGCAGCCCGGATCGGGTCGACGCGATGGTCGAGCTCGGCGACCTCTACATGCTGAACATCTCAAAGGCGTCGAGCGACATCGAGGCGAAGAAGTGGTACGGGCGGGCTCTCGAGAAGAACCCGCACTACGCGCCCGCGCTCTTCGGCAAGGCGCGGCAGATGGCCTTCCGCTACGAGGACATCGAAGCGGCCAAGGTGTGCGAGGACCAGGTGCTGCGCGAGAACGCGTCCTACGTGCCCGCGCTCCTCTTCCTCGCGCACCAGGCGCTCGGCGACGGCGAGTACGGCAAGGCCGAGGGACTCGTGAAGCGCGCGCTCGACGTGAACCCCACCGACGACGAGGCCCGCGCGACGCTCGGCGCGATGATGTACGTCCGCGGAGACACGGCGGGCTTCGAGACCGAGGCGAAGGCCGTGCTCGAGCGGAACCGGTACGCGTCCTCGGCGTACTCGGTGCTCGCGCAGGTGCTCGAGGAGCAGCGGCGGTTCGCGGAGGCGCTGGAGTTCGCGGAGAAGGCCGTCGCCGTCGACCCGCTCGACTGGGACGCGCACTTCCTCGCCGGGCGCAACGCGCTGAACGTCGGCGACGACGAGAAGGCGAAGCAGTACCTGAAGGCGGCCGAGAAGGGCGATCCCTTCGACAACGTCTACCGGAAGAACTTCCTCAACCTCTTCGATCGGATGCGCAACTTCCCGATCCGAACGGACGCGCAGTTCGTCGTCCGCATCCCGCCGGCCGAAGAGGAGCCCTACTACCGCCTGCTGCGCGCGCGCATGGGGGCGTCGATCGCAGAGCTCGCGAAGAAGTGGAGCTTCGAGCCCGAGTTCCCGCTCTTCATCTCCGTGTTCACGCTGCAGGAGGACTTCGCGACGCGCACGATCGGCCTGCCAGGGTTCCCGGCGCTCGGCGCCTGCTTCGGCCGCGTCGTCACGCTCGACAGCCCGCGCGCCCTGCCGCCGGGCGCCTTCCTCTGGAACCTCTGCCAGCACCACGAACTCGCGCACGTCATCACGCTGCAGCTCAGCAAGGGCCGCGTCCCGCGCTGGCTGACCGAGGGCGTCTCGGTGTACGAGGAGCGCCGCACGTCGAAGACGTGGTATCGCGAGGACGAGCGCGACCTCGTGGACGCGATCGCGAGCGACGAGATCCTGCCGCTCGCCGACATCAACAACGCGTTCCGCGGTCCGCGCGTGATGTTCGCCTACTACCAGGGCGGGCTCATGTGCGAGATGATCGAGCGCGACTTCGGGTTCGAGAAGCTGCGCGAGATGGTGCGTCTCTACGGCGAGGAGACGGACACCGACGTCGTGGTGAAGAAGGCGCTCGGCGTCGAGCCGAAGGAGTTCGACGCGCGGTTCCTCGCGTTCGCGAAGGACTACGTCAAGGACCTCCGCGTGCTGCGGCGCATCAGCCGCGCGAAGATCGACAAGCTGAAGCGCGCGCTGCGCAAGTCGCCCGACGACGCCGAGGGCTGGCTGCTCCTCTGCGAAGGGAGCCTCGGCATCTCCGACAACCCCGCGGCGCTCTCGGCGCTCTCCAACGCGGCACGGCTCCTCCCCGACGATCCGCGGATCCCCGCGATGCGCGCATTGACCGCGTGGCGCGAACGAAAGGCGGAGTTCGCCGTGAAGCACGCGGAGGAGGCGCTCGCGAAAGGCGCCGACCTCTACGAGCTGCGCATGGGACTCGCCGATCACTACTCGCAGGCCGGCAAGGACGTCGAGAAGGCGAAGGCGCACTGGCGCAGGGCGACCCAGCTCTTTGCGTTGCAGAAGGGTCCCGGCGATCCGCGGCTCCTTCTCTCGAAGACGCTCATCGCCGAGGGCGAGAAGAACCTCGAGGATGTGACGGCGCTGATGCGCGCGCACGTCGACGTCGACGAGGAGGACCTCGGCACGCGCCGCCAGCTCGTCACGATCTACTCGCAGCACGGGAAACCCGACGACGAGCTCCTGATGCTCGAGCAGATGCTCGACATCGCGCCGCTCCCGAATGCGAAGTGGAAGCGCGAGGACGCGACGCAACTGCACGAGCGGCTCGGCGAGCTCTACGTCGAACGCAAGCGCTACGCGGACGCCGAGCTCGCGTGGTCGTGCGCCGTCGGCACGGCGCGCATGGACCTCGGTCCGAAGGGCGAGCCCGCTGCCGAGCCGGTCCGGGTCGCGGAGCTCCTCGCGCGACACGCCGAATCGCTCCATCTGCTCGGCCGCGACGACGACGCGCGCGCGTGCGTGGAGGAGGCGTTGCGCCTCGACGAAGCGTGCGAACCGGCCCTGAAGCTGCGCGACTCGCTGACCCGTTAGGTCGTCTGCGGCGACCGCTCGGGGGAGATCGGTCCGTGGCGCCGAACCCGCGTTATCCCTTGCAGAATCAAGGAGTTCCGTCGGCCCGCATTCTCCCGGCTTTTCCACACGCCGAAACCGCGGCGCGCAACTGCGATCGGGCGAGCCCTGGTTTCAAGGGAAAAAGCTGCGCAATTCCGCCACTCCGCGGAAGGCGGTCGGTCCCGTCTCCATAACGATCTGCTCAGCAATGGGTTCCGCTTCGTGCCACCTCTTCATTCCGCCTTCGCGAAATGAAGGGGAAATGCCAGCGGAACCGTCACCGGGCGGCGCGAAAGCCGCGGGTCCACAGCTTTTCCACACGGGTTCGACCGCCGACCCTATCCCTCGCCTGCTCACGGACCGGTCAGGGCCGCGGGCTACACTCCGCGCGTGCGGCGACGACGCGGACGGTTCATCGTTCTGGAGGGCGCGGACGGCTCCGGCAAGTCCACGCAGGCGGCGCGCCTCGTGGCCCGGCTCCGGGCCGACGGCCTCGACGTCGTGCACGTGCGGGACCCTGGCAGCACGAGGCTCTCGGAGGCCGTGCGGAGGGTCCTGCTCGATCCGGAGACCGGCGGGCTCTGCGTCGAGGCCGAGACCTTCCTCTACATGTCCGCGCGGGCGCAGCTCGTCGCCGACGTGATCCAGCCGGCGATCGCGGCGGGCCGCATCGTGATCTGCGAGCGCTGGACGCTCTCGACCGAGGTCTACCAGGGGCTCGCGGCCGGGATGGGGACTGCCCCCGTCCGGCGGCTCGGACGGATCGCGTCGCGCGGCAGGGAGCCGGACGTCGTCCTCGTGCTCGACGTCGCGGTGGGGGCGGGGATCGCGCGGCTCGGGCGCGAGCACGACCGGATGGAGTTGAAGGGCGCTCCGTTCCACGCGACGGTGGTGCGGGGATACCGGCGGCTCGCGCGCCGGCGCGCTCGATGCGTGCTCATCGCGCACGGGACGCCCGACGCGGTCGCCGCGCGGGTCGACGAGGAGGTCGCGCGGTATGTCCGTTGAACTGCCGGCGCCGGCGGACCTCATCGGCCAGGAGACGGCGCTGCGCGTGCTCCGCGCGTCGCTCGCCGCGGACCGCGTCGCCGGTGCCTACCTGCTCCACGGTCCCGCCGGAGTCGGACGGACCCTCGGCGCCGAGATCTTCGCGGCGACGCTGCTGTGCGCCTCGCCGCGCGCCGGCGCCGCGTGCGGTGCGTGCCGCGCGTGCCGCGCGTTCGCGGCGGGCACGCACCCCGACTTCCTCGCCGTCTCCGCGGAGACGGGCCCGTTCTTCAAGGACGACGGCGACGCGGAGCGCGCGCGTCTCGACGAGTTCTCGCGCGCGGCGCGGCGCGCCGGCAAGCGCGGGCCGCGCAAGCAGATCCCGGTTCGGACGATCCGGCGGCTGCTCGACTTCGTCTCGCTCTCGCCGGCGTACGCCGGCCGCAAAGTGGTGCTCGTCGATTCGTTCGACGAGGTGGAGGACGCCGGGACCGGCACGCTGCTCAAGAGTCTCGAGGAGGCGCCGCGCGCGACGACCTTCCTCGTGCTCGCCGGTTCCGTCGAATCGGTGCCGGACACGATCCTCTCGCGATGTCAGCGCGTGCGGTTCCGGCCGCTCGCGCCCGACGTCGTGCGGCGGTTGCTCGGCACGCGCGGCGGTGCCGCGACTGCGTCGCTCGACGACGCGGCGAAGTCGCTCCTCGTGCGTCTCTCCCAGGGATCGGCGGGACGCGCGATCCGTGCCGCGGATCTCGGCGTGCACCGCGAGGCCGCGGCGGCGGCCCATGCCCTCCTCGGCAGCGCGGCACCTTCGGCGTGCGATTCGGCGGCGGCGTGCGATTCGGCTGCGGCTTGGCTCTTCGACGGCACGCGCGACCTCGCGGTCGCGCGCGAACGTCTCCGCGAACTCGTCGCTCTCACGCTCTGCCTCGCGAACGCGCGGGCGCAGGAGCGCTCCGGCGCGGAGTCGCTCGACGCCTGGCTCCCGCTGCTCAGGTCCGCCATGGAGAGCGTGGACGCGAACGTGTCCCCGGACCTCGTCCTCAGGGCTCTGTGGGCAAGAGGAAATCGCGCGCGCTCGCTGTCAGTTTGACAGATTCGAGCCCGAGTTCGCCGAGTCCCGCAGCGCACCCTCAATGCCCCCGCGGGATCGGCCGATGAACGGGGCGTAGCCTGCCTTGGAAGCCCCCCCCAGCGGAGGACGCGATGTCGGAGCGGCTGGAGCGTTCGATCGAAGAACTTGCGCGGCAGGACAGGCGCTATCCGCCTCAGGCCTACATGCTCGTGTTCGAGGGCCTGGAGGTCGCGCTCGCGAAGCTCCCGGCACGCCGGCACGTGACGCCGCGCGAACTGGTCGACGGCGTCCGCCAGGCGGCGCTCGATCAGTGGGGGCTCCTCGCACGGACGGTCCTCGAGTCGTGGAACGTCCGCTCGACGGGCGAGATCGGCGATCTCGTCTTCAACCTGATCGAACGCAAGCTGCTCGTCGCCGGCACCGACGACAACCGCACGCAGTTCGAGGACGCGTTCGAATTCCAGGACGGCTTCGACCGCGCCTTCCTCGACGACCTCGAGAGCGATCCCCCGCAGCTCTGCCGCTCGAAGTGACGCGGCGCCGCTCCTGGGAGTCCGTCCGAGTAACGACCTCGGCCGGACTCCTAGTTGAACGGCTTGAAGCTAGGACTTTGGCTTGAAGCACGCGGCCGACGACGCTTGCGCCGCCGACGACGCCCGTCGCGATATCCAGGAGCGTGTCGGGCCGACGACGTCGCTTCGGCATGCGCCTGTCTCGGACACGCTCCTGGCCCGCATTCCCGCGGACTTCCGCCCCGCGTGCGGGCTATCTTCGCGGCGACGATGAACCCGGCGACCTGGCGGACCGTCTTCCTCGTCGCGGTCGGCGTCCTCGTGCTCTGGCTCGGGTACCTGGCGCGCGCGGTCGTCACGCCTCTCCTCGTGGCGCTCGTCCTCGCGTACATCCTCGACCCCGTCGTCCGGGTGATGGAGCGGCGCGGGCTCTCGCGCGCCGTCGCGAGCGGTTCCCTCGTGATCGTCTCTCTCGCGGCGATCGTGACGATCGTCGCCGTGGCGGCGACGCAGTTCGCACAGGAGGCGGGCGCCTTCTACTCCGACGTGGTGGGCGATCCGTACGCGGAGGCCGACCGGCCCGAGGAGCTCGCGAAGTACCTGGGGCCGGGCGAGTGGGACGACGAGCGCGTCCAGCGGGCGACGTGGAAGGGCCGGAACGTCGTCTGGCTCGATCGCAATGCGGACGGCAAGTTCGAGCCGGGCTACGCGCAGCTCGCCGTCGAGAAGTTCCAGGAGGCGACGAAGGGCTCGGTCTGGGAGAGGCCGCTCGACCGGGGGGCCCAGGCGCTCGGCCGGTTCGGCCCGGAGCTCGCGAAGTCCGCGAGCGCCTTCCTCTCGGGGCTCGTCGCGGGCGGCCGGACCCTCGGGACGGAGTTCCTCTGGATCGTCTCGATGGTGATCCTCTTCCCGATCTACCTCTACTACTCGCTCGTCAACCTCTCGCGCGTCTACGACGTCGGAGTCAGCCACCTCCCCGTGAGCCAGCGCCCGCGGATCGTCGAGATCCTCCGCCGGATCCACGTGACGATCTCCGCGTTCTTCCGCGGCCGGCTGATCACGATGTTCGTGAAAGGAGCGCTGCTCCTCACGCTCTTCGCGGCGTTCGGCGTCCCGTTCTCGTACCTCTGCGCGGCGTTCGGCGCGATCGCCTCGCTGGTGCCCGTCGTCGGCGGTGTCGCCGCGGCGCTCCCGCCGATCGTGCTCGCGGTGCCGGACGCCGGCGGAACGGAACTCCTCGGTCTTGCGATCGGGATCCTGGTGATCGAGATCTTCGAGGCCTACGTGATGATCCCGGCGCTGGTCGGACGCCGCGTCGGACTCCATCCGCTGACGGTCCTCTTCTGCACGCTCGTCGCGGGAGACCTGCTCGGCTTCTTCGGCATGATCGTGGCCGTGCCGCTGACCGCGGTGCTCAAGATCCTCGCCGCGGAGTTCGTGCTGCCTGAGGTGCGCCGCCGCGCCGGACTTCCCGCGCGACCCGCCGAAGCCGTCGCTCGGCCTGCGGACACGAGCCCGTGATCACGAGCGCGCTGCTCCGCTCGGCGCGCGGGTCAGGGCACGCGCACTCGACGCGCGCCGATGGACCCGTGGGACCGCTGCGGATCGCCGGCGCGGCCGACGGACGCGCTGAGCTCGTGCGCGCGGCGGGCGGCGATCCCGCGGCGATCGCCGTCCCCGAGCAGGTGCACGGCGCGAATGTGGGAGTGGCCGACGCTGCGTCGTCGCACGCCGCGACCGATGCGCTCGTCACCGCGACCCCCGGCGTCCCGCTCTTCGTGCAGGGCGCGGACTGTCCGCTCCTCGCCCTCTTCGACGAGCGCGCGCGCGTCGGGGCGGTGATCCACTCGGGCTGGCGCGGGACGGTGGCCCGCGTCAGCGCGGCGGCCGTCGCCACGATGTGCGAACTCGGTGCCTCGCCCGACCGGCTCGTCGCGGCGGTCTTCCCGGGGATCGGCGCCTGCTGCTTCGAGGTCGGCCCCGAGGTGGCCGCTGCGTTCGGCGCGCGGAGTTCGGCGCCCGGTCGCAGAGTTGGTTCGGGCCCGGAGTCCGCGAAGACCGCCTCCAGTGCGACGTGCGCGCGGCCATCGTGGCGACGCTGCTCGGGTGCGGCGTCGGGACCGGACGCATCGACGTCGTCCCCGGCTGCACGGCCTGCGGAGGCGACTACTTCTCCCATCGCGCGTCCCGCGGCGCTCCGGAGCGGCACGGGCTCTGTCTCGTCCTCCTCGACGGCGAACGCGTCGCATGACGCGGTCGCCGCGCGCGAGAGTGCGCGCAGCGTTCCCGGTCACTCCAAGTCGTCGAGCGGCCGCGCGGACTCGGCGCGGATCAGAACCCGCCGCCGCCGCCCTTGACGGGCCGCGCGGCCTTCAGCGCCTCGGGGTTGTACGTCGGCGGCACCGGGAAGTCCTTCGCGAGTATCCAGGCGAACTCCGGCGCCTTCTTCAGGTCGGTGGCCTCGGGTGCGGTCTCGGCGAGAGCCTTGATCGCGCGCTGGATCTGGTTGTCCACGACCCAGTCGCCGACGAGCAGCCGGCCGAGCGCGTTGCTCGCGTACGTGCGGGTCCTCACGTGGAGCCAGAACCACACGTCCTCGCGCGAGAGCTTGGTGTTCAAGGACGCGTAGAACTCGTCGAACCTCGGGTAGCGCGACGGGTCGCGCGTGTCCTCCTGTGCCAGCTTCAGGAAGAGTTCCCGGTTCGGCTCGAAGTTCTCGTCGAGGTACTTCTCGAAGACCTTCTTCTCGTCGAGCTTCGCGACCTCCTCGTTGCGCCAGCCCTCGAGCTCCTCGAGTGCGACCGGCGCATCGGGCTCGATCCCGCCGAGGAACACGCGGCGACCCGCGACGATCGTCTCCACGCGGTGGGGGCTGAACTCGTACGTGCCCTGCTTCGCCCCGATGTAGTACTTCGCGATCGTGATCTTCACGGCGGGAGCGTCGAAGTCCTTGTTGCCGTTCAGGTCGGTGAAGTCCTCGGCGGGCGTCTGCCGGCCGTTCCTGTCCCAGTCCTGGAAGGGCTCGCCGCCGTCCCACTTCCCATTCTGGTTGGCATCGCCGAACGGCTCGCCCGGGAACCGCTGCCCGTCTCCGTCGGTGTCCACGAACGGCTCCGCGAACGGACGCTCGTAGATCCAGAACACGTTCTGGACGCTGCCCTTGCCGAACGTGCGCTCGCCCACGATCTTCGCCCGCCCGTGCATCTTGAGTGCGCCGGAGAGGATCTCGCTCGCCGACGCGGAGAAGCCGTTGACGAGGACCGCGAGCGGCACCGACCGGCTCCACG
>JANNHP010000362.1:0-29559 GCA_031404455.1 Planctomycetia bacterium | reverse complement strand
CCGACGGCATCGTGCGCCCGTCGTGGCGCTCGCCCGTGCCGCCGTTCCTGCACTTGTCGCACCAGCAGGGGTCGTCGGTGACGCCGGCGGGGTTGCGCAGGAAGTGCTGACACGCGCCTGCACCGCCCAGCTCCTCGCAGGTGCACTCGTGGTAGTCGAGGTCCGCGGACGATGCGTCGGCGGGTCGCGTCGTCGTCGCGAACACCAAGAGCACGAGCGTGAGCAGCGACAGTGCGGCGCGGACCATCGTGGTCATCGGGGGATCATCCTTCCCTCTGCCGGCCGCCGCGCGTCGCGGCGTCGCGAGCCGGGATCAACCGTATCGCTTCCGGGCCGCGTCGATGCGCGACAGTTGCGTCCTCGTGGGCCGCGCGCGGTGCGTCTTGCAGGTGAGCGAGTCGGGCTCCGCCGGCTCGCCGCACGGCCGTCCCCGCATCTGGTCGAACACCGAGCACAGCACGGGCTCCTCGGGCTTCGGTTGTTCGGGCTCCTTGCGCACCATGAAGTCGAGCATAGCACGCCCTTCATGGATCGTGGCGGCTCGCCCAGCGTCGCGATAGTGTGCCGCGCCGCTACCGGCGGAGAGATGGCTGAGTGGCCGAAAGCGCCGCATTGCTAATGCGGTGTAGCCCCAAAGGCTACCTCGGGTTCGAATCCCGATCTCTCCGCCAGACCGAGGCTCGGAAAGCGAGCATCTACCTTCATCTCGGGCCGATCGTCCCTTGCCCGATTCGCGCGTCTCTCCGTCGGTTGACGTCGGCCCGTGTCGCGCAAGGTTGACCAAGATCCCCGGAGATAAGTCCAACAAGAAGTCCAACACGGACGACGCCGTCCAGCCTCGCGGCACGCGGGCGGAGGCGCTCGTCGCGCCGTCCGGCCGCGCGTGATGGCGTCCCCTGCGCCCGGCACCCGCCGGGCGTGCCGATGACCCTCAGTGGCGCTGCGCGTGTCCAGGGGCTTCTAGAGGGGTGGCGTTGCTGCGCGGTGTCGACGTGGCTAGGATCAAGGGCGGATCGGAGGGCACCGTGAAGGACGGGAAGCGCGAGGCGTGGCTTCGCGACCTCAACAGCAAGGGCGACGTCGCGCCTGCCCGCCAGCGAAGACGTCACCACGCGCCGCGAAAGACGAGTAACTCGTCCGCCATCGCAGTTCTCGCGGTGATGGTCGCAGTGCTCGCCGCTGTCGGCGCGTGGGCGCTGCTGTCCCGCCAGCAACCGACAGAGGCTTCAGCCCCTCCAGCCGCACCAGCGCCGCCGGTCGTGCCCGTCCCGCCGGTTGCGTCGGAGCCAACCCAGTCGGCGCGGCCTGAGACTCGCGCACCGCACCCCGAACCCCCGATCGCAAGGCCGGAACCGCAAGACGATGGCATTGCCGGAACTTGGGAGACCGAGGACCAGCGGTACTCGGTGAAGATTCAACGGGATGGGAAGTTCGCCGTTGCGGGTGTCGTCGCCGGGGTGGAGATCGGGTTCGCGTCGGGCAAGTGCAACGCCGTGCCTGCGACGGAGGATCTGTGGCGCTGCGAATCGCTTGCACTCGACGAGGACGCAAACCTCCGCCTGTTCCGACGGATCATCGTCGAGGACACGAGCAGGGCCGCCGCAGAGTTCATGGTCGGCTTCGGCGAGTCGGGCCTGTTTCGCAAGCACGGCGTACTGTTCCAGCGAGTCGGGCGATTCAAGGTGATGATGCTCGGCCCCTCCGAGGACAAGGGAACGGTGGGCATCGGCTGGACGCTTCGGCGCGTCGACTGAGGTCGCACCCACCGACCGCGCGTGATTGCGCCGGCCGCGCTGGGAGTCGGTCGGGCGGCTCGCAGGGCGTCTGTCGTCGCGCGCCCGTCCCGAAATGTTCGGCGCGAACCGAAGCGACGGACGTCCTGGCGGCACGCTACAGTCCCCGTGAGAGGAGGGCGGATCGATGGCGTGCCGGACGGGACCACACAGGATGCGCGGGGCGCGCCTCGACGGCTGCTCCATGCTCCTCGCTCTCGGCATCCTGTGGTTCTGCGTCGCCACGGCGTTAGGTCCGGTGGTCAGCACCGTGCTTGTGCTCGGTCTCGTCGCATTGCCGTGGCTGGCTCACTTGATTCCCGAGTCTCGTCAACCGCCTCAACTACCCGCGAAGCATGTTGAGCGCTGCATCTGCGCGGAGTGCAACAGACGTCGCGCTGACGCGCAAGCTGCGGCCTGGGCCGAGACCCCGCGCCGCAACGCGGCGACAGTCGCGGATACTCCTTCGGATCCTGCGCCGTAGGCTCCGCCCGTGCTCCCCTCGAAGGCCGCCCACCGATACAAGTGCCCGTGCGGAAGCACTGCGTTCGAGTTCCGGGGTCCATCGTGGATCGGCTGGGAGTCAATGGCCGCGCGGGCAGCGGAGCACGCGATGACGTGCGAGATGGCCTTCGGGACGTGGCGTCTCGCCGTGGTTCCCGTCGGTGCGGAACCTCAGCAGTCTGGCGAGGGAGCCTCGCGTGAAGCCCGCCAGAGCGCTCGGCAACCTCCGGACGGCTGTCGGGGCGTCCTCCGCCCCGCACCTGTCCAGGGGTGTCCTGTGTGGTGTCCCAGGTCTCACCGTGCCGTCCGCGTTCATCGGCGTTCCGACGTGTCGTAGCAGTCCTACGACGGCACGCTGTACCCTCCCAACCCGTAGGCAGAACGGAGGGGCCTCGCATGGACAACTACGACGTGTCGCTTGCGTACCGTGGGGATCGAACCGACGACAACCTCATCGACGTGCGCGACTTCGCACCATCGCTGCTCGCGTTCGCCGATCTGGTGGACGGCGCGAACGACGCTCTGAACCGAGGCGCCGCCCGCACGCGGGTCCGCATCCACTCTGAGTTCCGCCCCGGCAGCTTTGAGTCCGCGCTGTCCCTGCTGCTTGATCCCGCGACCGCTGAGGCCGCGCGCATGCTCGTCCCGATGGCCGATGCTGTCGGACTGACGACTCTGCCCCAGATGATCAACGCCCTTTTCGGAGAGAACGGAGCGGTTCCCAGAATCCGCGCGATGTTCGGCGATGGGTCGTCCTCCACGGGAGGCGCGACGACCACCCAGGCGGCACGCGAACACGGAGTGAACGTGACCAGCACCGGAGACAAGGCCGTGATCTTGGTGAACTCCGTGGTGGTCCTCAACGCTGGCGCGGCGTTCTCTGATGTGATCGACGGCAAAGGCATTCGAGAGATCGTGGTCAAGCCGAGAGACCGCACCCATGCTCTAGCTACGATCGACGTGGAAGACGCCCGTGCCTTGCGCAGAGCAAGCGCAATCACGCGACGATTCGACGAGCGCGAAATGTTCTCAGAGATGCGCCTAGAGTTGAAGTCCGTGGCGTTGGACTTCCGTTCGACGTGGCGCTTCGCAGTGGGGCGAACCAAGTACGCAGTCAGGATGCAGGACTCAGATTTCGAGCGGCGCGTGGTGCGAAAGGAAGTCGTGTTCCGCTCCAGCGACATGTACCGGATGGACATGCTCACGAGGATGTACCACGATCACCGAGGCGAACTCCGCGCAGACTACATTTGCTTGAAGGTCTCGGAGATCACTCACGGAGACGGACCGCAAATCCCTCTGGATTTCAACTGATATGCACCCGGTCCATCGGACCTTGGACAGTAGGAGACCGCCCCGATGCTAGATTGGATCGTGGCGGCGCTGATCGTGTTCGTGGTTGGCGGACTCATCCTCGGTCGCTTCGTCCCGCCGATCCCGCCTCGCGACAAACTCCGCGACGGTCAGCGAGTGCGCCGGTATGCACGATGGTTGGTCCGGCGCGACAATCTCGCGCGCCCGGTCGCCAATCCGAGTTCCTACTTCATGTTCGCCCAGGGGCTTCGACCGAACATCCCCGTTGGCGTACATCTCGACAGCCCAGACGGCGGAGATACCGATTGCGACTTCCGTATGATCGGCTTGACGGGTCAGTTGTTCGGCGCAGACGATCTAAAGGAACGCACAAGCGATCCAATCGAGTGGTTCACGACGAAGCTCGCCCTTGATCTATACGTTTTGGACGGTCGCGATCGTGCAGGCTGGGAACTGTTCCTTGATCGCCTGCTCGCCGCAGGGAACGAGACTCTCATGGCTAGCTTTCAGGTGAGCAACAGGCTTGGCATCGATCCTCGCGATTGGAAGTCGGTTCTCAGCACGCTTGACGACGAGTCCGAGCGGATCGCGTTTCTTGGGAACTTGGTGACCGATAACTTCATCGGAGCAGAGGCGCGCGCATTGGCGCGCTGTCACTACTCGTACTTCGGCGAGTACTACGTTCCAGCGCACGCGCGAACTAAGGTCGTCGCGCAGTGACCGACGACGAGCGAATCGATCTGCTCGTGGCCGCGTCTGAGTACTCGGCGGGGGACCTGATCCGACTCGTGGGTGCCGAGTACAAGGACGTCGGCCGGGCGATCTTCCTCGATCCGGTGCGTCTCGAACGATGGAAACTCTACGTCACGGTGGGTTGTGTCGCCGTGGCGCTGGGCAGGACCGGCGAGTGCCTGGGCAAAGGAAAGGTCCCAGAGATTTTCGGCGCGACCGAGCGAGTCCTGAATCGTTGGGACCCGGGAGCTCTGGTCGCTTTCGTCGAGTTCGTCCGGTCGAAGCCGACTCGGGACGCCGAGGTGCACGCATCGGTCGACGCCTTCAACAGCAAGAATCCACCGTCCGAGTGGCGATCGAAGGACGGCATCGAGCAACATGCCACGGGCTTCTGGGTGATGGCGAGAGTTCTTGGGAGACCGATTGACCCGCCTGAGATTGCCCTCTCCATCGAACTTGGAGAGTTCATCCACAACAACTATGGCGAGTGGTGGCAGAAGGAGCCGCAGTGGGCTGAACTCAACGCGCGGAAGGGGAATCCGATCGGCGTCGGTCTCAACCGTGGCCCCTGGGTGCTCCCGGGACCGCCGACGCAGTCATCGAGGAGGAGTTGGTCTCCGCTCGCCTTGATTCGGCGTGAGCGCCGAGATCCCGGCGGAACCGGATACGCGATCGGGTCCGCAGTGGGGAGCGTTGCCGGAGTCGCGTACGGCCTTCTGCAATGGGCGATCTGGTTCGGCGGCGCGGTCTACCTGTTCGTCGCGGTGTCGTGGTGGGTCGGGCTCCTGTGGTTGCTCCTCGGGTGGACGTTCCTCGACATGATGGACAAGGTCCTCGGGACGATGTTCAAGACGATCTTCCGGACACAGAGTCGCGACGATGCGCCGCCACCCGACTAGCCCGCTTCGTTCACGACGCGCAGCGAGAGTGACGATCGCCCGGGCTTCGCGGGGCGTTTGACACCGAAGTCGACCGCGTCGGCGTCGAGCGCGCGCTCCGATGCGGTTTCGCGCGTCCGATTCCGGTCCGAATCCGATCTGCGGGCGGACCGTGGGCCGCACTCGCGCGACGCGGACGGGGCAGCGCGGGTTTACGTGACGTGCGCGGGCGCGAGCAGGCGCGCGGCGCAGGACTCGAAGAGGTCGCGCCACGGCCAGGACGCCGACATCGACACCCAGATCTTGCGCGCGGTGACCCCCGCGTCCGCGAGCCCGTTCCGGCGCCGGTAGGGTTACGCCCCATCGAACGCGAGAGCCGAGGGGCCTAACGTGCTCTTGAGACGCGCGCCGAGCGCCGCGAATGGCGGTGCCGGATGAACGGCGCGGCTCGCACAAATGGGTACGTCCGCACAGGACCGGACGCTCGACGGGGTCGGATCTGAACGTGCACGGGCACGTCCGCCGCCGCGCGAGCGGTCACGGCTCAGGAGTTCCGAATGACCATGACGACGACCTGCACCGACTCGACGGTCGAACTGATCCTCGGAGAGGAGCGACACCTGCACAACGTGGCGCGCCGCCTCGTCCGCTGCCAGTCCGACTCCGACGACCTCGTCCAGGAGACGATGCTCCGGGCGTACCACGCGCGGGACCGCTTCCAGCCCGGCACCTCGGTGCGCGCGTGGATGACGACGATCCTGCGCCGCCTCTACCTCACCGACGCGATCCGCGCGAAGCGGCGCCGTCTCCAGACCGACACCGATTCGGGCCGCGTCATCGACGCGACCATCGGCCGGACCTCGTCGTCGCACGAGGATCCCACGCCGGACGTGCAGTCCCTCGGCGACCGGCTCGACGACGCCGTGAAGCAGGCGCTCGACCGTGTCCCCGAGATCTATCGAACGACGCTGTTCCTGTCCGTGGTCCGGGGCATGTCGTGCAAGGAGATCGGGGCGCATCTGCGCGTGCCCTGCGGGACCGTGATGAGCCGCGTCCACCGCGCCCGCAAGCGACTGAGGAGCGATCTCGCCCAGAATCGCCACGCGCTCCCGACCGCGTTCTCACGCTGCCGCCGCTGAGTCTCGACCTCGGGCCGGCGTCGCGCCGGATCGAGGCTGCGACCGCTCCCGATGCCGAGGCCTCGTACTTCGAAGGAGAACTGACATGGGTACCCTGCTCCTCATCATCCTCGTGCTCCTGCTCTTGGGCGCGATCCCGACCTGGCCGCACAGCAAGAGCTGGGGCTACTACCCGAGCGGCGGCATCGGGCTCGTGCTCGTCATCGTCGTGATCCTGCTCGTCGTCGGACGCATCTGAGCGGGCGCGCGCGGGACGACCCGCGCTCCTGCGCGTCGAACGGCGCGCCCAGGCGCGCGTTCGTCCGGATCGGCTGATTCGCCGCGAACGCGGGACCGGTTGCTCGGCGGATCTCACGCCCACGGGACGGGCAGCGGCGCGCTCGTGAGCGAGGACCCGTGAGCGGCCTGCGCGCAGTCCCGACGCGGACGATCAGGCGGTTGCTCCCCGATGTCGGGCAGTTGCTCCCCGATGTCAGGCGGCGCGCCCCGGCATCAGGCGGCGCGCCCCGAACGTCAGACTGTCGCACCCCGGTTCCGGCCCTCGATGCTCCCGATGGCGATGGCGTAGCGCGTGAGGCCCGCGACGTCGTGGATGTCGAGCTTCGTCATGAGGCTCTGCCGGTGCTTCTCGACCGTCTTGATGCTGATCCCCAGCTCGGCCGCGGTCTGCTTGTTGGCCTTGCCCTCGGCGACGAGCTGCAGAACCTCCGTCTCGCGCGAGGTGAGCCGGGCCGCCGTCGTCGGCGCGTTCACCGCGCCCCCCACAGCGCCGCCCACAACGCCGCCCACAACGCCGACAGTCCCGACGGTGCGGTGGCGCTGCCTCTCGAGGACCGAGGGGCTGACGTAGGTCTTGCCCTCGGCCGCCGCACGGATCGCCATCGCGAGGTCCTCGAGGGAGGACTGCTTCAGCACGTAGCCCGCGGCGCCGAGCCCCGTGACGCGCTCGACGTACTCCTCGTCGCTGTGCGCCGAGAGGATGAGCACCCGCGTCTCGGGCGCGACTTCGAGGACCTGCCGCGTGGCCTCGAGGCCGTTGAGCTGCGGCATCGCGATGTCCATCACGACGACCGCGGGACGCAGCTTCGCAACCATCGCGACCGCGCGCCGGCCGTCCTGCGCCTCGCCGACGACGACGATGTCGTCCTCGGCCTCGAGGAGGACGCGCAACCCCTGGCGGATGAGCGTGTGATCGTCGACGAGGAGGACCGAGATCCTCGGCGTCGTGTTCGCCGCGGCCGGCCGGTGCGCGCTGCCGGCCGCCTTGGAGGGCTTGCGTTCGATCATGCGCCACCTCGGCGCCCGGGCCGCGGGCGCGGCGCCCGATGCGGGTCGCCGGCGCAGGCGATCCCCGGCGGCGTGGCGTGCCACTGGAGGGCACGTGGGCAGGAGCGTTCGAGTGCCATCGATCCGTCTCTCCCGGGGATCTGGGTTCGCATCTGATGCCGCGCCCGCGACACGCGGTCGCCGAGGAACGTGCAGGCCGGGTCGCAGCCCAGCGCCGCTCGCCGCCCTTCCACCCAGCATTCTAAGGGGAGCGCTCGTCTGGCGAATGGGGTGGAACCCTACCTCGCCGCCTCCTCCGGGCCGGACTCGAACATGGCCACGAGGCGACGACGGCCGCCGGTTGATGAACCCGCCTCAGTAGGGTTACGCCCCATTCAGTCGCAGGGGGCCGGCGCGTACCGTGGCGAACTGCGGCCCGATGTGCTGTCGCGCACCACGCGCGGACGAAGACGCTGCCGCAGTCTGCCGATGTCGGGCGCCCCTCGCCGGCCGGCCTCCGAGAGGAGTCGTCCCATGTCCATCGCGGGCACCGAAGCTCTGGCCGGTCTCCAGTTGCTCGTGGCGATCGCAGAGGCCGACGGCGAACTGACGGCGCGCGAGCGTGCGTTCATCGGGGTGGCGCTCGAGGACGCGAACCTGCCTCCCGGCATCACGGCCGGGGCGCTGATCGCCAGTTCCTACGACGTCGACTCGCAGATCGCACAGGTCGCGTCGCAGGATGCGCGCGACGTGGCGCTCGTCGCGTGCCGCGCGATCGCGCACGTCCACAGTGCCTGCGCGCCGCGGGAGCGGGCGATCCTCGACAGGATCGAGACGGCGTGGCTTGCGCGCGTCGAGTCTCCCTCCGGTCGCGGCGTCGCGTTCCACCCCGCGCAGTGCGAGTCGTCGTCGTAGCGATCCGCTCGTCCAAGGGAGCGCCCGGGGTCCCGGGCGGCGACCCGATCCGCTCCGAGACACGCCGAACCAAGGTGCCGACATGAATCCCTTTCATCAAGAGACGCCGGAGTCGCCTCGCCCAGGCGTGAAGCAACGGACCGCATTCCTTCCCAGCTCCTCAGCGGAACAACGCTCCTCCGGCGCTCTCCCGCCCTTGCGGAACGCCTCGCGTCACGGGGTCGCTGACGCCGGCCGGCCGGGCTCCGCCGAGTCGGACTGCGCGACCTGCGCCGGGGAACGCATCGTCGCGTTCGAGGCGGCGCAGGTGTCGGCGAACCGCCTTCGGATGCGAATCCGCGACGCCGTCCGGCCTCGACTCGAGGACAGCGTGATGACGACCGCGCGATTGCGGCGGCGCGCAGGGATCGCCTGGCCTGCGCCCGTGGGGACCGGCTAGCGAGGGACATGTTCGAGCATCGAAGCGAGCCGCTGATCTCCAGGCGTTCCTACCTCGGGCGCGTAGCCGTCAGTGCCGCTCTCGCCGCGGGTCTCGTCGTCGTCTCGCTCCTCGTCGGCGCGGCCGGCTATCGCTGGCTCGGGCACCTCGCCTGGATCGACTCGATCTACAACGCGTCGATGATCCTCGGCGGCATGGGCCCGGTCGACCGTCTCGACACCGACTCCGGGAAGCTCTTCGCGTCGGCCTACGCGCTGCTCTGCGGCTTCGCGCTCCTGACGAGCGCGGCGATCCTGCTCGCCCCGATGGGCCACCGTGTCCTGCACCGGTTCCACCTGGACGCGACGGCCGCTGAGAAAGCGGAGGAAGCGGAGGAGACGTGATCGCGCCGCGGGGACCGGCCCCGATGCGGTCCGCGCTCCTCATCTCGCGTCGCCGGGACTGGCCGGTCCGCCTCTCGGTCCGCGGGTACGGAACATCGGGGGCGAGTCGGACTCGTGGATGAGCGCCAGCGCTTCCTCGAGGACCGCGTCGGCGCGCACGCGGCCGGACGAGACGCGTCGGCGCTCGATCTGCGGCCGGATCGCGAACGGCGACGTCGCTGTGCGCGCGATCGTCGTCATCGCCGCCCTGACATGGAGCACCCAGTGGCCGATCGTCGCGTTCAACGGACCCCCGGGCGTTCGCTGTCGACGACGATCGCCGCCCGCAGCGCACGGCGGACCGGAGTCCCGGCGCACCTCGTCGGCAGGCCGCTCGACCGGATCGCGATTCGGTTGCGCATGCGTCAGACGATCCGCCGTCGCGCCGATTCGCCGATCGGCCTGCCGCCGGATTCCGCGTTCCAGGCGGAGCGCTCCGCAGTGCGGCATCCGGCCGCGGCGGCACCGATGCACTTCGGCACCGGGAGGCGGCGGAGCATCCTGATCGCTCGCATGGTTCGATCCTCCTCGGCCGCAGGGTAGGTGACGCGCCGCGTTCTCGAAATGGGGTGAAACCCCATCTCCGGGGTCCGGAGTCCGACGCTCACGCAACCGCTTCGGGCACGACCCAGGAGCGAAGCGGACGCGCCGAGGAGCGGCGCGTCCGCAGTCGCCGGACGGGCGGTCAGTTCTCCGTGTCGCCGCCGGACTCGCCGACGGCCGGATCGATGACGCGGGACGGCTGGGTGGGCGTGGGGCGATTCGGCTGGACCGGATCGCGCTGTCCGAACTGCTTCGGATCCTGGGGACTCGTCCGATCCGGCTCGCTGGGCTGCGACTCCGAACGCCGGGGCGAGTTGTCCTGGTCCTCGGATCGGGACGGACTCCGGATCCCGTCGCTCGACGTCTCGCGTTCGCGCCGCGCCGGGTTGACGCTCGGGCCCTGCGGCCTGTCGCCCGGCGACCGCGATCCGGGCGGGTTCGAGCTGATCGCATCGCTCCTCGTACCCTGGCTCCCGCTTCCGGGCGCCGGGGACTTCGGCGCGGTCTTCGACGGATCGCGCCGGGCGTCCCTGTTCTCGTCGTTGCTGCCCGGATCCTTCTCCGGACCCTTCGTGGACTGCGTCATGCGATGTACTCCTCTGCGTGGCCGGAACTGCGTCCGGTGTCCTGTCGTCGCCCCCGTCGCCACCGTGGCTCGGGTGCGGCACTTCTCTCTAGGGTGTCTCGAGCGCGCGTTTCCGGGCCACGTCCGCCGGCCGGTGCCGCGCAAGGCAACGCTCGCGACGACGCGGGTCGTTGGATCGCAAGCCGATCGCTCCGCACGGTCCGGGACCGGCGCCGGCCCCGAAAAGAGGAGGCCGGCGACCTGCGGTCTGCAGGTCGCCGGCGCTGATGCGGAGGCGCGGCTAGAACTCGATCGCAACGCGGCGGCGTCGCCAGATGCCGATCGCGCCGAGTCCGACCATCAGACCGAGGCCCGCGAGGGCCGCCGGCGGCAGCGGGACCATGAAGAGCTGGTCCTGGATGCGGCCGCCCGTGCTCGTCGTCAGCGTGAGCACGCGGACGTTGCCGATCCCGCTCCAGAGCCCGTCGTCGATCGCGCTCTGCGCCTCGAGGACGAGCGCGTACGCCTCGGAGGTGTCCCCGCCGATCTGTTCGAGGGTGAGCGACTGCTCGAGATACCAGAACGCCTGCTGCAGCGCCGAGGCCGACGCGACCCGTCCGGAGCCGGACGTGTAGTCATACTCGTGCAGGTCGCCGTTGTACGCCGTCCACGAAAGCGTGCCGTTCCAGAACTGCGTGTACAGGTACGCAGTCCGGGAGTCGATCGGGTCGAACCAGTTCCCGCTCGAGTCCTGCTGGGCGCCTTCCGCGGTGCTCCCGCCGCCGTCGTGCGAGGCGTTGCTCAACGTCCAGTTGTACTGGACACCGTGCGCGATGGGTTCGTCGTACTCGAGGCAGAACGTCTGGAAGTAGCTGCCGGAGAGAAGGACGCCGGATCCCATTCCCGGAACGCTCGCGCCCGAGAACTCGGTGACCCTGAATTCCCCGCCGTTGTTGTAGGAGTACTCGTCCGTGTCCGACGCGGTGGTGATCGTGCCGGCGTCCGCGCAGAGCGGGAAGACTGCGAGCGCCGCGACCGCGACCAGCGTGAGGATTGAAGGCTTCATCTCATATCTCCTGGATCGAAAAGGGTTCATGCCACTTTCCCTAGCAGACGCTTCTTGCGTCCCAACGCGAACACGATATGAGCACTCGCGGCCGCCTTCCATAGGGTGGAACCCCACCCGGTTCCATCTCGCGTGCATCTCGCGTCCGCGGCGACGCTGCGACGCGCGTCCGTGTGAGACCGGAGCGACTCGGATCGGGGCGCGCAGTTCGGCGCGACTCCTGCGGCCGCTCGGTCACACGGCGCCGGGCCCGTCGTGTGCGCTCTGCGTTCCGCGCCTTCGGCGGACGAGCCAGACCACGCCGCCTCCTCCCGCCGCTCGCAGCACGAACCCCAGAGGGCCGGTGAAGAAGAGGCCGAGCAGCGGGCCCTGATTGGCGTCCGGCATGAACAGGATGGGCCCGAAGAAGCCGAGCGCGAATCCGATCGCGCCCGTCACGCAGGCACCGATGCCGATCGTGGTGAGGAGGCCGCCCGGCGATGCCGCGGACGTGCGCGCCCAGACGAAACACGCCACGAGCAGAGCGGCGACCGCGCCTGCGGCGTGCGCAATCCACAGCGGCGCATCGAGTGGGAAGAGCAGTCCGGCGCTCATCCAGAACACGAAGCAGTACGTGGAGGCGAGCGACACCAGTGCGATCGCGGTTCGTATCACGGCACTCATGAAACCTCGATGTCCGGAGTGGCTCGCTACAGGGACTTCAGGTACTCCTCGAGATCCGCCATCTCCGGAGCCGAGAGCCCGAGCGTGAACAGGCTGTCGTAGTGGACGATGACGTCGCGCAGCGTCGCGAAGCGGCCGTCGTGGAAGAAGCCGCCCTTCATGTGGGTCCAGAGGCCCCTGAGCGGCGCTGTCCGATAGCGGCGGTCGGGCGAACGGTCCGCCTGGAACGAGTCGATCCCCATCTCCGCAGGCGTGTGGAGATTCCAGCCCGGTTCGGTGGAGAGTGCCTCCGTGTGGCAGCGCGCGCAGTTCGCTCTTCCGCTGAAGAGCAGGTCGCCGCGCGCCGAGGCGGCGGCGTCGAAGCTCCCCGCCCGTGCTTTCGGGGCCGGGATGACGAGCTGGTACGCGTGGAGCGCCGCGAGTTTCGGCGTGACGAGGTCCGGGTCGCTGACGACGTTGTCGAATCCGTTGCGCGCGGCCACCGGGAACTGCGCGGCGTCGCTCAGGCGGGGGTCGGAGAAGTTGCCCTTCCCGTGCATCTCGAGGACTGCGACGAACGCGTTCCAGTAGGTGGTCGAGCCCCAGCCCGTCCACGTGTTCAGGTTGACGCCCGCGAGTCCGAACGCCGGCGGGATCAGAGTCGCGCCGCTCTTCCCGTCGGGGCGGAACGCCTTTCCGTCGAGGAGCAGAGCCGCGTCGAACTTGCCCGGCCCCCAGGAATCGAGGACCGAGCGGACGGTCCCTTCGTCGACCGCGAGGACCGCTGCGATCGGCGCCACGGTCGGCGCCAGGTTGATGATCTTCCCGACGTCGAGGTCGCGGTTCGGCCAGCCGTCGAGACGACGACCGATTCCCGCGGACGTCGAGTCGTCCACGGTCGAGTGGCACAGGGCGCAGGTGATCCCGATCGAAGTGAGGTTGCCGCCTGCGTCGAAGAAGCCCTTCACTCCGACGACGGCGTTGCGCCTCAAGAGTTCGCGCGTCACCGCGGGGTCGTCGAGATCCACGGTTCCGCGCGTGATGCCGCGCTTGATCGGGGCGGTGAGCGCGTCGACGTCGATCTTGAGACCGAGCGCCAGGGCATCGCGAGGCTTCGCCGCTCCGATCGACTCGTGCAGCCGGAGCTGCCCGCCCCAGAACGCTTCGTCGCCGAACGTCTCGAAGCGGAACGTCTCGCGCCCCTCGAGTACGAGGGACGCGGAGTTGCGCTCGATTTCCGCGTCGAATCCCGCGCTCTTTCGCCTGGGCTTCGCGTCGGTCGCCGGAAGGTTTGCGACCAAGGCGGCCGTGGCGACTGCGGCCACGGCGATCCACAACGACCTGCGCGATGACGTCATGCGAGAACCTCCTCATCTCATTTCGCTGCGTTCGCCCGGTCCGGATTTCGCCCCGCCGGCCTCGACACCGCCGTCTTGAAGTGATCGACCCGGCCGCCGGGCGTCGTGTTCGTCGAACCGCCGGTCCGGATGCTCGAACTCGACCGCGCGCCGGGCACGGCGTCGATCGGCCGATCGGAGATCCGCCTCGTTCGCGGGGACCGATCCTCACGCTATTCCGAGCGCTCGCGGACTCCATGGGGTGGAACCCGACCGAAGTCCGGGGCGACCGTTCTCGTCGCGCGGCGATCGGGAGTCGAGCGGGTTCAGAGCTCCTTCGAGATCCTCGGGTGTCCCGGTCTCCCGGTGCTGCTCGACCTCGGCGCCGCCGCGATGGGAACAGCGCTCATCGTGAGCATTCTCGTGCGCGACCGGCAGCGCGAGGGAGCAGGTCCGCCGCGCGATGCGTAGATCCGGACCGGCAACCTCCTCATCTCCGTGCACTCGCAGAGCCGCGACGAGGTCTCGCGCGCGGAGACGATCTTCAAGGAGTGCAACGCCGAGAGCATCGCCCACGCGGGCGAAGTGGGCGTCAAGTCGGCGTAGTTCCCGGCCGGTCTCGAACTCGGAGCGGCGTCCGTCGTGCGCAACCGACGCCGCTCTTGTCGTTGGATGACGGGATGACGAGACCCGTCCCGGCCGCGCACGCTCAGCGCGCGGAGCGTGACGCTCCGGATCGCGCGGAAGTCCGCGTCATCGGGCCGCGATGACCTCGAGCAGATCGTCGACGTTGAACTCGCCCGCGACGTCCCGGGCGATCCGGCCGATGGTCTCCTTCTCGGCGTACGACTTCACCGGGCCGCGCAGCGTGACTCGGCCGAGCGCCGTGATCACCTTCACGTTCTGCGCGGTGATCGAGAGATCGGATTCCATGATCCGCTTGCGGATCGTCGTGGTCCGTTCGATGTCGGCCGCTTCGGAACCCTGATCGAACGGCGTCGGGAGCACGCCGTCGCGGTCGCGGACGTTCTCCGAAGTGTTGTTCGCGCCGGACATCGCCGGCGTCGTCGCGACCGCGTCGTCCGAGCTCGGGCGAACGTGGTCGTCCGTGGTGGTCGCCGCGCGCGGCAACTCGTGGTTCGTTGCGACGTACCCGGTCTGCGGTTTCGGATCGTCGTGCGTCCGGCACCCGGCGGCCATGCAGAGGCACGCTGCAGCGATGGCGATGTTCTTCATGGGTCTTCTCCTCGACGTCGCGTGATGGCGAGACGCCGCGAATGGAACGCGGACGCACTGCCTGACATTGCGGCGCGGGACGCCCGAGCGGCTCGTTCAGTGCGCGAGATCGAGAGCGCCGAAATGCCGCAAACGAGGCGCGAAGGACGCCGTGCGCGTTCAGTGCGCTGATCCGTCGGGTCCGGGCGCAGGAGCGCCGAGGCCCGGAATCGCGCGGATCACGCGGATACCGAAAACTCGGCGCAGGATCGACCGAACGACTAGCGCTTCGTGGAACCCGGTCCGAACTCTTCGTCGTCGTCGGAGCCACCGGAGGAGTCCCCGCTGTCGGCGCCCGGCTTCGTGCCGGAACTGCGCTGAC
The DNA here is from genome assembly GCA_031404455.1 of Planctomycetia bacterium. GTDB lineage: Bacteria > Planctomycetota > JAJSAM01 > JAJSAM01 > JAJVHW01 > JANNHP01. Next base: position 14,428 of record JANNHP010000362.1, on the reverse strand, counting down.
CGCGTTCGTCATCGTTCCCGCTGGTTCCGCGTCCGCTCGGACTGCGATCGCCCCGGCTGCCGCCCGCCGACCCGCTGTCGGACGAACGCTCTTCGCCCGTGTCCGTGCCGCTCTCGCTGCCGCGGCCCCTCTGCTTGCCGCTGTCGCCGCTCTGAGCGCCCGAGTCGCGCGAGCCGCCCGTGGGGCTGCGATCGCCGCTGCCGGGCCGGCCGCCTTGCGCGCCCTTGTCCTGCGTGCCTCCGGACGTGCCACGATCGCCTCCGGACGTTCCACGATCGCCTCCGGACGTGCCCGAGCCGCTTCGTCCCTCGCGAGCGCTCGGGTCTGACTTGGGATCCTGGCCGCCGCGGCTGACGCCGGAACCGCTCTGACCGGGGCCGGACCTGCCGCCGTCACGCTCCGAGTCGCGCTTCGTGTCTCGCGAGCTTCCGTCGGAGGAGCCCGACGCATCGTCCTTCATGTTCCGCTGACCACCGGCACCCGAGTCCGGCTGACGCGCGCCGCCGCGCTGTCCGCTCTGGCCGGCATCCGGCTTCTTCCGTTCGTCACCCTGGCTGCGATTGGGATCCGACATCGTTGTCTCACTCCTCGTCGATGACCTGTGCCCGTTCGGGAGCCGAGTGACGAGATTCACTCGCGCTGCCGCGCCGCCGGACACTTCGCGGCGCACTGGATCAACGGTGGCGCGCGACCGGGGATTGCCGGGTCCGCAACCGCGGCGCACCTCGAGAGACCGTGCGCTGCGAATTGCTGGAAGCCCTCGCGCGCCGCATTCGTTTGAAAAGGGGAATCATGAATCCGCTGCGCCTGCACCGATCGATCGCGTCGTCCGGCGAAACGGACGACGCCGGCGCCGCCGCGGGCGAACCTCGATCGGCCGTAGCGGCAGTGCTGAGGGCCGGACGGCCGGTGCCGGCTCTTCCCCGATCTTCGCCGCTGCGCGCTTCGCGGAAGTTCGGCGCGCGCGACCGGGCCGGGCGGACGCGAAAGCAGCCGGTCTGACTTCGGTTGCGACACGCGGCGCGGGCACAGGGAACTTCCGACTCCGTTCGGTCCGGCAGCGAACCGGCTCGACGCGCCGGCGCGCGCGCAGTCAGACCGAAGATCGCGAAAGTGCGGCGATCGGACTCCCGTTCCGCGCTCGCGCTGCGCGACTCTCGCCCGCTGTGGGCGGAACCGATCCGGGCGGCGCGCGCAAGGCGCGTGCGCCCGGCGAAGGGGCAGGCGGAGTCTGAACCGCTGCCCGTCCGGATGCTCCGCTGGAGGTGCGATCCGGCAGGGCTCCCGTTCTCGACGACTGCCGGCATCGAGCCGTCATCGTGCGGGATGGACGAGGGACCGGCGTGGGAGGCTCTTCGCTTCGCAATCCGCTCCGACGCGGCCGACCAGCACGCGTTCGTGCGCGGTCTGATCGACACGCGCCGCAAGGCGCTGACGTTGGAAGCGCTGTCCCGGATGCAGCCGCCACCGGCCCCGGCACCCGACCGCGCGTACGTTCGCAACATGAAGGAGCCGCACCGCCCGCGGCTCCTCGCGCTCAGGCAGGGGACGGGACGAGCGTTCGCCGAGAGCGTGCGCCGTCTCGCCGTGTTCATCCGCGACTCGAACACGCTCCGTGGCGGCGCCGCTACGCGCGCGCGCCGGCTCGAGGTCCGGGAGTCGATCGAGAAGCGGGCCCGGCCGATCCGCGCCCGGTTCGCCGACGCCGATGCCCTCTCGCACCTCGACGCCGTCGTCGTGGATGCCGTCGAGCGCCGCTTCGCCAGCGGCCCCGGGGCGTCGGGCGATCCCGTCGCGCTCTACGGCGTGAACGTGGTCGTCTGCCGCGAGAGCCGGGCAGGCAAGCGCCCCGTGGTCGTGGAGGAGGACCCGTCGCCCGCGAAGCTGCTCGGCACCTTCACCGGGGACGCGGGCAAGGACGACGATCACGCGCGGATCCGCCCGGGCGCATTCGTCCAGGCCGACGGTGGATACATCGTCCTCGACGCATCCCGCATCGCCTCGTCCTCCTCCTGGCAGGCGCTGCTGTCCACCCTGCGCAGGGGAACGGTCGAACTCTCGCTGCAGGACCGCAGCGCCGCGCTGCGGCCCGAACCGATCCCGGTGCGCATCCGCGTGATCCTGATCGGGGACCGCACCGACTACCGGGCCCTCGACGACAAGGGGCCCGAGTTCGCGCACCACTTCAAGGTCCTCGCCGACATCGATCGCGACATGGCGCGCGACGCAGCCGGATTCAGGATGTACACGGCGATGCTCGCGGACCTCGCGCGCGCGGAGAGCCGGCTCCCATTCCATCGGACGGCGGTTGCGGCGCTCATCGAGCAAGGTGCGCGCATTGCAGGCCGCGCCGGAAGGATCACCGCGCGCATGGGGCGGATCGCCGACGTCGCCCGGGAAGCGGACTACGTGGCGCGCGAGGCCCGGCGTCCGGCCGTCGGCGCAGTCCACGTGCACGCAGCGGTGCAGCGCACGAAAGAGCGGGGGAGTCTCGACGCGCGGCGCTTCCTCGAGTTCGTCGAGGAGGGCGCCACGCTCATCGAGGTGACGGGCGAGGTCGTCGGCCAGGTGAACGGTCTCTCGGTCATCCACGCCGGGCCGATCACGTACGGCTTCCCCGCGCGGATCACGGCCAGCGTGGGCGCGGGGCGGGAGGGCATCTTCGACATCGAGTCCCGCGCCGAGTTGTCCGGTTCGATCCACACGAAGGGATTCCAGATCTTCCAGGGTCTCCTGCGGCGGCTCCTCGAGACGGACCATCCGCTGGCGTTCACGGCGTCGCTCGCCTCCGAGCAGACCTACGGGCGCGTCGACGGGGACTCGTCGTCGGCCGCTCAGCTCTGCTGTCTGCTGAGCGCGCTCGCCCGGGTCCCGATCCGGCAGTGCCTCGCCGCCACCGGGGCCATCGACCAGCTCGGCCACGTGCAGTCCGTCGGCTGCGTGGACGAGAAGATCGAGGGCTTCTTCGACGTGTGCGAACTCCTCGGCCTCGACGGGAAGCAGGGCGTCGTCATCCCTCGCGCCAACGCCGGCGACCTGATGCTCCGCGACGACGTCGTTCGCGCCTGCGCTCGCGGGAGGTTCCAGGTGTTCGCGGTGAGCACGATCTACGAGCTCTTGACGCTCATGACCGGCATCGCGGCGTCACCCCCGCGAGCGGACGGAACGTACGTGCCGGGAAGCGTCCTCGAACTGGCGGTCGCCGGCTCGACCGAGCTCTGGGAGGAGACGGTCCGCAGGCCTGCGAGGCGCGTCTGACCGGGACGTCAGCTTCACACCCTCTCGGTCTCTTCCTTCGCGGCGGCCGGCTGCGGACGATCCGGTTCCGGCGCGACGGCCGGTTCGATGTCGAAACCGAACTTCTCCCTCAGCGTGCGGATGAGCCACGGCACCGCAATGCTCAGCGCGACTTCGCGAAGGACCGTCGACCAGCGGGGCGGCGGTCGGCCGTCCGCATCGGGACCGGAAACCCCGTCTCCGCGCGGTGCGCCTCCCTTGCGCGCGCCCTTGCGACCGAGGAACAGCTTGACGAAGACGGCGCCCAGCGCGGCGCCGATCCCGGTCGCGGCGACGGGGTGGTCCTGGACCAGGCTGCGGAGACCGAACGGATCGCGCGCCCGCGCGGCGAGTCCGTCGGCGGCGCTGCGCCACTGCCGCCGCGCGACGTCGCGCTCGGCGCGCAGCACCTCCCACTCCTTCTGCCAGTCGGTCTCGAACTTCACGGTGTCCCGCCCCCGGTCCCGTCGTCAGTCCCGCCCGTCCCGTCGCGCCCGCTGCGCATCGTCTCGATGTCGGCCCTGAACTCGGCGAGCGTCGCCGGGAACGCGAGGTCCGGGGCGGAGAGCCGCCGCATCGACCGGACGGCGAAGATCGCTCCCGTCGCGAACGTGACGGCCCCGACGATGAGGAACGCCAGCCACTCTTCGATCCCCGCGAGCCGGGCGAGGATGAGCGAAGCGCCCACGAGGCCGAGGAGCAGTCCGATCGCGGCGACGAAGAGGCCCGCGATGAAGAGACCGAAGCGCACCGTGACGCGCTGCAGCACGACGCGCCCCTCGGACGCGGCCATCTGCGCCGTGTTGTGGGCGAGGTCCACGCCCGAATCGACGAGGGCGCGGAGCAGCGCGAAGATACCTCGCTGCTCCGCGCCGACAGGGGGAGGGGTCTCTGTCCGAGGCACGTGCCCTAGGCGGAGGTGCGACGGCCGACGAGGTAACCGATGAGGGCTCCCACACCGACTGCGACCAGGACGGACTTCATCGGGTTCTCGGTGACGTAGTCCCGCGAGACCTCGAGTTTGTCCTGCGCGCCGGTGACGATCTTCTCCCTGAAGCGTCCCGCGGCCGCCTCGACCGAGCGGGCTCCCTCGACGAGCGGCCCGTCCATTCCCACTCCCGAAATGCGATCTGCCATGCTCCACCTCCAACGTGATCCGAAATCGGTCCGGTGGAATCGTTCCGCCGGCCGGCGACCGGCCGCGCAACACACGATGCGCGGACGGTCGCCACGAAACACTAGTTCGCGCGACGGCGGCAAGCGATGGGGCGGAACCCTACCTCGCCGGCGAGTTCGCCGCGGGCGGACCCGGCGCCCGGGCGAATGTCAGCAGGCGACGACCCCGAAGAGGATCAGGAGGAGCGGAGCGCCCAAGAGCCAGAGAACGAGGCCGATCTTGATTCCGCCGCGAGACGGCCGGTCCACTTCGGGGAGCGCCATGGTCGTTACTCCTCTTCGCTGTTCAGCGAGACACTGACTCGGTTCGATTGCCTTGCCCCCGCCCATGACCGTCTCGCCCGTCCTGTCGAGGGACCGGTCGATCTCGTGGCCCGTCGCGTCGCCGCGCATGTCGCAGGCGTAGAGGCCGGCGGCGAGCGAGGTCGCCAACCGCGTCAAGAGCTCCGAGTGCTCCGCGACGTTCATGACGGGAACTCCTGCGTGGGGGCCGGAGCCGGCTCCGGTGCGTCCGGGTTGCGCGTCGATGCGGCGCGTGAGCGCAGCGCAATTCGTCGCCGCGCGAGGGCACGGTACGAGGCGCCGCGCCGCGCTGCGATGGGGCCGAACCCGACCCGGCTCGCGGCGTACGAGCCGGGAGTGGCCGCGGCCCGGTGCGCGTTGTCGAGATGCCGCGATCGATTCCGCCGCGACGTCCGCGGCGGGGCCGCCGCGCAGTCGCCCGGAGGAAGGTGCGCATGTTCAAGAGCCCGAGTCATCTGCCCGAGGCCGCGCGCGAGCGCATCGCCGCGGCGCTGAACGCCAATCTCGCCGACGGCCTCGACCTGCAACTCCAGATCAAGGTCGCGCACGGGAACATCAAGGGCCCGCGGTTCCCCGGACTGCACGTTCTCTTCGACACGTTCGCGGCGGGCATCACGGCCCACAACGACACCATCGCCGAGCGCGCGGTGACCCTGGGCGGCAAGGCGTACGGCACGGCGCGCCACGTCGCGAAGGCCTCGCGCCTCGCCGAGTATCCGCAGGAGACATCGAAGGACGTGGAACACGCGGCGCTCGTCGCCGAACGGATCGTGAAGTACGTCCAGGGAGTCCAGGCGTCGCGCGTCGTCGCCGAGGAGCACGAGGACGCGGACACCGTGGACGTGCTCACGCAGGTCATCTGCGAGTTCGAGAAGCACGCATGGATGCTGCAGGCGTCGCTCGAGGGATGACCGTCACGCCGTACGCGGAGTCTCCCGCCGGCTGACGCTGACGGGAATGGCGGCGTTCCGGCCGCCGTTCCGTGAGGCATGGAGAACGTCGAGTCGAAGCGTCCGGTTCGCGTCGGGACCTTCGGGTCCGTCCCCCAGGCGGCCCGTGCAGTCCAAGGGCTGCTCGATGCCGGGTTCACGAAGGAGCACATCTCCGTCGTCTGCTCCGATCGCACCAAGGAAGCGTTCTTCAGGGAGTACGAGCACGACCAGCCTGCCGGCGCGACGACGGCGGTCAGCGCGGGCGCAGGAGCCGTCATCGGCGGCATCGCGGCCGGACTGGTCGCCGTGACCGGCGTCGTCGCGACGGGCGGACTCGGCCTCGTCGTGGTCGGTCCTCTCTTCGCCGGGACGGGCGCGGCGGTCGGCACGTTCGTCGGCGCGATGATGTCGCGCGGCGTCGAGCACGAGGTCGCGAACTACTACGACCAGGCCCTTCCCCGCGGAGACATCCTCGTGGCCGCGGAGATCGAGGCCGGCGGCGACGTCGCGATGCTCGACTGCGCCGAGCGCGTGTTCGAGACGGCCGGCGCCCGCCCGGTCGCGCTGCCGCAGGGTTAGTCAGGTCCTCGGCATCGACTTGAAGAGCCGGAACAGGAACGCGAGCGACGGGACGAGGACCACGGCGCCGATCGCCGTCGCCGCGAGCAGTGCTCGGAGGACCGCGTCCGGTGCGCGGTCGGCTGTCGAGAGCACGGGCGGCAGCAGATACGGGTACTGCGCGACGCCCCATCCCGCGGTGATCGAGCCGACGGCGGCGGCCGCGGCGCCGGCGGCGAGCGTGAAGCGGCGCAGCCGCAGCGCCGCGAAGGACGTCGCCGCGCCGGCCGCCGAGACGATGACGAGCGGCCACGCGCGATCCCGGAAGCCGGACGAGAGTGCCGAGTCGCCGGCGGCCATCGCGACGACGCCGAGCACCGCGAGCCCGCCCGCGACGACGCCGGCGCCGAGCGCGCGGCGCCGCCACGCCGAGACGAGCGGTTCGGATCCCTGTGCCGCGCCCTCCCTCGTCAGGTAGACGGCGGCGAGGTACGCGCAGACCGCCGCCGCGAGGAGCGCGCCGATCACCGGCAGCGGGCGCGCGAACTCGAGGACCGGGCCGGATGACGAGTTCGTCGCGCCCGCCGCAATGGCGCCGGCGGCCGCGCCGAACGCGAGCGGCGTCGCCGCCGACGCGACACCGAACGTCACGCTCCAGCGGTGCTCGTGTCCGGCCGATTCCGCCCCGTACGCGCGGAAGACGAACGCGGCGCCGCGGAACACGATGCCGGTGAGTGCCACGAGGAGCGGGACCCAGAGCGCCGTCGTCAGCGCCGCGAACGCCGCGGGGAACGCGGAGAACGTCAGCACGATCGCGAAGATGAGCCAGACGTGGTTCGCCTCCCACACGGGACCGATCGCGCCGAAGAGGGACGCCCGCTCCGACGGCTTGAGGCGCGTCCACGTCACGAGATCCCAGATGCCCGCGCCGAAGTCCGCGCCGCCGAGCACGGCGTAGAGCGTGACCGCGGTCCAGACGGCGGCGTAGGCGAGGTCAGCCGCCACGCGCGTCCTCCGGGAGCGGCATCGCCTCGAGGTGGCGCAGCACCGACACCGTCGCGACGGCGAGGAGCGTGTAGATGCCGAGCGTCGCGACGAGCACCCAGACGACGCCCTGCGACGTCGTCGCCGCGTCGCGGGTCAGCATCACGCCCTGCACGATCCACGGCTGGCGGCCGACCTCCGTGACGACCCATCCCGCCTCGAGGGCGAGGACCGACGCGGGGCCGGCGACGACGACCGCGCGCAGGAACCGGCGCGACGAGCCGAGGGGCCGCCGCCGCGCGAGACGCGCCGCGAACCACGCGGCGACGGCGAGGAGCGTCCCGCCCGCGAGGAGCATGAGCTGGAACGCCACGTGGACGATCGCGACGGGCGGGCGCAGTTCGCGGGGGACGGAATCGAGCCCCGCGACGCGCGCGCCGGCGTCGCCGTGCGCGAGCCACGAGAGAGCGCCCGGGATCTCGACCGCGAAGGGCGTCGTCTCCGTCTCCTCGTCGGGGAGCCCGCCGATCCTGAGCGGCGCGCGCGTCTCGGTGCGGAACTGGCCCTCCATCGCGGCGAGCTTCACGGGCTGCGTCGCGGCGACGACCTTCGCGGCGCGGTCGCCGGAGAGGAACTGGAACGGCACGAGCACCGCGCCGAGGACGAGGCCGAGCGTCATGGCGCGGCGGTGGTACGCGCCTCCGCGCCCGGCGAGGATCTTCACCGCGTAGACAGCGGCGACGAGGAAGCCCGTCACGATGTAGGCCGCGAGGATCATGTGCGTCGTCTGCACGCCGGTCGCGGGGCCCAGCATCGCGCCGAGCGGGTCGACGTCGACGACGAGGCCGCCCTCTTCGCGGAACCCGCCGGGCACGTTCATCCACGCGTTCACGGTGACGACGAACCACGCCGACGCGGCGCCGCTCACCGCAATGGGGACGCCGCACCACCAGTGCGCCCACGGGGAGAGCCGGTCCCATCCGTAGAGGTAGATGCCGACGAAGATCGCCTCGATGAAGAACGCGAACCCCTCGAGCGCGAACGGGAGGCCGATCACGGCGCCGTAGCGTCCCATGAACCCGGGCCAGAGCAGGCCGAGCTCGAACGAGAGGACCGTCCCCGAGACGGCGCCGACGGCGAAGAGCACCGCGAACGCTTTCGACCATCGCCGCGCGAGCGCGCGCCACGTCGCGTCGCCGCGCCGGATCGCGAGTCCCTCGGCCGCGAGGAGGAGCACCGGCATGCCGACACCGAGACAGGCGAGCACGATGTGGAACCCGAGCGTCACGGCCATCTGCACGCGGGCGGCGAGGAGGTCCGTCATCGCAGCGGGAGAGGCTACCCGTGCCGCGGAGCACGGCCGAGCGCCCGCGCAGACCGGGTCCGCTGGACACGCGGATCCCCGCGCGCGCAATGGGGTGGAACCCGCATTCGCGCCAGCGAGAACCTTGAGGTTTCCTCGGCCGGACTGCACACCGCGCAGGCGAGACTTCCCGGCATGGGAAGAACGCGCCGCCCGCGGATCTCGAAGTTGCGCCGAGCGCCGGGAGCCGCACGCGCGGAGAGGAGACCCGCCCGTGCGGCTGTCGACGAGACACAGTCCGCGCAGCCGGGCGCGTCGTTCCCGATCGTCGGTCTCGGTGCCTCCGCCGGGGGACTCGAGGCCCTCGAGCAGTTCCTCTCGCGAGTCCCGGCGGACAGCGGCATGGCGTTCGTCGTCGTGCAGCACCTCGACCCGACTCGCAAGGGCCTGATGCCCGAGCTGCTCCAGCGCGCGACCCGCATGAAGGTGACGCAGGTGAAGGAGCGCACCGCGGTCCGGCCGGACTGCGTCTACGTGATCCCGCCGGGCTCGGACATGTCCCTCCTGCACGGGGTGCTGCACCTCTTCGAGCCGAAGGAATCGCGCGGACTCAGGCTGCCGATCGACTTCTTCTTCCGGTCGCTGGCGCTCGACCAGCAGCAGCACAGCATCGGCGTGATCCTGTCGGGCATGGGTTCTGACGGCACGCTGGGCCTCAGGTCCATCAAGGAGATGGCGGGACTCGTTCTGGTGCAGGAGCCGACCTCGGCCAAATTCGACAGCATGCCGCGGAGCGCCATCGACGCGGGTCTCGCCGACTTCGTCGCCCCCGCGGACGAGCTCGCCGGCAAGATCGTCAACTTCCTGCAGCGCACGCCCCTCCCGGCCGCGAAGGAGGAGCCCCTCGAGGAGAAGATGCGCAGCGGCCTCGAGAAGGCGGTCGTCCTCCTGCGCGACCACACCGGCCACGACTTCTCCCTCTACAAGAAGAACACCCTCTACCGGCGGATCGAGCGCCGCATGGGCATCCACCAGATCGACACGATGGGCAGCTACGTGCGGTACCTGCAGGAGAACCCCCAGGAGCTCGACCTTCTCTTCAAGGAGCTCCTGATCGGCGTGACGAGCTTCTTCCGCGACCCCGCGGCCTGGCAGATCCTCCGCGACGAACTCGTCCCGGCGCTCCTCGCCGCGCGCCCCGCCGGCCCGCTGAGGGCCTGGGTCGCGGGCTGCTCGACGGGCGAGGAGGCGTACTCCCTGGCCATCGTGCTGAAGGAGGCGCTCGGCGCCGAGGCGACGGCGAGGGGCACGAAGATCCAGATCTTCGCCACCGACCTCGACCAGGACGCGATCGACAAGGCGCGCCTCGGCAGCTATCCGGAGAACATCGCGGCCGACGTCTCGCCGGAGCGGCTCGCGCGTTTCTTCTCGAAGGAGGATTCCCGGTACCGGGTGAAGGCCGAGATCCGCGAGGCGGTGATCTTCGCCCCGCACAACCTCATCATGGATGCGCCCTTCACGAAGCTCGACTTCCTGAGCTGCAGGAACCTGCTCATCTATCTCGCGCCGGAGGTGCAGAAGAAGCTCTTCCCCCTCTTCCACTACAGCCTCGATCCGGATGGCATCCTCTTCCTCGGCAGCGCCGAGACGGTCGGGACCTTCACCGAGCTCTTCGCGCCGATCTCCGCGAAGGCGCGGATCTTCCGCCGCTGCGACACGGCGGGGCGCCCGGAACTGATCGAGTTCCCCTCGTCGTTCGCGCGGGCCGACCGGGGTGCCGCCGCGAGCCGCGAGCCCCAGAAGAAGGGGGTCAGCCTCCAGTCGGCGGCGGAGGAACTGGTGCTCCATCGGTTCGCACCGCCGTCCGTGCTGGTGAACGACAAGGGCAACATCCTCTACGTGTGCGGCAAGACCGGGAGGTACCTGGAGCCGGCGGCGGGCAAGGCCAACTGGAACGTCTTCGCCATGGCTCGCCGGGGACTCGAATACGACCTCGCGGCCGCATTCCAGAAGGCGCTGAGGCGGCAAGGTCCGGTGACGGCGCGGGCAGTGCAGGTCGGCGCCGACCCCGCTCCGCGCGCGCGCGCGTCGCAACCCTCTCGCGCCGCCGCGCGGGACGCCACGTACGTCGACATCACGATCCAGAAGCTCGACGACCCGGAATCGCTGCGCGGGACGGTGATGATCGTCTTCGACGAGGTGCCCGCGCCGGACGCGCCCGGACGAACCGGACGAACCGGACGAACCGCGACGGACCCGAAACGCGGACCGAGCGCCGCGGCGCTCGAGGCGAAGCTCCAGCACGCGCGCGCGGAGCTGTTGTCCACCCGCGAGGGGATGCAGATGTCGCAGGAGGAGCTGAAGTCCACGAACGAGGAGATGCAGTCCACGAACGAGGAGCTCCAGTCCACCAACGAGGAGCTCACCACCTCGAAGGAGGAGATGCAGTCGATGAACGAGGAGCTGCAGACGGTGAACAGCGAGCTGCAGGTGAAGGTGGACGAGCTGTCGCGGTCGAACAACGACATGAAGAACCTGCTCAACAGCACCGACATCGCCACGCTCTTCCTCGACAACGATCTCAAGGTGCGCCGGTTCACGACGCAGGCCACGAAGATCATCAAGCTGATCCCGGGCGACGTCGGACGGCCCATCTCCGACCTCGCGTCGGATCTCCTCTACCCCGAGCTCTGCGACGACGTGCGCGAGGTGCTGCGGACTCTCGGTTCCGCGGAGAAGCCCATCGCCGCTGAGGGCGACCGCTGGTTCGCGGTGCGCATCATGCCCTATCGCACGCTCGACAACCGCATCGACGGCGTCGTCATCAACTTCGTGGACATCAGCGCGGCGAAGGCGCTGGAAGCGAAGATGCAGGAGAAGCAGGTGGCGCTCGAGGGACGGATCTCGCAGCAGTCGGCAGAGATGGATGCGACGCGCGAGAAGGGCGATCTCGCCGCGCGCAAGGCAGCGCAGAAGCCTGGTCGCGCTTGAAGCGCAAGGCCCCGCAACGAAAATCGACGCTCCCGGACGAGGGAGCCTCGCTGCGCCGCCGCGCCGAATCGCGTCTGGCGAAGCGCCGGGGGCGCGCCGCTCCGGGGCGGACGCGCCTCGAGTCCGGACGTCTGGTCCACGAGCTCGAGGTCCACGAGATCGAGCTCTCGATGCAGAACGCGGCGCTCCGGGAGACGCGGGACGAGCTCGAGGCCGCGCTCGCGAGGTACACCGACCTCTACGACTTCGCGCCGGCGGGCTACTTCTCCATCGACGAGAAGGGGCTCATCCTCGAAGCGAACCTGACGGGCGCGACCAAGCTCGGAGCGGCGAGGTCTCACCTGCTCGGGCGCCAGCTCCGCCGGTACCTGGTCCAGGAGAGCCTGCCGGCTTTCGCGGAGTTCCTCGAACGAGTGTTCGCCCGGCCCGAGAAGCAGAGTTGCGAGATGCCGATCCGCTCCGACGCCGGGGTCGTCTTCTGGGCCGACATCCATGCCACCGCCGCCACGTCCGTGAGGGGCGAGCGCCGGTGGTGCCGCGTGGTGATCTCGGACATCACGGCGCTGAAGCGGGCGGACGCGGCGCAGGGCCGTCTCGAGGAGCTCGCCGTCAGGAACCGGGAGCTCAACCGGGAGATCGACCGCCGGCACAAGGTGGAGCTGGCGCTGAGAGAGAGCGACGGGGAGAAGGCCCGGCTCCTCGACCGGTCGGTCGTCCTGCAGGAGCAGCTCCGGCGGCTCTCGCGCGGAATCCTCCATGCGCAGGAGGCGGAGCGCAAGCGCATCAGCCGGGAACTGCACGACGTGGTCGGCCAGGCCGCCGTCGGAATCAACCTCCACCTCGAGATGGTGAGCCGCGAGTCCGCCGGGAAGTCGAAGGTGCGCAGGAACAGGATCGCGCAGACCAGACGGCTGCTCGCCACCCTCGTGGACGTCGTGCACCAGTTCTCCCGGGAGCTGCGCCCGGCGGCGCTCGACGATCTCGGTCTCGTCCCGGCGCTCAAGTCCTACACGAATGAGTTCTCGCGGACGACGGGCATCGACGTCGCGCTCACGTCGGTCGCGTCGGCGGAGCGGCTCACGAACGACCAGAGCACCGTTCTCTACCGGGTGGCTCAGGAGGCGCTGACGAACGTCGCGAAGCACGCGCGCGCCACCCGCGTGGAGCTGAGCATCGGGGAGAGGCACGGCCTCGTCTCGATGGACATTGCCGACGACGGCACCGCGTTCGAGGTCGACAGAGCGCTCTCGCCCGGCCTGCGTGGGTGCCTCGGCCTCATCGGCATGAGGGAGCGGGTGGAGATGGTCGGCGGAAGCTTCTCGATCGATTCGGCGCCCGGGAAGGGCACCTGCATCAGCGTGCGGGTCCCGCTCGCCGACGACGGCGTGCCGGTCGTGCTGGAAGCCGCGAGCGCCCCGCAGCCGCGGCGGATCGCGCGTCCGGCGCGAGCGAACCGGCGTCGCGCTTCCGGGTGACGGAGGGAACCGGCATGGACGATCGCCCGCAGGACGCCGACGCCGACGTCGTCGTCATCGGGGGAGGCCCCTCCGGCTCGTTCGTCGCCGGGAGCCTCGCGCGGCGCGGGCGCCGCGTCGTCCTCCTCGAACGCGAGGACTTCCCTCGTTTCCACATCGGCGAATCGCTCCTGCCGCAATCGCTCTCGGTGCTGAAGCGTGCGGGCGCCCTCGACCGCGTGGTGGCGCACGGCTTCGTGAAGAAGACCGGCGCGTCGTTCCTCACGGGCGATGGCTCGCGCTCGGCGCGCTTCGACTTCGGCGACTCCGACCCGCCGAGCGAGTTCCCGTACGCGTACCAGGTGGAGCGCCGCCACTTCGACAAGGTGCTCCTCGACTGGGCGAGGGACCAGGGCGCCGGCGTGCGCACCGGCGTCGCGGCCGACATCGTCGAACCGCGCGACGAGAGCGGTCTCGCCTCGGTGACCTCGAAGACCGGACGCATCCGCGCCCGGTTCGTCGTGGACGCGGCGGGGCTCGACTCCGTCTCGGCACGGGTGAGGGGATGGAGCAGGGAGCCGCTCGTCAAAGACCGCGCCGCGCTGTTCGGACACTTCCGCCTCCCGAAGTCGCACCTCGAAGGCGTCCCGGGTGCGGTCGTGGGCGACATCCTCATCGTCACCGAGGGCGACGTGTGGTGGTGGCTGATCCCGCTCGCGGGGGGCCACACGTCCGTCGGGTTCGTGATGCCGATCGCGCAGATGTCGGCGATGTCGGAGACCGAGCCGGAAACGCGCTACTTCGCGACGGTGGGTTCGACGCCCGCCGTCGCCGCGCGTCTCGCGGGCGCCGAGCGGCTCTCGCCGATCCGCGGCGCGAGGTCGTACGGACGCAGCAACGGACGGCTCTTCGCCGACGGTCTCGTCCTCGCGGGCGACGCGGCGGGCTTCCTCGATCCGGTGTTCTCCTCGGGCGTGTGCGTGGCGCTCTCGACGAGCGAGCGGCTCGCGCTCGCGCTCGACCGATCGCTCGCCGACGCGGCCGCGGAGCCCGAGGCGCTCGCGGCGTACGAGGCGCACGTCCGTCGCGCGTTCGCGTCGATGGGGCCGTTCGTCGAGACCTGGTACGACGGGGCCCTGAAGCGCGTGTTCTTCCACGAGCCGAAGCCGCCGCGGATTCGCTCGGCGATCACGTCGATCCTCGCGGGGGAACTCTGGAACGAGGCGAACCCGATCGTCAGGGACGGCGTGGGCTGGGTCCGCGCGCTCGACCGGATGATCACGCCGCCCCCGTCGTCGTCGCCGCCGGACTCGCCGTCGCCTGTAGCCTGAGCGCAGTGAGCGCCGAGATCGAACGCCTCCTGCCGCACCGGCCGCCGATGGTCCTCGTCGACGGAGTCGAGCGCGCCGACGCCACGAGCGCCGTCGCGGGATGGACGGTGCCGGAGCGCT
>JANNHP010000361.1:0-4358 GCA_031404455.1 Planctomycetia bacterium | reverse complement strand
GCCGCGTGCGCGGCGCTGCGATTGGATGAGGACGGCGTCGACCCGGCGGCGTCGCTCGATGCGCTGCGCAAGCTCGTCGTCGATCCGCTCGTCCTCGGAACGAAGACCACGCGGATCCTGGTCTCTCCCGTGGGAGCACTCTCCTACGTCCCGTTCGCGACGCTGTTCGGAGACCGCGACGTCGCGTACGTCCCTTCCGGAACGACGTACCGCATCCTCCTCGACGACGCCGCGAAGCGTGGCGAGGGCGTGCTGGCGCTGGGCGACCCGGACTACGGCGTCAAGTCCGAGCCGCAGTCGTCGGCCGTTGCGATGCGCGGAGGGATGAACCTCGTCCGACTGCCGGCCACGGGTGTCGAGGCGAAGGCCGTGGGAACCGTGACGCTCCTCGGCAAGGACGCGACGGAGTCGGGCCTCACCGCCGCCCTCGCGACGAAGCCGCGCTGGCGGGCGGTCCACCTCGCTTGCCACGGACTCGTCGATCCGGAGCGTCCGATGTTCAGTTCGCTGGCGCTGACGCCGTCGGGCGAGGACGACGGGTTCCTCACGGCGCTCGAAGTGTTCCGGATGAAGTGCCCGGCGGACCTCGTCGTGCTGTCTGCGTGCGAGACCGGCAAGGGGAAGGTCTACAAGGCGGAGGGGATCGTCGGACTGACGCGGGCATTCATGTTCGCGGGGGCGCCGCGGGTGCTCGTCTCGCTGTGGAAGGTGGATGACGAGGCGACGCGAGCGCTCATGACGAAGTTCTACGAACTGTGGAACCCGAAGGACGGCAAGGGCGTCGCCGCGGCGACGGCGTTGCGGAAGGCGCAGGAGTTCGTGCGGAGCCAGGAGAAGTGGAAGCACCCGCGGTTCTGGGCGGCGTGGGTGCTCTGGGGGCTGGGATGAGGGGCCGCAGGCCCCGAGGACCAGCGGGCACGGCGCGGACGATAGGACGCGGCCCGACTCGCCGGGGGCGAGTCGGGCAGTGCCCCGGGTCCGGCAACGACTTCGAGCAGGGTCCCGCGCGCCTCGCGCGGGGGGCCCCTGCCGAAGTCGTCCGGGCTGGGATGAGGGGCCGCAGGCCCCGAGGACCAGCGGCACGGTCTGAGTTGCCGGACCGATCGCCTTTCAGTGGAAGTCCCGACTCCCCACGTCCGCCGCCGGCGCGGCGTGGAGACGGGGTTCCCACAGCGACTCGACGATCACGTGGACGACGCCCTCTCCGCTCTGGATGCGGCCCGTCACGCCGAGGAGGCTCGCGGTGCGCGCGAGGACGGCGTTCTCGTCGAAGACGCGCGTCCAGAGCACGAGGTTGACGAAGCCCGTCTCGTCCTCCAGCGTCATGAAGACCGTGCCCGACGCGGTCGCCGGACGCTGGCGGCAGATGACGATCCCCGCGTAACGCACGCGGCGTCCGTTCGGCAGGCGGGCGACCTCCGACGCGTCCGGGAGACGCTGCGCGCGGAGCGAGTCGCGGAGCGGTTCGAGCGGGTGCCCGCGCGGGCTCATGTGCGTCGAGCCGTAGTCCCAGCCGATCGTCTCGAAGGCGTCGAGCGGCGCGAACGCGGGCGGGAGGTCGTCTCCGGAGAGCGGCAGCGCCGGACGGGCCGTCCGCGTGAAGCCGCGCGCCTGCCAGAGCGCCACGCGCCGCGACGGGCCGAACGTCTCGAAGGCGCCGGACTCCGCGAGCGTCGCGAGGGCGCCGTCGTCCTGGCGCGTGCGATCGACGAAGTCCTCGACCGACGCGAACGCTCGCTCGCGCCGCGCGGCGACGATCCGTTCGCCGTCCTTCGCCGAGAGCCCGCGGACGAAGCGCAATCCGACGCGGACGGAAAGCGACGAAAACGGGTCGGAGACGGTACCGACGCTTTCTTCGAGCGTGCAGTCCCACGTGCTCGACGACACGCCGACCGGACGCACCTCGACGCCGTGGCGCTTCGCGTCGTCCACGATCGTCGCCGCGGAGTAGAAGCCCATCGGCAGCGAGTTGAGGAGCGCGCACGTGAACTCGGCGCGGTAGTGGCAGCGCAGGTACGACGTGGCGTAGCTCAGCAGCGCGAAGCTCGCCGCGTGGCTCTCGGGGAAGCCGTACTCTCCGAAGCCCTTGATCTGCTGGAAGACGCGCTCGGCGAACTCGGGCGCGATGCCCTTCGCCTCCATCCGCGTGACGAGCCGTTCGTGGTGATGCTCGAGACGCCCCGACCGCCGCCACGCGGCCATGTCGCGGCGCAACTGGTCCGCCTCGCCCGGCGTGTAGTCCGCGGCGACGACCGCGAGACGCATCACCTGCTCCTGGAAGAGCGGCACGCCGAGCGTCTTCGCGAGCACGGGGATGAGGCACTCGTGCGGATACTCGACGCGTTCCTCGCCGGTGCGCCGCCTGAGGTACGGGTGCACCATGCCGCCCGAGATGGGGCCCGGCCGCACGATCGCGACCTCGATGACGAGGTCGTAGAACGTCGCGGGCCTGAGACGCGGCAGCATCGCCATCTGCGCGCGGCTCTCGATCTGGAAGACGCCGACCGTGTCGGCGCGCTGGATCAGCGCGTACGTCTCCGGGTCCTCGGAGGGAATCGTCGCGAGCGTGAGATCGACGCCGCGCGCACTGCGGACGAGGTCAAGGCACTTGTGGATGTGCGTCAGGGCGCCGAGACCGAGAAGGTCCACCTTGAAGAGGCCGAGCGCCTCCACGTCGTCCTTGTCCCACTGGATGACGGTGCGGTCCTCCATGGTCGCGTTCTCGACGGGGACGAGATCGTGGACCGGTTCGTGGCCGAGGAGGAACCCGCCCGGGTGGATCGAGAGGTGGCGCGGCACGTCGAGGATCTCGCCGGCGAGACGCAGGAGATGACGATGCGCGGGAGCCGCTGGATCGAGGCCCGCCTGTGCCAGCGACTCGGCGCTCGGCGCCTCGTAGTGCGACATCGTCCGCGCGAGCCGGTCGAGCGACGTCTCGGTGAGTCCGAGCGCCTTTCCCACGTCGCGGACGGCCGACTTCGGCCGGTAGCGGATCACGTTCGCCACCATCGCCGCGCGGTCGCGCCCGTACTTCGCGTAGACGTGCTGGATCACCTCCTCGCGGCGCGCGTGCTCGATGTCGAGGTCGATGTCGGGCGGCTCGGCCCGCTCCATCGAGAGGAAGCGCTCGAAGAGGAGTCCCATGCGCACGGGGTCCACCGCGGTGATACCGAGAGTCCAGCACACGGCCGAGTTCGCCGCGGAACCGCGTCCCTGGCAGAGGATCCCGCGCTCGCGGCAGAAGCGGACGATCTCGTGCATCGTCAGGAAGTAGCCCGGGTAGTCGAGCCGGTCGATGACGTCGAGCTCCTTTTCGAGCTGGTCGCGCACGTCGTCCGGCACCGCGCCGTAGATCCGCGCGGCACCTTGGAACGCGAGCGTCCGCAGCCACTGCGACGACGTCGTCCCGTCGGGCAGGCGCTCCGACGGATAGCGGTAGCGCAGGTCGGACATCGAGAACGTGCAGCGCTCCGCGATCTCCAGCGTGCGGCGGATGGCGGCGGGGTCGTCGGCGAAGAGTTCCGCGAAGGCGAAGGGCGGGAGTAGCGCGTGGCCGTCGTTCGGACGCAGACGCCGCCCCGCAGTCGCGAGCGTCACGCCGTGGCGGATGCACGTCAGCACGTCCTGAAGGTCCCGCCGCGCGGGCGAGTGGTAGAGCACCTCGTTCGCGGCGACGACCGGGATCGCGAATCGCGCCGCCGCGGTCCGGAGCTTCTCCTCGGCGCGGACCTCGTCGGCGCGGCGGTGCCGCGCGGCCAGGGCGAAGAGCGCCCCGCCGAACGCGTCCTTGAGCGACGGCAACGCCTCCTCGCCCGGACCGTGCCAGAGCGTCACGACGTGCTTCGCGTGGGCGCAGACCTCGTCCCACGTCACCTCGGAGCGCCCCTTCTCGCAGCGCAGACGCCCCTTCGTGACGAGGCGGCAGAGGTTCGCCCAGCCTTCGCGCGTCTCGGCGAGGAGCACGATCGTCGCGCCGCCCGTCACCGTGACCTCGGACCCGTGGATCGCCGTGACGCCCGCCTCGCGCGCGGCGAGGTGAAACGACGGCGCGCCGTGGACGCCGTCGCGGTCGGTCAGCGCGATCGCGGGCAGCCCGAGGCGCCGCGCCTCGTCGACGTACTCCGCGGGGGAACTCGCGCCCTCGAGGAAGGCGTAGGTGCTCTTCGTCCAGAGCGGGAGGTAGGTCGGGGGGGACGGAACGAGCTTCACGGCAGAGGTGCGGCGGACGCGCGGCGCGAGCGTTCGCGGACCGGACGTGCGTACGGTCCGGCCGAAACCGGGACGTGGGCCATGAAGCGACGACGGGTGACCGCGTAGGGGCGGGTTTCAAACCCGCCCGCGGACGTCTGTGGTCGGGG
>JANNHP010000360.1:0-4798 GCA_031404455.1 Planctomycetia bacterium | reverse complement strand
GAACCAGTGCCAGGGCGCCGGTCCGCCGACGGCGGCGACGCGCTCGGCGCCCGCGAAACCGAGGATCGCGAACCCGATCGGCAGGACGACGTACGCCACGAGCGACACGCTGGGCCCGAGCGCGCGGCGGATCCGCTTCTGTCCGTCGTGGACGTACGTCCAGCCGAGGAGGCTCGCGACGGCGAGGCTGATCATCACGTAGATGGCGAGGTGCGACGGGTCGAGCGAGGGCGGCCACTCCTCGGGCGGCGTGCCCGAGAGGATCGCGCAGCCGACGAGCATCGCGATCCCGGCAGCGCCCGCGACGCGCGCGGCGGGACGGAGGAACGCCTCGAACTTCGACTTCACCTTGAACGGATACGCGACGACGCGCGCCGCCGCGGTGACGGGGTCGTTCGCTCGGCGGGACTTTCGGGCCATGGCTCGGGATAGGATCATCGCCATGCCCTCCCCCTACACCCGCGACAAGATCGACAACTGGGTCTCCGACTTCTGCATGGGGGAGCGCGCGCGGCGGTTCTCCGGGCCGATCGTCGAGTACGCGCAGGAGGTGCTCGCGGCGTTCCTCGCGGGCGCCTGCGCCGTCCGCGACGCCGAGCCCGAGGACGTCACCGAGGACGACCTCCGCGCGGCACTCCTCGGCCCCGTGGCGTCAATCGAGGCGCCCGTGTCCGTGCGGACGGCGATCCCCGAACTCTGCGGCGCCTTCCTCGAGGAACTCGAGACGTCCGGCCGTCTCGGCGGGGGACGCAGGCTCGGGCTCTTCGTCAAGGCGCTCCGCGAGGCGTTCGTGAAGTCGTCCGGCGGGACGAAGAAGCCCGAGCGGCGCGTCGCGCCGAAGCTCGGCCCGAACGAGCCGTGTCCCTGCGGCAGCGGGCAGAAGTTCAAGCGGTGCTGTCAGCGGTAGGGGACCGGGAAATCGCAGGCTCCGCCGCCTCCGCGGGCCCGTAGACTCCATCCGTTCGCGGGATGGACGGGTTCGATCGACTCCGGGAGGTACCGATGCGGTTCAGGTCACTCGTTGCTGCGTTCGCGCTCGCCGCGCCGCTCGCTTTCGCAGCGGAGGGAGTGCGGGAGGCAGAGTCGGCGCTCCGTCACGCCGAGAACGATCTCCAGCCCCACGCCCACGGCGGCGTCGGCATCCGGACCGGCTCGGACTTCGACCGCTTCTCGGTCGCCGTCGAGGGCGTCAGCGAGGTCGTGACGCTGAAGATCCTCGTCGGCGACGGGCACGAGAACTTCGTCGAGGTCGGGACGATGCCCGCCGGGCTCTCGAACCGCGTCTTCGTCCGCACGACGCAGGAGGGCGGGCACCTGCCGCTCGACGCCGCGCACGCGGCGGACCTCTCCGGCCGCGGCGTCCGCGTCGTGGACGGCGAGAACCACCCGATCCTCTTCGGCGAGGTCCCGCACTTCTCCGACGTCGTCGAAGAACCGCCGCCTCCCGCCGAGCCGGTCGTCACGCGCGCGAACCTCGTGCGTCCGGAGAACGGTTCGTTCGGCGACGCGCGCGGCATCGTCGTCGCGACGCACGGCGTCCACGGCGACTCGCTGCGTCTCGAGGTCGGCCACCTCGGCTCCGAGGCGGGCTACCTCGTCTACATCGGCGAGGGCGACGCGGCCGTGCTGTTCGACGACATGAGGACGAACGGCTACGGCGGCGCGGGCGTGGGTCGCGAGGTCGATGCCGGGCAGTCGTTCGGCGACGGACTCGGTTCGCTCGCCGACCTCGCCGGCCGCCGCGTCGAGATCCGCGACCTCGAGCACCACGTCGTCCTCCACGGGCACGTCCCCGAGGCCGAGTCGCACCACGACGCGGAACCCGAGCACCACGAGGCGGAGCACCACGACGAAGAGTCCGGCGCCGACGTGCACGTCGTCGTGGACATCCACCCGGAGCGGGGCGTCGAGCACTTCCGCATGGAGATGAGCGACCTGCCTCGCGACTTGGCGCGCGATGGCGCCCCGAAGGCGCGCGGCCGGCGTCCGCGCGCCGACGTGCTCATGGACGACGCGAGCGGCACCCTGCAGCAGGTGGCTTCGGTCCGCATCGACCGCCGCGGCCGGGCGCGCCTGCGCTACACGACGCGCCGCGGCGGATCGCTCCCGCTCGGCGCGGCGACGCTCCGCGAACTCGCAGGCCGCGAGTTCGAGGTCCGCGTCGGCGGCGTCCGAGCCGTCGGAGGGAACCTGCCGAGCTTCTGACTCGAACGCAGCGCGGTCGCCGTCTCCCAGGTGCTGCGTGTGAACGCAGGAGGTCGCCCGTGCGCCGACCGACTTGGCTCGTCATCCTCGCGCTCGTCACCGCGTGCTCGACGCCGGCGCTCGCGCCCCCGGCGCCGCCGCCCATCGACTGGGGATGGCCTGCGGCCGCGGATGGCAGGTCCCGCCTGCAACTCCAGACGATCCTCCGCAACGGACCGTGGACGCCGGGCGGCAACGACACGTGGCAGATTCAGGGTCAGGTCGAGACCGACGATCCCGCGGTGCTGCTCTCGGACCTGCACGCGAAGATCCGCGTGACGCCGGACGACGACGTCGAGCGCGTGTACGACCGGGAGAAGAGCAGCCTCGATGCGCGGCACCGCAACGTCGTCCTCCACGGTCTCGACCTCGGACCCGACGCGAAGCGGATCGCGTCGCTCGAGATCGAGTTGCGACTCGTCCGCGTGAAGACGTGGAGGACAGAGGCCGCGACGGTCGCCGGTCCCGCCGCGACCACGCGCACGACGCTGGCGCCGTTCGAGTTCGCGCTCACGGGCGAGGCGCACTGGGTGACGGTGTCGGCGTACTCGACCGACGAATCGGGGCGCGACCGCCGGGACGTGTGGGGTCTCGTGAGCCACCGCTGGGCCGCGGGGGCGGCGACGGTCGTCGACGCGCACGGGACGCCGCTCGACCCGATGGGCGGCGCAGGTTCGGGTGGCTTCACGTCGTGCACGTACGGATCGATGACGAAGATGGACGTCGCGATCGCCTACCCGGTGACCGCGACGTTCCGCGTCCCGGACGCCTGGGACGTCGAGACCGTCCGTTACCGCTTCACCGATCTCGACCTCGCGCCGGTCCCGCCTCCGCGCTGAGCACTCAGTCGCTAGACTCCGCCGCGCTTGTCCCACGGCGTCTCCTTCCGCGAAGCGACGCGCACGTTCGCGCGCATCGGCCTCGAGAGCTTCGGCGGTCCGGCCGGGCAGATCGCGGTCATGCACCGCGTGCTCGTCGAGGAGAAGAAGTGGATCGGCGAGGAGCGGTTCCTCCACGCGCTGAACTACTGCATGCTCCTGCCCGGTCCCGAGGCGACGCAACTCGTCACGTACGTCGGCTGGCTGCTCCACGGCACCGCGGGCGGGCTCGTGGCGGGCATCCTGTTCGTCGCGCCGGGGTTCGTCTCTCTCCTCGCGCTGTCGCTCGTCTACGTGGCCTGGAACACCGTTCCGGCGGTGGACGCGATCTTCTTCGGTCTGAAGGCCGCAGTGCTCGCGGTCGTCGTCGAGGCGGTCATCCGGATCGGCCGCCGCGCGCTGAAGACGCGGACGCACGTCGCGCTCGCCGCGGCGTCGTTCGTGGCGATCTTCCTCTTCGACGTGCCCTTCCCCGCGCTCGTCGCGGCCGCGGGACTGATCGGTCTCGTCGTCGGACGTGCTCGGCCCGCGCTGCTCGCGGCCGCGCCGACGGGCGTCGAGTCGAGGACCGCGCTCTCGGACGACGTCCCTGCGCACGCGCGCCCGAACACCGCGCGCACGGTTCGGACGGCGCTCGTCTGGCTCGTCGCGTGGTGGGTGCCCGTCGGCGCGCTCTTCCTCGTCTTCGGCGCGACGAGCGTGTTCGTCGACGAGGCGCTCTTCTTCAGCAAGACGTCTTGCGTCACGTTCGGCGGCGCGTACTCGGTGCTCGCGTACGTGGCCCAGCGCGCGGTCGACGACTTCCACTGGCTGCGCCCCGGCGAGATGCTCGACGGTCTCGGCATGGCTGAGACGACGCCGGGCCCGCTGATCCAGGTGCTCCAGTTCGTCGGCTTCCTCGGCGCGCACCGGAACCCCGGCGGCATGAACCCGTGGGCCGCGGGCGTGCTCGGTTCCGTCGTGACGACGTGGGTGACGTACGTGCCGTGCTTCCTCTGGATCTTCGTCGGCGCGCCCTACATCGAGGCGCTCCGCGGCAGTCGCGCGCTGACGGGCGCCCTCTCGGCGATCACGGCGGCGGTCGTCGGCGTCATCCTCAACCTCGCCGTCTGGTTCGCGCTCCACACGATGTTCGCCGTCGTCGACGTCCGGCACGCGGGCCCGCTGCGTCTCTACGTCCCCGACCCGGCGACGGTGAGTTGGCCGTCCGTCGCCATCGCCGTCGCGGCGGCGTTCGCGTTGCTGCGCTTCAAGGTCGGGATGATGTGGACGCTGGCGGGCGCGGCGGTGGTGGGGCTGGTCGTGAAGCTCGCCGCGATCTGACACCCGCTTGCGGCGGCGCGCGCGCGGGACTACGCTCGCGACGCGATCGCGGGACGCGCGCGCAAGGAGCAGCGGTGGGGGATGCCGACGAGTCCGGGTTCACGAGTCCGCAGGAGGTCGAACGCGAGTTCGTCCGCCTCGCCGGACTCCTCGAGGGCGTTGCGCTCGACGGTCGGATCGTCCCGACGGAGATCGTCACGCTGCGCGAGTGGTGCGCGTCGCACCGCCGGATGGCGACGAGGAGCCCTTTCCGCGAGACCGTGGACCGTCTCGAGGAAGCGCTCGCCGACGGCGTACTCGACGAGGAGGAACGCGCGGACCTGCTGTGGCTCTGCGACCGCGCGGCCTCGCGG
>JANNHP010000359.1:0-12229 GCA_031404455.1 Planctomycetia bacterium | reverse complement strand
CGCGTTTCCGGCGTGGGGCGGACACGGGGGTCCGCCCCTACCGAGACCTGTCGCCGGTTGCGGCTCGACGGCCGACGCGCCGGCGTCAGTCCGCGTCCACCGACACGATCACGCCCGCCGTCCCACCGCCCTCGACGTTCGCCAGCGCGACGAACCGTCGCCCCGCGTTCGGACGGATCGTCGCCGTGCGCGTGCCGCTCGTCGTCGTCCAGGAGATGTCGAGCTTGCCGTCGTCGCGGCCCTCGGCGACGAGGCCGCGCATGCCGCCCTGCATGTCGAGGACTCCGGAGAGACGGACGCGCGAATCGAGGCACGAGAAGACCTCGAAGTCGCGCAGCACGCGGCCGCCAGCGGCCTTCAGCACGTCGGGGGCAGCCGTCTCGTCGAAGACCGTGCCGGGTTCGACGTCGCGGCCGATCGTCACCGCGGAGACGCGGAGATGCAGCGTGTGGCCCGACATCGGCCGCGCGAGCGCGGCGTCGCCGAAGTCCTCGGGCGCGGCGCCCGGTGCGGGCGCATCGATCCGAATCGGCGTCACGCGCGCGAGGACGAGGAGCGGGCCTGAACCATCGGGACTCGCTACGCGCGCGAGGAGTCCCTGCACGCCCGGTTCGAGCCATCGCGCTCCGGACACCTCCGCGCGCTCGACGCCCGGCATCCGCGGCCTCACGACCACGCCGTCCACCGGTTTCTCGTCCGGGACCGGATCGAGGACGCGGCTGAGCTTCAGCGAGAACCCGAGGACGACGCCCCCGTCGGCCGCCCGCGTCGCGCAGGCTTCGAGACGCAGGCCATCCTCGACGGGCTGATTCACCACGGCGATGCTCGCGACCTGCCGCGGGTACATCGTGATGCGCGGCGCCGCGATGCGTCCGCCGCTCGCGCGCTCCAGCGAGACCTCGAGCGTGAACGCCTCGACCGGCGAGAGCGAGTCGACCGACGGCGCGGCGTCGGCCGGCGCCGCGGCGAGGAACGGCGTCGAGAAGAATCGATCGTCGGCCGGTCTCGTCTCCGACTTGCCCCCCGCGCAGGCGCCGAGAAGGAGCACCGCGATCATCCGTCCGATCTTCATGTCGTCCTCCCGCGCCGAGCGTCGACCACTGCGATCATCGCGCGGTCACGCCGCCCCTGTAGTCTCTCGGCCGCAGGAGGGCACGAGATGTCCGATCCGACCGAACGTCCGAAGCGCGGCGCCGTGACGCGGCGCGCGTTCTTCCGCGGGGCCGGCGTCGCCGCGGCGACGTCCGCGCTGCTCGGTCAGGTCCCGGCGTTCGCCGAGGACGAGACGAAGGCCGACGCCGTTCGCACGCAGGGCCCGGGCCCGGTGAAGATCACGCTCCTCGTCAACGGTACCAAGCAGGTGGTCACCGTCGAACCGCGCCGGACGCTCCTCGACACGCTGCGGCTCAACCTCGATCTCACCGGTTCGAAGCCCGTCTGCGACCGCGGCACGTGCGGCGCGTGCACGATCTGGCTCGACGGCGCGCTCGTCTACGCCTGCACGATCCTCGCCGTCGAGGCCGAGGGCCGCGCGATCACGACCGTCGAAGGCCTCGGCACGCCCGAGAAACCCAGCGCGGTGCAGAAGGCCTTCTGGCGCGAGGACGCGATGCAGTGCGGCTTCTGCACGCCGGGACTCGTGATGTCCACGGAGTGGGCGGTCAAGACCCACGGCAAGTCGCTCACCGCCGAACAGGTGAAGGCCGCGACCGCGGGCAACCTCTGCCGCTGCGGCACGTATCCGCACGTCGTCCGCGCTGCCCTCGCGGCGGCGAAGGAGAAGGCATGACGCGGAGAATGGACGGCGACGTGTCCGCGTTCGTAGGGGCGACGCATGCGTCGCCCGCGAATGGACCACGACGATCGCAGGTCGCCGTGAACGCGGACGAAGGGCCATGTCGCCGAGCTGTACGAGACCGTCCTGGGGACGGTCTCGCGCCGGCCATGCGTCGCCCCTACAACGGCGGGGTGTGCCGATGACTCGCAAGATCACCTTCAAGACGGGCTACCCCGGCGCGGAGAAGGACGTCACCGTCGAGATCCACGATCAGGACGCGACGCCGTGGGGGCTCGGCGCGAAGCTCCGCAGCGTCGGGACGGACGTCCCCCGCCTCGAAGGCATCGCCAAGGCGACCGGTGCCGCGCGGTACTCGTTCGACATCAACCGTCCGCGGATGGCGTTCGCGAAGGCGCTCCGGTGCTGGCGCGGGCACGCGAAGGTGGTGTCGATCGATCTCTCCGCGGCCGAGAAGTTGCCCGGCGTGCTCGCAGCGACGGTGCTGAAGAAGCCGGGCGAACGCGTCACCTACTCGGGCGAGATGGTCGCCGCCGTCTGCGCCGAGTCGGAGGAGGCGCTCGACGACGCGCTCGCGGCCATCGAGGTGAAGTACGAGGCGCTCCCCGTCGCCGCGACGACCGACGAGGCGATGAGGCCGGGCGCGCCGCAGCCCGACCCGAGGAACGCAAACGTGTTCGCGGAGAAGCCGCAGACGCGCGGTGACGTGGAAAAGGCGTTCGCCGAGGCCGACGCGATCGTCGAAGCCGAGTTCCGCACGCAGGTGCAGACGCACTCCGCGCTCGAACCGCACGGCTGCGTCATCGAGCCGAACGGCGACGGCGGGTTCACCGTGTGGGCCTCGACGCAGTCGACTCAGGGATTCCAGAACAGCATCGCGAACGCTCTCGGCGTCAAGCCGAACCAGGTCCGCGTGATCGCCGAGCACATCGGCGGCGGCTTCGGCGCGAAGTTCGGCGCCGACGACTGGGACCGCGTGACCGCGAGGTACGCGAAGGACCTCGACCGTCCGGTGAAGCAACTGCTCGACCGGCGCGCGGAGCACCTCGTCGCGGGCAACCGTCCCGACTCGATCCAGCGGCTGAAGCTCGGTGGGAAGAAGGACGGCTCGATCACCGCGTTCGCGGGCGAGGTGTTCGGCTCGGCGGGCAACGGACGCGGCGGCGCGGGCGCGACGAACGTCCGCGTCTACCGCTATCCGAATCTCAACATGGTGCAGAGTTCGGTCTCGACGTTCGCCGGCCAGGGACGCGCCTTCCGCGCGCCGGGACATCCGCAGGGCGTGTTCGCGGCCGAGGGGATGATCGACCTCCTCGCCGAGAAGCTCGGCATCGACGCGCTGGAGATGCGCCTCAAGAACGACCCGCACCCGCTGCGTCAGATCCAGTGGAAGATCGGCGCGGAGCGCATCGGCTGGAAGGCGAACCGTCGCGCGACGCCCGGCTCCGATACGGGCCCCGTGAAGCGCGGTGTCGGTTGCGCCGCGGCCATCTGGTACCAGAAGGGCAACGGGAACTTCGTCGTCAACGTCCACGTGGACCGCGCGGGGCACGTGACGGTGCAGAACGCCGTGCAGGACATCGGCACCGGCATCCGCACGGTGCTCGCCGTCCTCGTCGCCGAGGAACTCGGCATCGACGCCGAGAAGGTGGACGTGCAGATCGGCGACACGAACTTCCCCGCGGGCCCCGGGAGCGGCGGCAGCACGACGACGCCGTCGATCGGCCCCGCGGCGCGCGAAGCCGGACTCCGCGCCCGCGAGGGACTCGTCGCGGCGCTCGCGGCGGACTGGGCGTCGCCCGCCGAGGAGATCGCTCTGAAGGACGGCGTGTTCGTCGGTCCCGGCGACAAGAAGGCCACGTTCGCGCAGGCCTGCTCGCGCCTCGGTCCTGAGGGACTCTCGGTCACGGGGCAACGTCGCCCGAACTACGACGGCTTCCATGGCGACACCGCGGGCTGTCAGTTCGCCCAGGTCGCGGTGGACGTCGAGACCGGCGTCGTCCGCGTCGAGAAGGTCGTCGCCGTCCACGACGCGGGGCGGATCGTCGACGCGCTCACCGCGCGCAGCCAGGTGAACGGCGGCGTCATCCAGGGCGTCTCGTACGCGCTCTACGAGGACCGCCAACTCGACCGCGCGACGGGCGACATGGTCAACCCCACGTTCGACACGTACCGCATCGCGGGGATGAACGACTGCCCCGAGATCGACGTCGTGCTGACGTCGATCGAGAGCGGCTTCAACAACGCCGGGCTGATGGGCCTCGGCGAACCGGCGACGGTGCCGACCGCGGGAGCGGTCGCGAACGCGGTCGCGAACGCGATCGGGGCGCGCGTCTACGAGCTTCCGATCACTCCGGCGCGGGTGCTCGCGGCGCTGAACGCGAGGGGGAACGTCAAATGAAGGCGTTCACGTCGGGAGTTCGAATGACCGAACTCCCGAGTAAAAGGCTGGAGGCAGCGGCGGGGCTGCGGAGGGACGGCCGATGAAGGCGTTCACGTTCGTCCGGCCGACGACGGTCGAGGAGGCGGCGAAGGCGGCGGCCGAGAAGGGCTCCGTCATCAAGGCGGGCGGGATCGATCTGCTCGATCGGATGAAGGAACGGGTGGATCAGCCGGACCGGGTGGTGTGGCTGGGGGACTTGCCGAATCACGGCGTCGGCATGTCGGATCCGGGCGGGATGGGCGTCGGCCCGGACAGCGCGCTGGTCATCGGCGCACGGACCACGCTGGCGCAGTTGGCCGAGGACGCGCAGGTTCGCGTACTGTTCCCGGCACTCGCCGAGTCGGCCGCGCTCGCCGCCAGTCCTCAGATCCGCGCGCGCGCCACCGTGGGCGGCAACCTCATGCAGCAGACGCGCTGCGGGTACTTCCGCCACCGCTCGTTTCCGTGCTTCAAGCGCGGCGACGAGACCTGTCCGGTCTTGTCGGATGGCGCGGTACAGGACACGGCGGCGATCTTCGGGAATCGACCTTGCGCGTCAGCACACGCCTCCAGTCTCGCACCGGTGCTCTGCGCTGCGGACGCGACGATCTTCGTGGCCAATCCGATCGGGAAGCAGTCTGAGTGGAGACTCGTCGACGTCTACGCACCGCCGCGTCGAGGGGTCGCAAGCGACATCGACCTTGGCGATGGGAATCTGATCGTGAGCGTCTTCGTGCCGAGGGCGCGCAAGTCCGTTCAGTCTCATCCCGTCCGCGCCGTCTACGAGGAGATCCGCCAGAAGGCCGCGTTCGACTGGGCGCTCGTCTCCGCCTGCGTCCGCCTCGACATGGACGGCGACAAGGTGAAGGACGCCGGCGTCTGGCTCGGCGCCGTCGCCCCGACGCCGTGGCACGCCGAGGCCGCCGAGAAGGCGCTCGTCGGGAAGTCGCTCACCGACGACGTCATCCGCGCCGCCGCCGAAGCCGCCGTCACGGGCGCGACGCCGCTGCCCGGCAACTCGTACAAGGTCGATCTCGTGAAGGTCGTCGTCCGCCGCGCGCTGGAGCGGCTGAGGGCCATGAAATGAGCAGCGACTACGCCGCCCGCGTTCGCGCCGAGTTGAAGACGCGCTGCGTCCATCTCAGGACGAAGGCCGCGTTCTTCCCGCTGCCGCAGACGGGCGACCAGAGGAACGAGGTCCCCACCGCGATCTGGTGGTGCGGACGGACGTGCGCGGCACTCGGGGCCGACGGCTCCTCCGCTCACCCGACCGACTGCGACGCTCCCGGGCGCTCCTGCTACGAGCCGCCGCTCGCGCCATGACCGCGACCCCCTCTGGCGTGCGCCCCGCCTCCCCCGGCCTCGACATCGGCAACGCCGACCTGCCGAGCGAGGCGCCGGTCCTCTTCCTCGTCTCCCAGGTCGTCTTCCCCTACGGCGCGAGCCAGGTGCGCCTGCGCATCGCGTCGAATCTGAAACTCCTCGACGACCTCCCCGGCCACGACTCGGTGTTCGTGGTCGCGTTCGCGCCGGGGAACGACCCCGAGAAGGTGCGCGCGGAGGACATCGGAAAGATCGGCGTCGCGGCGCGCGTCATCGCACGGCTGAAACTGCCCGACGACAGCGAGCAGGTGACGATCCAGGGACTGCGCCGCGTGCTGCTCACGGAGATCCTCGCCGAGAAGCCGTACTTCCGCGCGCGGGTCGCGTGCGTCGTCGAACGCCCAGCCGATCCCGTGGCGGCCGACGCCGAGATCACCGCGATCCTGAAGAAGGTGGAGGAGATCTCGAAGCTCGACCCGTCCGTGCAGGCGGAGCACGTCGCCGTGCTGCGCGCGAACATCCGCGACGCCGGACGCTTCGCCGACCTCGTCCCCACCATCCTCGGGTTCGACGTGGACGAGCAACGGCACGTGCTCGAGCAGGCCGAGGTGCTTCCGCGTCTGCGCTACGTGGCGGCACGCGTGCAGGACAAGCTCGACTTCGCGCGCGTGCTGCAGGACACCGACCTCAAGGTGCGCGCCGACATCGAACGCACGCAGCGCGACTTCTATCTCCGCCGCCAGTTGAAGGTGCTGCGCGAGGAACTCGGCGAGACGACCCGCGAGGACCAGGTCGCGAAGGAGGCCGAGGCGCGGATGGCGAAGCTGACGCTGCCGCCGCACGTGATCGAGGTGGCGAAGCGCGAGATCGGCCGTCTGCGCAACTCGAACGCGGCGAGTGCGGAGTTCGGCGTGATCGAGAACTACGTCGACTGGCTCCTCGCGCTGCCGTGGAACGTGATGTGCCCGGACACCATCGACCTCGGCAACGTGCGGAAGGTCCTCGACGCCGACCACTACGGACTCGAGGAGCCGAAGGAGCGCATCCTCGAGTTCCTCGCGGTGCGCAAGCTGGCACCCGACGCGCACGGCCCGGTGCTCTGCTTCCTCGGCCCGCCCGGCACGGGCAAGACGTCGCTCGCGCAGTCGATCGCGCGCGCCATGGGCCGCAAGCTCCAGCGCATCTCCGTCGGCGGCGTCCGCGACGAGTCGGAGATCCGCGGACATCGTCGCACGTACGTCGGCGCCATGCCCGGACGGATCGCGGACGCGATGCGCCGCGCGGCGTGCGCGAACCCGGTCCTCGTCATCGACGAGATCGACAAGATGGGCAGCGGCATGCAGGGCGACCCGGCGGCGGCGCTCCTCGAGGTGCTCGACCCCGAGCAGAACTCGAACTTCGTCGACCACTACGTGGACCTGCCGCTCGACCTCTCGAAGGTTTTCTTCATCACCACCGCGAACGACGCGTTCGGCATCCCGGCGCCGCTGCGCGACCGCATGGAGATCATCGAGCTCTCGAGCTACGTGGAGCAGGAGAAGCTCGAGATCGCGACGCGCCACCTCGTGCCGAAGCTGACGGAGCGCACAGGTCTCAAGGGTCGCGTGAAGTTCTCGCAGGCGGCGCTGAAGTCGCTGATCCGCGGCTACACGATGGAAGCGGGTGTGCGCGAGCTCGGCCGCCAGATCGAGGCCGTCTGCCGCAAGCTGGCACTGCGTTTCGCCGGCGGGGCGAAGATGCCGCCGGTCGTGACCGCCGAGGTCGTGCGGGAACTCCTCGGGCCGCCCGCGCTCACCGAGCCGGAGCACCGCGGCGCGAACGAGGTCGGCGTCGTCAACGGACTCGCGTGGACCGGGATCGGCGGCGACGTGCTGCTCATCGAGGGACTCCGCGTGCCGGGCGAGGGCGACATCCAGGTGACGGGAAGCCTCGGCGACGTGATGCGCGAGTCGTGCGTCGCCGCATGGACGTTCGTGAAGAGCCGCGCGGCGTGGCTCGGCATCCCCGCGGACGAGTTCAAGAAGTGGAGCGTGCACCTGCACTTCCCCGAGGGCGCGACACCGAAGGACGGCCCTTCGGCCGGCATCGCGGTCGTGACGGCTCTCGCGTCGCTCTTCACCAACATCCCGGTCCGCGCCGACCTCGCGATGACGGGCGAGGTCACGCTGCGCGGCAAGATCCTGCCCATCGGCGGCCTTCGCGAAAAGCTCGCCGCCGCCGCGCGCCTCGGCATCAAGAACGTCATCATCCCGAAGGCGAACGTCGGCGACCTGCACTGGGTGCGCGAGTCGGTGAGGAAGAAGCTGAAGGTCTACGCGATGTCGCACATGGACGAGGTGCTCGAGGTCGCGCTCGTCCCGAAGACGCCGCGCCGCCGGCCGAAGCCGGCGGCGATATCGAAGAAGAAGAACTGAGGCGCGGGCCCGCGGCCCGCGCTACTGGTTCATCCCGGTCTCGATCCACGAGCGGATCAGCGAGATCTCCGCGGCCGGGAGCTTCGGGCCGCCCTGCGGCATCTGGCCGCTGATCACGCGCGCCAGCGACGACTTCGCGACCGGCTTGAACGAAGTCGCGGAGTTCGTCCACGCGTGACACGCGCCGCACTTCGCGACGAGCAGCGTGCCGACGCCGTCCTTCGCGAAGCCGATCGGCGTGAGTCCGTTGCGCAGGTCGGCCTTCACGGGCTTGACCTTCGGCGCCTTCATCTTCAGCACCGCCGAGAAGGCACCGCCCGCCGCGCCGCCGCCGACCTCGAGACGCTGCAGGCCCGGCGCCTGCGCGACGATCGCCAGCTTCACCGAGCCGTTCTTCCCCGCGATGGGAGCCGCGACGAGCGGCGAGCCGTCCGGCCCGGTCGCAGCCTCCACCGACGGTGTGAACGTGGCGGAGGTGAACTTGCCCTTCAGCGACGCCCCCGCCGGCATCGCGACGGTGACGGGCGTTCCCATCGCACCGGTGAGGGAGATCTTCGTCGCCCAGCGCGGCGTGACCGTGAGCGAGTAGACGCCCTGACCGCCCGTCGAACGGATGCGGAACTGGTGACGGCCCGTCGATCCGACGGCGACTCCCGTCGCGGTCTGCGCGGTCGTGCCCGCCCACGCGATCGCGACCGCGGTGCCGTTCGCGTCCACGCACTCGACCGACGACGCGAACGTCGCCGAGAACTTCAGGTCCATCGTGGCGCCTTGGACGAGGTTCACGCCGATCGTGTCGGTCTCCCCCGCCTCGAGCGAGATGTCGCCCGCGACGGTTCCGCCGCCGACGAGTTCGCCCGTGACGCCGCCGAGCGCGCGCGCTTCGTTCGTCACCGACACCGACACCAGCGCCGCGAGGACGCGCACGACCGCTAGACCGAACCGCTTCGACATGAGAGAGGCCTCCGTTGGGATACGGCGCCGGCCGCCTGGCCGACCGCCTATGCCTTCGAAGGGCCGTTCCCCGCCGAGTTGATACGCGCGGATTCGCAGATTGCGACGGGGCGGGACTTCAGTCTCGCGGACGGACCCGCGGCGAGGCTGCGGCTCAGCGCGGGGGTTGCGGGCGGAGCACGATTTCGAGTTCCCGGTCGGGCCCGGGTTCGACGACGTCCCATCCGCCGAAGGGAGCCGTCTTGTCGTAGGGCTGCTTCGTGGCCGATACGAGGAACGGCAGTTCCGCGTTCGACGGGACGCGCAGCGCGAACCGGCCATCGGCGTCCGCGTGGACCGTTGACGAATTCTCGCCGGCGGTCGCGAAGAGATACGACGCGGGCGACGCAGCGCCCGACTCATCGACGACACGCCCGCGCACGATCCGGAAGCCGGGCACTTCGGCGAGCACGGACGCGGCCTCTTCGCCCACCCGTAACGGGGCGAGTCCGGTGTGCGCCCGCTCGTCCTCGCCCGCAATCCGGACGAGCACCCGGAGCCGCACCGGCGCTCGCGGCAGACTCTCGATCCGGGCTCGACCCGATGCATCGAACGTCGCGCGGTACTTCGCGGACTGCCTCCCGTCCATACCGTGGAAGTTCGCGAAGACCTCGCACTTCCCGGCAGCCACGCCGTCCGGCATCGCGAGGAGGACATCGAGCGCGCGGTTCATCGCCACTGGCGCGACGCGGATCGTCACGCCCGTCGATCCCGCAGACACGCCGCGGACCGATCCGCTGTCTGTCGGCGGCGGGTGGTTCGGCGAACTCGGTTGCGCTACAAGATCGACGGTCGCGCCGGGCGGGACTGCGCAGACGAACCGACCCTTCTCGTCCGTCATCGCGTGACCGACCTGACGCGAGCCGACCAGGGCTTCGATCCACGTCTGCGCCAGAGGCTTCCCGGCGGCATCGACGACCGTTCCCGAGATCGGCTCGCCGCGCTTCAGGACCAGCGTCGCCACGGTCGCACCGGGACGCAGCCAGACGTGCTGAGAGAGGTACTGATTCGCGAGTTCGCCTTCGAGGCGCGTGCTGAGGGACTGCGGCTCCTGCGCGCAGGGGACGTCGAGCCCGCCGTCGGCCTCCGAGTGGACAACGCCGGTCCAGCCGCCCGCGCCGTAGCCCAGGCCGAACGGGACCTTCGGGATGGGCTGCCCCTCCTCGTCAACGACGCGCGCAGCAAACGTCACCTTCGCGGGCGGCTTCGGCCGCGCCGTGCCGCCGACGATTGTCAGCGGCGCCGGGTCGGCGTCCGCGGGGACGTCGACCTCCGCCTTCGCCTCCATCGGGTCCGGCCCGCGACCGCTCACGCGGATCAGCGCCTTGCCCGGACGCACGCCCGAGAACGAGAATCGTCCGTCGTCGAGCGTCGTCCGGAACTGGCCGAGCGACGTGTCTGGATTGTTTGGATCGGCAAGGCGGACGTGCAACCCGCGGAGTCCCGCGCCCGACTCGTCCACCACTCGACCGCGCACCGTTCGGCCCGGCACGACCGTGATCGTGCCGAGCGCGAGCGTGGTCTCGCCCTTCGGCGGCGGCGTAAGGGACACGACCGCCTGCGCGAACCCCGCCGCCACGATCGTCAGCGGCGTCGTCGCGTCGCGCGGAAGCCAGCCGAGGCGGAAGTCGCCCGCGTCGTCCGTCGTCGTGTCGAGGATCGACTCGCCGTATCCAGAGCGCTCCTTCGCGATCGCGACGACCTGTGCGCCGGCTACGGGACGCCCGTCGGGCCCCGCGACGACGCCGGTGACGTCGAACCCGCGGCGCAGGCTGATCGTGAACGCCTTCGGATCGCTGGGCTTCGGGACGTCGGCCCACGACGTCGCATAGCCCTCGGCCGACGCGGCGAGACGGTTGTCCGGGTCGCCCGTCCAGCGCGGCGTCACGTTCCAGCCCTCGATCCGGAAGTGGCCGTCGAAGTCTGTCTTCGCGACGAGCGGTCGCCGCGGATCGCCGAAGACGCGCGCGCCGGAGATCGTCGCGCTCGTGTCCGCGTCGACGACGCGGCCGTCGACCGCGCGGCCCGCCGCGATCGTCACGACGGTTTCGTTGACGTCGATGTCTTCGAGCGGCAGATCCGAGACCTCGTGCTGCGCGCGTCCCGGCCCCGGGTTCACCTGGACGTCGAACTTCAGCGCCCGTCCGCGCGGCAGGCCTTCCCACGCGACGACGCCGTCGGCGCCGGTCGTGCCGGCGCGGAGCCACTGCGACGGGTCGTCGGGCCGCGAACGCGACATCGTGAGCACGACGGCGCCCGCGATCGGCTTCGCGGCGGCGTCCTCGACGCGGACTCGCAACGTCGTCGGCGGGTCGAGGACGACGCGGAGCGTTCGCCCCGTCTCGACCGCGAGGAGTTCGACGTCGGCGAAGCCCTTCGCCGCGACGCGGACGAGCGTCTGCGCGCCCGGCGTGACGCGGAGCCGGAACGATCCGTCGGCGGCGGAGCGCGCCTCGGCGAGCGGCGCGCGGACGGGCGGCGTCTCCCCGCGCATCGACGCGAGCGCCCAGCGGAGGAACTCGAGCGGATGCGCCGAGACGCTCGCGCCTTCGACGGGATGATCCTGGCGGTCCACGACGATCCCGCGCAGGTCGCGGTCGGCGTCGAAGTCGGCGAACGCGGAGAGTCCCGTCGGTACGGGCGGACCGGACGGCTCCGGCGCGGCCTGCTTTCGCACGCGCGCGGTGCGGGCCGCGGCAGCATCGGCGGTCGATATCGGCGACGGCGTGCCGTTCGCGCCCGCGCCGGAGTCGCCCTCGCCGTCGCGAAGCGCCCACCACGCGCCGCCGACCGCCACGAGCACGACCGCGGCGACGAGCGACTTCGTGAGCGTCGTCATGGCGAGACCTCCGAGGATCGTACCCGTGACCGATGCGGCGCCCGTGCCCGTCGCTGTCGAAGAGTCCGGACGCGCGAGGACGAGGAGGACCGCGAACCCGCGCCGCCCCGCGCCGTCGTCGAGGTGCGCGAGTCGCGCGCGGAGCATGTCGAGCGCGCGGCGCTGACGCGTCTTCACGGTGTCGAGTGGCACGCAGTGGCGCGCGGCGACCTCCGCGAGATCGAGCCCTTCGAAGAAGCGAAGCAGCAGCGTCGCGCGGTACGGATCGTCGAGCGCCAGCACCGCATCGACGACCTGACGACGGATCTCCCAGCGCGCGACGAGGTCCGCGGTGTCCTCGTCGGCCTCGCGCTTCGCTGCCGCCGCCGCGAGGGCGTCGCGTCGGACGGCACCGCGGTGCGCATCGGTCGCGAGGTTCCGCACGACCCGCCGCAGCCCCCCGC
>JANNHP010000358.1:0-2462 GCA_031404455.1 Planctomycetia bacterium | reverse complement strand
GTCTTTGGGGACCGTCCCCAGCGTCGAGCGACCCGGCTAGATTGTGCGCGTGCGACGAACTCGATTCCTCACGACTCCTCGCGTCTCGCGGTTCGCGGCGGCTGCGTTCGTCGTCATCTTGCTCCACGCGGTCGACGCCTGGGCGCGCGCCGGCGGCGGCGGGAACTTCGGCGGCGGGGGCGGAGGAGGCGGCGGGGGGGGTGGCGGGGGCGGCGGGGGCTGGTCCGGCGGCGGCTCGCGCTACGGCGGCGGCGGCGGCGACGGCGACGGCGGGGGGTTCCTCGTCTTCGTGATCGTCGTGCTGATCTGGGCGGTCGTCTACGTCATCAAGTCGAAGCTCGCGGACGGCGGTCCGACAGCGTCGACGATCCGACACGCGGGCGAGTCCGCCGCTTCGCGCCGCGCCGCCGAGACGGCCGCGCGCATCGCGGCGCACGACCCTTCGTTCGACGCTGCGGCGTTCCGATCGCGCGTGCGCGGGGCGTTCGTCAAGGCGCAGCACTCGTGGTGCGCGCACGACCTCACGGCGCTGCGGCCGTTCGTCACCGACGGCGTCCACGAGCGATTCACGATGCAGATCGACGAGCAGCGCGCGCTCGGCTACCGCGACCGCATGGACGATCTCACGGTCGACGCCGTCGCGCTCGTCCACGCGGACGTGCGCGGTCCGTTCGACGTGCTCACCGTGAGCGTCGCCGCGGGTGCGGTCGACTCCCGGGTCCGGCTCGGCACGGGCGAGCGGGTGTCCGGATCGGCGGCCAAGGAGGAATTCGTCGAGCTCTGGTCGTTCCTGCGGCGCCGCGGCGCGAAGTGGGAGCCGGGCAAGGCGGGACTCCTCGAAGGCAACTGCCCGAACTGCGGCGCGTCGATCGAGGGCAACCAGTTCGCGGACTGCAAGAGCTGCCGCGCGCGCCTGCGCAACGGCGAGCACGACTGGGTGCTGGCCGAGATCACGCAGTCGGGCGAGTGGACGCTGCCGGTCTCGGCCGCCACGCCGGGCGTCGAGGAGCTGACGGCGGCGGACCCGAACTTCAACGCGCAGGATCTCGAGGACCGCGCGTCCGTCGCGTTCTGGCGCTGGGCGACGGCGATGCGCCTCGGCGAGACGAAGCCGCTCGCGGGCGTCGCGTCGGCGGAGGTCGTCCGCGCAGTCGCGGCGGAGATCGGCGACCGCAGATTGGCGCGTCGTTACGTCGGCGAGTGCGGCGTGGGTTCGGTCGCGCTGCTCGGCGTCGTTCGCGACGCGACGGCCGCCGGGACCGCAGACAGGGCGGTCGTCGAGGTGCGGTGGTCGGGGACGGAGTTCGAGGTCGTCTCCGGACGCATGCCCCAGCGCCGCGAGCGGACGGGCATCCGCTCCTGGCTCTTCGTCTTCGAGCGGTCGCCGGACGTCAAGACGCGCATCGAGGACGCGTTCTCGTCGGCCCATTGCGGTGGTTGCGGCGCTCCCGCGGAAGGCGCGGCGGCGGCGTGCGCATACTGCTCCGAACCGCTCGCGGACGTCACGCGCGGCTGGATCCTCGCGCAGATCACGACGCGCGGCGAGGCCGCCGGGAACCTGCTCACGCGGCGTCTCTACGCCGTCGCGAGCGCGCTGAAGGCCGCGACGCCCGCGACTCCTCCTCCTCCGCCCGCCGCCGCCGGCGTCCTCGCGTGGGCGGCGCGCGTCGCCGCGTGCGACGGCGTCGTCGATCCGAGCGAGCGCAGGGGCCTCCACAAGCTCGGCGCGCGGGCGCACATCTCACCGGACCGCGTGGACGAGATCGCCGCCGACGCGATCGCCGCGGGCGGCGATCCGCCGCTTCCGGGCGCGCCCGAGGTCGCCCGCGCGTGGATCGAGTTCGCGGCGCGCTCGGCGCTCACGGACGGCGTCGTCACGCCCGAGGAGTTGGCTCTGCTCCAGCGTCTCGGCGTCGCCGCGGGACTGTCGCCGGCCGACGTGCGTCTGCTCGTCCAGCGGACGCGGTCGGCGATGTTCAAGGAGGCGCAGGCGGAGCTGGGGCGGGCGTAGGGCGCTCAGTGCTGTCGCAGGATTGTGGACCTTCGATGGATCGGCCGCCGGCACGCCTCATCTCGGTAGGGGCGGACCCCTGTGTCCGCCCCCGCCCGCGCGAGGTGCAACGTGGGGCGGACACGGGGGTCGCCGCGCATCCGTCCGCAGGACGGATGCTTACAGACCGGCGCCATTGCCCCTACCGAGGGCGTTTCGAGGTCCTGATGATTCGCTGGCCGCGTCACGCCGGCAGCGTCAGCACGAAGCGCGCGCCGCCGCCCGGGGCCGGTTCGTAGTCCAGGTCCCCGCCGAGATCGCGGGCGAGCGCGCGCGAGAGCGCCAGTCCGAGACCGATGCCCGGGATCGTGTCCCCCGCCGGACGCCCGCCGCGCTCGAACGGCGTGAACGCCGCGCGGACGCGGTCCGGCGCGATGCCGGGACCGTGATCGCGCACCCGGATGCGAACCTG
>JANNHP010000357.1:0-3823 GCA_031404455.1 Planctomycetia bacterium | reverse complement strand
ACCTGGAGCCCGCGGGGAGATTCGAACTCCCGACCCCCGCTTTACGAAAGCGGTGCTCTACCGCTGAGCTACGCGGGCCCGGCGGAAGGGTGCGGAGGATAGCCATGGCCCGCGCGACCGGCGACGCGATTCCCGGCGTCGCAGACACGCGGTAGCATCGTGTCATGTCGATGGCGTCCCCGGCCGGATGTGCGCGCTGCGGGACGATTCTCGACCCGCACTATCGCTTCTGTCCCGAGTGCGCCCTCCCGGTGTCCGGCGAAGGGCCGATGTCCACGGAGATCCTCGAACTCAGGCGGCGCGAGGAGGCCGTCGGCGCGCAGGGACGCGGCGCGGGATGGCGGCGATACCTCCTTCCCGTCGCGGCGGCGTCGATGCTCACGTTCGTCCTGGTGCTCGGTTTCGTCCTCTTCAACCCCCCGCTCCTGAACCGCCTGCTCCCGACGCCCGCCGTGCGCGCGCCGACGATCGAGGTGCCGCACGCGCCGCGCTGGGAGCCGGAATGGGTGACCATCCCGCCGACGGTGTTCCCGTACGGCGACCCGGGGGACCACATCGAGGGCGAGATCACGTACACGTACCGGATCTCGAAGCACGAGGTCCGCAACGGTCTCTGGTTCGAGTACCTGACGGCGGAGCGGCGCCACATGGCGAGCAGCCTGTGGCAGGAGTCGTTCCCGAAGAACGTCGACGGCTGGTCGCTCGACGGCGCGGGCAATCCGCTGCTCTCCGAGGACCGGTTCCAGTACCCGGTCCGCAACGTCAGTCCCTTGGCCATCGCCGCGTTCTGCGCCTGGCTCAGCCGCCGCCTCGGCGAACCCGGCTGGGAGATCCGAATGCCCACCCGGCTCGAGTGGGAGTGTGCGGCGCGCGGCAAGGAGGGACGAACGTACCCGTGGGGCGAGGGCGACGTCGTGATCGAGATGCGAGGCGTCGGCGGCGGCTCGCGCACGCGAGCCGGGATCAATTCCGCGGCCTACGCCGTCGACGACCCGCAGCTCGCGTCCGACGACACGAGCCCGTTCGGGGTCGTGGCGATGGGAACGAACGTGTCGGAGTGGATCGTGATGCCCGACCCCTACTTCCGGGACGCGGACAAACCGGAACGCGAGCCCGGCGACCACCTCGGCACGGACGAATTGCGGGACGCCATCGAGCAGCGGCAGATCAACGTCGCCTGGCGCGGCGGATCGATGTCGAGCAGCGTCATCAAGGCCCGCAGCGCGGCCAAGGCGTGGATGAACACCCAGTCCGAACCGCGTGACCTGAAACTCGACGTCGGGATACGGCTCGTAAAGGTGAAGTCCGCGCGTTAGCCCGCGGGAACCGAGCCCTACTTTGCCGCGACCGCGCGCTTCTTGCGCTGCTTGCCCGCCTCGATCTCCTTCTTCGCCGAACTCTTCAGCGTGGGGATGGTGCCGGTGGTGTCGAGTGCGCCCTTGCCGATCAGGCGCGTCATCTTCCGCCGCCAGACGACCTGGATGCAGTCGCTCATGTAGGGGCAGTCCTTCGTGAGGCAGATGACGTCTTCGCGTCCGAAGCACCACTTCTTCTTGCCCATCGGCGGCTGCCTCCCCGTCCAGGCGTCCGGAGCGGGGCTGGCACCCCTCGAGCTCCGGTCGGTTCGCGGGGGACTCTACCCAAGCCCCCCGGCGGGGGCAAGTGCCCAGATCGGACTCCCCCCAACCCGTTGGGGAGCTCGCCCGAATGGACGCCCGCCCTGGGAGCATCGGCCGTCCGGGGGAGCGGCCTTGACAACCGGGAATCCGGGCGCCGCCCGGCTCGTCGCAAGTCCTTGCGGCGGCGTCGCTTGGAACTCGAGCGTTTGAGGCGGAGCCGGTCGGGCCTAGAATGCGGCCCATGTCCAGCATCGACGACGAACTCGACCGGGAACGGCGGCGCATCGAGGACCTCCGCCACCGAGCCAAGAGGCGCCTCGCGGAGTGCACCAAGGAGGCCGAGACGCTCCAGCCTCGCGGGACCGAGGCCGCCGGAGCGGGCGACGCCAAGGGCGCAGCGGAGGTCGAACGACGCCTCCAGAAGATGCGTGCCCGGACGCGCCGGTACGAGGATCTCGTCGCGGAACTCGAATCCGGCGGCGATCGGCTTGCGGCTGAGGTGCTGCTCGCGAGGCTGCAGGGTCCGGAGGTGGACCTCCTCGTCGGCGAGGTCGAGCGCAACCGCGAACTGGTCGTCCAGCGGGCCACGGCACTGCTGCGTGCCCGCGACCGGCATCGGGCGCTGCGGCACCGCTGGACCGAGCTCGCCGAGAAGATCCGGGTGCTCCGGCAGACCCGCGGCCTGCCCGAGGCCCGTTCCGCGCCGGTCGACTTCCGCGTCAACGTGGCCCCGTCGAACTACGTGCAGCAGCCCGACGGCCCGACGTACCGGGAAGTCTCGGACGTCGTCCACCACCTCGGTCTCTAGCCCGGACTAGGAGAAACGCCGCATGGCCGCGTTCATCTGCAGACACACCTGGCGCAGCGGCTCGGACGCCGGCAAGCGCTGCAACCTCTCGCCTCGCATGGAGGACGGCTTCTGCGTCTTCCATTCGGAGCTCGACGAGGAACGCCCCTTCCCGCAGGACGTCGTCGCGGTCCTCGAGGAGCGGGCCCGGCGCGGCCTCTCATTCGAGGGCTTCCGTCTGCCGGACGCCCGCCTCAGGCGGATCAACCTGACGGGCGCCGATCTCTCGGGGGTCGATCTCTCGGGGACGGACCTGTCGCTCTCGCAGCTCATGAAGTCCAAGCTGGCGAAGGCGGACCTGACGAACGCCTTCCTCTTCGGCGCGAACCTGCAGGAGGCCGACCTCTCGGGTTCGTTCCTCCTCGGCGCCGACCTCGCCGAAGCCGATCTCTTCGGAGCGTCGCTCCGCGACGCCGAGGCGTTCGGTGCGGATCTCCGGCGCGCGAACCTCGCGGTGGCCGACTGCTCCCGGGCCGATCTGTCCGAGGCGACGCTCTCCGAGGCGAACGTCAACGGCGCGAACTTCACCGGCGCGAAGCTCGCCGACGCCGTGCTCGACGGAGTCGACATGAGCCGCGCGGCCTCGAAGGCCGACCTCGCCGCCGAGTAGCGGCGGCGGCGCGAACTCACAGCCCCGAGCCCCGCCCTTTCGCGACGCATCGCTGCGTCTCCCCGTCGTGACGGCGCCTGCGCGGGAATCGAAAGGGCCGGTCCCCTCGCGGAGGCCGGCCCTCGAACTCGAGTTCGGGAACTACTCGACGCGGCGCTTGTTCATCACTTCGGCCTGCTGCTCCGGAGTGAGCTTCGAGGACCCGAGCGCCGCACCCGCGGCGGTCCTCACGCCGACGTCGGCATCGCCCATCGCGGCGAGGAGCGCCTCGTAGGTCTCCTTCG
Organism: Planctomycetia bacterium; assembly: GCA_031404455.1. GTDB lineage: Bacteria > Planctomycetota > JAJSAM01 > JAJSAM01 > JAJVHW01 > JANNHP01. The sequence continues at coordinate 463 of JANNHP010000357.1, read as the reverse complement.
TCGGCGCCTGCCCGCGGAGCGCGGTCGCCATGGCGTGACCGGCCGCGACGCGGAGCGCCGGCGAGTTCGCACCGTTCGCGATGATCGTGCGCAGCGCACCCTGCGCGTCGGCCGAGGCGACCTTCGCGAGCGCGTTCAGCGCCGCGAGAGCCACTTCGGGATCGGCACCCTCGCCCGCGGCGCCGATGAGGCCCTTCTGGGCGTCCTTCAGGTTGAACGCCGCGCCGTTCGCGCCGGCGATCGCGTTGCTCGCGGCGATCGAGAGCTTGTTCGCGCGCACACGGCCCGCATCGCCTTCGGGAGACGCGAGCGCCTCCTTGACGACGTTGACCACGCCGACGCTGTCCGTGCTCGTCGGAGCCACACCCGCGAGCCCGTACTTCTCGTAGTCGGCCTTCGCCGTGCCGAGATCCGCGCCCGCCGCCATGACGATCTTCTTGGCGCCCGAGGTGCGGAAGTCGCG
>JANNHP010000356.1:0-9999 GCA_031404455.1 Planctomycetia bacterium | reverse complement strand
GCGCTGCGCTTCGGCCGCGGACCCGAGACGCTCTTCCTCCTCACCCATCCGCCCGTGGTCACGATGGGCCGCCGCGCGACCGAGGACCACGTCCTCTTCTCGCGCGAGGAACTCGCCGCGCGCGGCGTCGAGGTCGTCGAGACGGACCGCGGCGGCGACGTCACGTTCCACGGTCCCGGGCAGGTCGTCGGCTACCCGATCCTCGACCTGCGCCGCCGCGGACTCGGCGCGCACACGTACCTCCGCTTCCTCGAGACGAAGCTCATCGGCGTGCTCGCGACGTACGGCATCGAGAGCTTCCGCGATCCCCTGCACACCGGCGTGTGGACGTCGCACGGCAAGATCGCGGCGATGGGCATCCGCGTCTCGGCGGGCGTCTCGCTCCACGGCTTCGCGCTGAACGCGAACACCGACCTCGCGTACTTCGGGCTCATCGTGCCGTGCGGCATCGAGGGCCGCGCCGTCGCGAGCATGCAGCAGGTGCTCGGGCGCGTGGTGGACGTGGAGGAGTTGATGGACCGGATCGCCGCGGCTTTCGAGGACGAACGCCGCGACGAGATCGGTAGGGGCGGACCTCCGTGTCCGCCCTCCGTCGAACGGGGTGTGACGTGAGCGACTCGACCACCACGACCGAACCGCGCCGCCGCCTGCCGCCCTGGTTCAAGCGTCCGCTCGGCGGCGGGCCGGAGTTCGCGAAGCTCACGTCCCTCGTCGGCGACCTCGGCCTCCACACCGTCTGCCAGAGTGCCCGCTGCCCGAACCAGGGGGAGTGCTGGACCATCGGCACGGCCACATTCATGATCCTCGGCGACATCTGCACGCGCGGGTGCCGCTACTGTGCGGTGCCGAAGGGCAAGCCGCTCGCCGTCGACACGGACGAACCCGCGCGCGTCGGCCACGCGGTCGTCTCGATGAACCTCCGCCACGCGGTGATCACGAGCGTCGACCGCGACGACCTCCCGGACGGCGGCGCCGCCATCTGGGCGGAGACGATCCGCGCGATCCGCGCCGCGGCACCGGGATGCGCCGTCGAGGTCCTCGTCCCGGACTTCCGGAAATCGGCGGAGGGCGCCCTCGAGACGGTGATGGCCGCGCGGCCCGACATCCTCAACCACAACATCGAGACGGTGCCGCGCCTCTTCCCGCTGGCGCGAAAGGGCGGCGACTACGAGTTCTCGATCGACGTCCTGCGCCGCGCGAAGGCGATCTCGCCCGCGACGCCGACGAAGAGCGGGATCATGATGGGCCTCGGCGAGCGCGACGACGAGGTGCGCCGCGTGCTCGGCGACCTCCGCGCGGCCGGCGTCGAGATCGTGTCGATGGGCCAGTACCTCGCCCCCGAGCGCAACGCCTTCTACCTCCCCGTCGCGCGCTTCGTCCACCCCGACGAGTTCGCCGCGTGGGCCCGCTACGGCAAGGATCTCGGCTTCCGCCACTTCGAAGCCGGCCCGCTCGTGCGGTCGAGCTATCACGCGGAGAAGCAGGCGGGCGGGAAGCGTCCGGGGGAGTAGCGTGGTCCGCCGCGCCGGCACGAGGCGGCGCCCGCGGGAATGTCCGGGGCTGCGAACGCGTCGGCTCGTGAGAAGCGGATCGTGTTCGCAGTCGAACCCGAGGAGGATCGGACCATGTGGATTCGCTGTCCGAAACGCGTGAGTCGCGCCGCAGTCGTCGTGTCCGTCGCAGCCGCGCTGCCTTCGTTCGCGCGGGCCGAGACGATCCATGCCGCGCGCGACGGCAACGAGATCGCTCGATTCGATTCCGCGACGCCGGCGACCGTCGTCGTCGTGACGACGGTGACCGGCCTCTCGGCCGGCGAGAGCCTCGTCGGCATCGACTTCCGGCCCGCGAACGGCGCCCTCTACGGCATCACCGACCAGGGACGCATCTACACGATCGCACCCGCCACGGGAGCGGCGACGCTCGCCAGCACTTCCTCGACGCTGCCGAGCGGCGCGTCGTTCGCCGTGGACTTCAACCCGGTCGCGGACCGGATGCGCGTCGTCAGCGACACCGGTCAGAACCTCCGGATCAACGTGGACACCGGCGCGGCGATCGTGGACGTGACCCTCGCCTACGCCGCCCTCGACCCGAACGTGCTCGTCAACCCCGCGGTCGCCGGGAACGCGTACACGAACAGCGCGGCGGGCCTCACGACGACCTCGCTCTACGGGATCGACGTCGTCGCCGACGCGCTCGTCCTCCAGAACCCGCCGAACAACGGAACGCTGACGACGATCGGCGCTCTCGGCGTGGACGCGGCCGCCGCGGGCGGATTCGACATCTCGCGCGTGGCGAACACCGCGTACGCGGCGCTGAGCGTCGGAGGCGTCGCCGGCCTCTACCGGATCGATCTCGCGACCGGAGCGGCGACGGCGGTCGGCACGATCGGCGACGGCGCGAACGTGCGCGGACTCGCCGTCGAGCCGCCCGCGGCGCCTGCGGACGTCCTCGTCTACGGCGTCACGCAGGCGGGCGACCTCGTCAGCTTCGCGAGCACCGCTCCCGCGGCGCTCACGACGATCGCACCGGTCACCGGGATCGAGGCAAACGAGACGATCTCCGGCATCGACTTCCGTCCCGCCGACGGGAAGCTCTACCTGCTCGTCGACAACGGCCGCTTCTACACGATCGACACGACGAACGGCGTCGCGACCCTGGCGACGACTCTCTTGTCGGCGGTCGCGGGCGGCGACTTCGGCACGGACTTCAATCCCGTGGCGGATCGTCTGCGCGTCGTCAGCGACACCGACCAGAACGTCCGCGCCGACCCCGCGACCGGAACCGTCAGCGTCGACGCCAACCTCGCGTACGCCGCGACGGACGCCCACTTCGGCGCCGATCCGCTCGTCGTCGCGAACGCGTACACGAATGACCTCCCGGGCGCCGTCGTCACGACGCTCTACGGGATCGACGCCGGCCTCGACCTGCTCGTGAGGCAGGACCCGCCGAACAACGGCACGCTCACGACCGTCGGCGCCCTCGGCTTCGACGCCGGCAGGCCCACCGCGTTCGACATCGCGCGCGGCGCCAACCTGGCCTTCGCGGCACTCACGCCCGACGCCGGGCCGACGCGCTTCTGCTCGGTGGACCTCGCCTCCGGGCGCGCGACCCTGATCGGGCCGGTCGGAGCGTCGGCGACGCTCCGCGCCATGGCGATCGCGCAGGGCCCCTCGGTCGGCGTCTCGCAGCTCATCGTCCACTTCAACTACAAGCGGCCCGGCAACGACAAGATCCAGGTGAAGGGCACGCTTCCCACCCCCGTCGGCTTCACGGAGGGCGCCGTCGTCGTTCTCGACATCGGCGGCGCCTCGCAGTCGTTCACGCTCGACGAGAAGGGCCGCGCGCGCGTCGGCGGCCACACGTTCGCGCTCGAGGGCAAGCCGAAGGACGGCCGGGTGAAGTTCTCGGCCCAGCTCAAGAAGGGCGCCTTCGCCGCGGCTCTCGCGGACGAGGGCATGGGCGGCAGCGCCGACGCGAAGAAGGAGGCGCGCAGCGTCCTCGCGACCGTCACGTTTCGCCGCACGCTCCACGAGAGGGTCGTGCCCCTCTCCTACACCGCGAAGGCGGGGAAGACCGGCATCGCGAAGTTCCTGCCGTCGGACGACGACGACTGAACAGTGTGCCGCGGGCGGAGGCCGACGGGCCTCCGCCCGGCGCGGCCAACACGGCTCACTTCGTCTCGTCCACCACGTACTTCGCGACGAGCGACGCGTCCATCTCCCGCGGGAACTCGAGGTTCACGTACTTCGCGTCGTCCCGGGTGAACGTGACCGCGGCCTTCGCGCGGCCGATCTCCGCCTCGCCGCGGTCGAGGGCCTTCACGACGACCTGGAGGTCCATCGCGTCCCTCGACGTGAGGTAGACGGAGACAGCGGCGCCGTCGCGCTTCGAGACCGTGGCGCCGACGCCGCGCCCCGCGAGATCGCCCGACACCTCGACGGGAACAGCCCGGCTGCGGTCGATGCCGGCGTCCATGCCGTGGGCGATGTCGGTCAGCGTCTCGCCGACCTTGGCGCCCGCCTTCTTCGCGAGGCTCTCGTCCTTCTTCCCGCACGCGGCGAGGACGAGGACGGCAAGGACGACTCCGATCGGACGGTGCAGCATGGCGGCATCCTACGGCGCCCGGGCCGCCGTCTGCTCGTTCAAGGTGCTCGTTCGTCGCTCAGCGCACCGCGGCGTCGACCTCGAAGCGGACGTGCGTGGCGTCGAGCGCCGTCGGGCGCAGGGAGGCGAGCAGATTGGCCGACTCCAGCCGGGTCGTCTCGCCGGAGATCACCCAACCGGCGAGCGCACCCACAAGCGCTCCCTCCTCGAACCAGAAGTCGCAGTGAGAATCGATCTGACGCTCGGTCCCGCCGGTCTCCGAGGGCTCCCGGATCTGCCGCGTCTCGATCTCGGCGAACGCCCGCGGCCCGAGACGCGGGAGCGCGACGCGCACTTTCGTATCGAGTCCGCCGACGACGACCGCGGACTCGGCGGCCTGCGGCGCGGCGACCGCCACGTCCTGAGATGTCGGCGGCGGCGCGGGAGGCGGCGGGCTCGCGCAGCCCGCGACGAACGACCCGGCAGCAACGGCGAGGATCGCGGCGCGCACCATCGGTTCACCTCTCGCGGCGAAGCCTACTGCGCCGTAGCGTTGCCCGCGTGACCAAAGACCTCCACTCCCGCTACGGCGGATGGGCGCTCGTGACGGGCGCGTCCTCCGGCATCGGCGAGGCGTTCGCCGAGGCGCTCGCGGCGCGGGGGTTCCCGCTCGTGCTCGTCGCGCGGCGGCGGGACCGCCTCGAAGCGCTCGCGAAGCGGCTCGCGAACGCGCACGGCGTGGAGACGCTCGTCGTCGTCGAGGATCTCTCCGAGCGCGGCGCCTGCGAGCGCGTGCGCGCGGCGGTCGGCGACCGCGAGATCGGCCTCCTCGTCAACAACGCCGGCTTCGGCTTCTCGGGCCGCTTCCCCGAGAACGATCCGGACGTGGACGAGCAGATGATCGCCCTCAACTGCACGGCCGTCGTGCGCATGACGCACCTTTTCCTCAGGCCGATGCTCGCCAAGAAGCGCGGCGGCGTGATCGTCGTCGCGTCGGTCGCGGGCTACCAGGCCACGCCGTGGTTCGCGATCTACGGCGCGACGAAGGCCTTCGACCTGATGTTCGCGGAATCGCTCTGGTGCGAACTGCGGGGCTCCGGCGTGGACGTGCTCGCGCTCTCGCCCGGCGAGACGCGCACCGAGTTCCACGAGCGCGCGCACGCGAAGCGGCAGTTCGCGGGGATGACGTCCGCTTCCGTCGTCGCGACCGCGCTCGCGTCGCTCGGCCGCCGTCCGTCGGTCGTCCCGGGTCTCAAGAACAAGATCCTGACGATCGCATCGAAGCTCGTCCCCCGGCGGTTCGCCATCCACGTGACCGCGGCCGTCCTCGCGCGGCGGACGCTGGTGACGACGTCGTCGGAGTTGCGCGGGCGGCCGTGGCGGTGACTCGAACGCGCAACGAAGCGATCTAGCGTGGCACGCGGTGCCGGGCAACGCGGCTGCGACGGAGGCGCGGTTGCCGTTGGCTGCGCTCGGCGCTCAGACGGCGCAGGACCATGAAGACTGGCCACAAGAGCGCCAAGAGGCAGTCCGCGTCGTCCATGGCGCTCAGCCTAGCGCTCCGCGGCCCGGCTGGATACCGCGGCGTTGCACGACCGTCACAGTCCGCCACAGCGACCGCGTTCACTTCGACCCCGCCTCGATCTCCGTGAAGTCCACGCTCCCCCGCGTCGACCGCCGAACGCTGCGATGCGATCGACGGCGCAGGGGCGTCGCTCGGCTCGCGGGAAGGCGGGCATCCGAGACCGTCTTGACATGGTGGCCACCGGTGGCTACCTTTCCTCCATGCGTTCCGTCGGCATCAAGTCCCTGAAGGACAAACTCAGCGAGTACGTGCGCCTGGCGGAGTCCGGCGAGACCGTGCTCGTGACGGACCGGGACCGGGTCGTCGCGGAACTGGTGCCGCCCCGCGCCGGCCGCGCCGAGCAGGTCTCCGACGTCGCCGTCGCCGAGGGTGTGCGCACGGGCTGGATCTCTCCGCGGCGCTACCCGCCCGGCGCGGTCGCCGACCTGCCCAAGGGCACGCGTCCACTCGCCGAGATTCTCGCCGGCCTCGCCGCCGACCGCGAGGACCGGTGAGACGCATCCGCCGCTCCCTGCCGCTCACATGACACCCCTGACCTACGTCGATACATCGGTCGTCCTCGCGGCGTTGCTCGCCGAGGACCGGCGCCCGCCCTCCGACTTCTGGGCGCGGCACCTCATCTCCAGCCGGCTCCTCGAGTACGAGACCTGGACGCGGCTCCATGCGCTCCGGCCCGCCGATGACGTGCTGGAAGCCGCGCGATTCCTCGTCGGGAGCGCCGACCTGGTCGAGATGACACCGACGGTCCTCGCGCGGGCCCTGGACCCCTACCCTGCGCGCGTGCGGACGCTCGACGCGCTCCACCTCGCGACCGCGACGTACCTGGTCGCGCAGGGAATGCGGCTCGAGTTCGCGACCTACGACGAGAGGCAGGCCGGCGCGGCGAGGGCGCTGAAGCTCACGGTCGTCGCGCCGTAGCGCCGCGCGGGGAGTACGGAGCCCGACTCCGTACCTTCACCTCGCCTCGATCTCCGTGAAGTCCACGCTCCCGGCGTCTACCGCGAGGCCCATCGAGTTCGACGTCGATTCGACCTCGGCCACGCGTTCGCCACCGACGTTGAAGACCACCGACTCGCCCTCGCGTACGCCTTCGAGGCGCCACACTCCGTCGGAGGGGCGCGGCACGTCCACCTCGGCGAGACGCTGCCACGCGCCGGCCTTCCGGCGGTCCACCTGCGCGCGGCGGCCGTTGTCGATCACGCCGATGACGTAGTCCTCGGGTCCGGTCCAGGCGAGGAGGATCCCGCCGCGCCACGACCCGCCCGCCGCGGGCTTCACGCGGACGGCGACGCGGCGCGTGTCGGCGCGGCGGCGACAGAGACCGACGACCGACGCCGTGCCGCGGAGCGCGTTCTCGCCGCGCGCGTCCCAGTCCACGAAGAGCGGTTCCCAGGGCTGCTGCACGCCCTTCAGCCAGTCGAGGAACTCCGGCGCGCGCCGCTTCCACGGGCCCACGGACTTCGCGAAGTCGGAGGCGTCGACCCTCGCGCCACGGTCCATCCGCACCGCGAGATCGTCGAACTTCGGGCGGAGTTTCCCGCCCTCCGCGGACACGAGCCACCGCACGAGGTGCATGCACTCGGGGCGCTCCGCGGGCGCCTTGCCATCGAGGACCTGGTCGAGATGGAAAGCGCCGCTCTGCACGGCGTCGAGCGCCCTGCCGGCACGGTCCTCGAGCGACAGCATCGGCACCACGCCGAGCCGGAGCTTCTCTCCGTCCCACGTGTGGTGCGAGAGGTGCTCGACGACGCCCTCGCCGTACCACGCGGGCGGAGCGACGTTCCCGGGGACGCGCGCGAGGCGGTGGAACTGGTGCGCGCACTCGTGGAGGAGAAGCGTGCGCGTGTACCAGGGCGACGGCTGCCGCCATGCGAACGCCGTCTTCGAGATGGGATCGTAGTAGCCGCCCGCGTCGTCGGGGGGCGCCCCGCCCGCGCGGCGGATCTCGGCGCGCGGTTCCTCGAGCGTCTCCGAGAAGTTCACGCCGAGTCGCGCGCCCGCGGCGAGCGGCGGCGACTTCCCGAAGAACGCGGCGAAATGAGGCCACGCGGCCTCGAGCATGCGCGCCCACTCGTCGGCCTCGGCCTTCGGGCCGGACGAGGCGAGCCGATAGTGCGCACTCTCCGCGACGGATGTTCGCTCGCCGCCCCGGGCCGGGGCGGCGAGGGCGAGAGCCGCGAGGACGAAACCGGCCGCTCGCAGGGCTGCGCGGATCACTTCTTCTTCTTGTCCTCGTCGGGCAGCGGCGGGCCCTTGTACTTCGGGATCTCGATGCCGAGCTTCTTCAGCATGTCGGTCCGCGCCACCATCCACCCGCGCAGCGCCTGGCCGCCGTCGATGGTGGGGTCGCCCGTGATGGCCTGGACGGTCTTCTTCAGCTCCTGGATGTAGGCCTTGAACATGACGGGCGGCTTGCCCTTCTTGCCGCGGCCACCGCCGTTCTGCTCGTTGTACTGGCGCTCGGCCTCTTTCTGGTCCGCGTCGCCGGCGGCGCCCGTGTCCACCTGCACCTCTTCGCCGGCGGGCCACTTGTAGCCCACGGGCATGCGCTCCAGGATCTCGAGCAGCGCGGGCAGGGCGTGCAGGTCCTTGATGAGACCGAGCGCGCGCACGCAGCGCAGCATGAGCCACGGGCTCTCCGCCTTGAGCAGGACGTCGCAGACGGGCAGCGTTCCGGGCGCGAACGTGAGTTTCCCGAGCGCGTCCACGATCTGGATCTGCATGTCCTCGTCCCAGTCGCCCTTCTGGAGCGCCTTCACGAGGGCTTTGCCCGCGGCCGTGCGGCCCTCCCCGTCCTTCGCGAACTCACTGAGCGCGTCGGCCGCGATCATGTGGTGCTCGGGGTTGCGATCCTCCGTGAGGATGCGCCCGATGCGCTCGGCCGCGGCCGGGGCGCCCGTGGAAGCGAGCTCGTGGACGAGCTCCGCGTACTTGGTGTCGTCCTTCGACTTCGCGGAGTACTTGTCGAAGTAGGCGATCGCCTCCTTCACGTCGGCGGGCATGTCGCCGGCGCGCGCCGCGGACGCGGGAGCCAGGCAGGCCGCGACGGCGAGAGCGAGCATTGTGCTTCGGTGCTTCATGGGAGTCTCCTACTTGAAGAACTTCGACTGTCCGCCGGTGTCGCGCGCCAGCTTGCGGAGGAAGCTGAGATCGACGCCGATGCCGATCACGTTGAACCGTATGGGCTTCACCTTGCAGAGCTGGAGCGTCGCTTCGAGGATCTGCGCGCTGTCGATGATGTCGCCGACCGAGGGCGCGCCGTCGGTGACGAAGTAGCACTCGTCGGGGCCGAGACCCTCGCCCTTCTTGTTCACGTCCACCATGTCGAACGCCGCGGCGATGGCGCCCCACGTGTTCGTCGCGTCCTCGGGCTTCACGATCTCGAGCATCGCGATCGCCTTCTGCTTGTTGATGGAGTTCGCGGGGACGATCCGACCCATCCAGTGCGTGACCTCCTTCGAGAACGTGATGATCTCGAAGTGCTGGTCCTCGCGGAGCTGCGACACGAGGTTGATGGTCTGGTACTTCGCGAGGTCGAGGCGCGTCTTCACCTTCCACCAGGGGATGTCGTAGCCCTCGTCCTCCTCTGGCACGGCTTGCTTGCCCGTCTTCTTCTCGCCCGTGACCACGGGCTTGCGGCGGCTCGTCTCCCGGCGCAGACGGTCCTTGTCGATCTCGATCGGGTCGTACATCGACAGCGAGATGTCGAGGATGAGAACGACGCGGTTCGAGAGGACGGGCATGCCGTAGAACTCGGGCCCCGCGTCCTGGTTGCCGTAGGCGCTCTTCGGCTCGGGCGGCTTGTCCGGCGCCTCCGTCTTCGGCGTCGCGTCGAGCATCCCGGAGTCGTACCACTCGCGCCAGAGCTTCGCATCGCGGCCGAAGTTGCGCCCGGTGATGCGCTTCAGCGCTTCGGCGCCGTCCACCTTCATGCGGCCGGACACGTTCTCGAGGAAGTCGATCAGCTTGGGGATGGCCTTCTTCACGGCCTCTTTGTCGGTGAGCCGCGGGAGCGAGGCGAGTGCCGCCGCCTGCACCATCCACGACTTGTCGTCGAGGAGGAGGACGAGCGGTCCGAGGGCGTCCATCGCGCGGTGCTCGCCGAGACCCGCCGCCGCCATGCCGCGGACGTAGGTGTCCCTGTCCTTCACGAGCTCGAGCAGCATCTGGTGCGCCGACGTGGAGGACGCGAGTCCGCCGAGTGCTTCGACGTAGACGATGCGCGCCTCGGGCGGCGCCGTCTTCGCCGCGACGGCCACGCTCGTCGCCGTCGTCTCGTCCTTGATGCCGCCGAGCACGTCGACCGCCCGCGAGATCACGTCGGCGCGCTG
>JANNHP010000355.1:0-4890 GCA_031404455.1 Planctomycetia bacterium | reverse complement strand
TCACGCCGCCGATCGCCGAGCCGAGACCGGCGCCGAGGAGCGAGCCGGTCTGCGCGCTGGTCTGGCATCCGGTGAGCGCGATCGACCCGGCGCAGAGGGCGAGGAGAGCGAGAGTCCGCTTCGAGATCTTCGTCATGGCTGAGCACCTCCTACGCCCCCGTCTCAGCACGGGCGATGCCAGAGCCGATGAATCGGGATGGCATGGGCGTCGCGTCCCCCGGCGGGGACAGTGGGCTCCCGGAGAGGATCGAATGGCGTACGTCGTCGAGGTCACGGACCTCACCAAGACATTCCGGCCGGAGGTGTTCGGCAAGCCCGTCCAGGCTTTGCGCGGCGTCACGTTCCGCGTGAACGAGGGCGAGTGCTTCGGCTACCTCGGCCAGAACGGCGCGGGGAAGACCACCACCATGAAGGTGCTGACCGGCCTCATGACGCCGACGACCGGAACGGCGACGCTCCTCGGCGAGCCGAGCGGGAAGGAGTCGGCGCGGCGGCGGCTCGGCTACCTCCCGGAGAATCCCTACTTCTACGAGCACCTCACGCCCGTCGAATCGCTCCAGTTCTACGGGCGGCTCTCCGGGCTCACAGCGGCCGAGGTGACGGCGCGGACGCCGGCCCTCCTCGCCCGAGTGCGGCTCTCGGACGCCGCGAACCGGCGCGTCCGCGGCTTCAGCAAGGGCATGCGCCAGCGGCTCGGGCTCGCGGCGGCGCTCGTCCACGAGCCGGCGCTCCTGATGCTCGACGAACCGCTGAACGGACTCGACCCGAGCGGACGTCAGCTCGTGAAGGAGCTGATCCTCGAGGAGCGGCAGAAGGGGCGCACCGTGTTCCTCTGCTCGCACGTGCTCGCCGACGTCGAGGAACTGTGCGACCGCGTCGTCGTGCTGCACGGCGGCGTCGTGGCGCGCGAAGGGACGATGCGCCAACTGCTCGACAGCCGCCCGCAGTCGTACGAGATGACGGCGGAGCGAGTCCCGGCGGACCTCGCGGCAATGATCCGGGCCGCGTCGTCCAACTTCCGCGACGCCGAGGGCGTGGTGACGGCGCGGATCGCCGGGCCGGTGGCGGGACCCGAGTTCGCCGCCGCCGTGCAGGCCGCGGGCGGACGGCTCCTCGCGCTCGAGCCCGAACGCGAGTCGCTCGAGGACTGGTTCGTGCGGCTCACGTCCGCGAACCCGACGGGCGACACGGCCGACTCGAACGTCGCGGGCGGAGCGCGGCGATGAGGGACCGCATCGGCATCGTCGCTTCCGCCACGTTCCGCGAGGCCGTCCGCGACCGCGTGCTGCTCATCGTGCTCGCGTTCGGCGTGGCGCTCGTCCTCGGCAGTCGCGTGCTCGGCTGGCTCTCGGTCGAGGACGAGCTGAAGATGGTGCAGGACTTCTCGCTCACGGGGATCCGCTACCTCGTGCTGCTGCTCGCCATGCTCATCGGCGCGGGTTCGATCGCCCGCGAGGTGGAACGCCGCACCGTCTACACGGTGCTCTCGCGCGACTGCGGACGCGGCGAGTTCGTGCTCGGCAAGTTCGCGGGACTGGTCGCCGTGTTCTGGTGCTCGATCGCGGGCATGGCCGCGATCACGTTCGTCTGGGTCGCCGTGTGGGGCGGCGAGATCGGCCAGCCGCTCTTCCTCGCGGTCGCCGGACTCGCGTGCGAGGCGGTCGTCCTCACGGCGGTGGCGCTCTTCCTCGGATCGCTGTCGTCGCCGGCGCTCGCGTCGTCGGGGACGATGGTGTTCTTCCTCGTCGCGCACCGGACCGAGGCACTGCGCGAGATGACGGCGAACGGCAAGAACCCCGACTTCGCCGCGCTCTACCAGGTGCTCTACCCGGTGCTGCCGAACCTCTTCAACGTGAACTTCGTCAACGCCACGACGTCGGGAGCCGAACTCCGCTGGGGCGATCTCGGTTCCGGCGCGCTCTCGGTCGTGTGCTGGTCCGCGGCGCTCCTCGCCGGAGCCATCGTGCTGTTCCGGCGGAGGCAATTCTAGTGTCCACTCTTCGCGCGGCGGGACGGACCTGATGGACCCGCGCACGTTCGTCGTCCTCGCCGGGATCGCCGGCGCGGCGGCGCTCCAGGGGCACATCGGCGCGCGCAACGCCGAGCGGCGCACGAACGACTTCCGCTACACGCCCGATCCCCGCGTGATGCGCCTCGTCGCGGGCGGCGACCGTTCGGCGTTCGCGGATGCGCTCTGGCTCTCGGCACTGCCCGACATGGCCCAGCCCTTCCGCGACCGAGCGCTGAAGAAGCGGTGGATCGCCGGCGCGACCGAGGTGATCACCGACCTCGAGCCGTCGTTCTTCAGGGTCTACGACTGGGGCTCGGCGTACCTGTACCTCGTGGACAGGAACCCCGACGAGGCGATCAAGCTGCTCGAGAAGGGCATCGGGAAGAACCCCGATTCCGCGGGACTCCACGTGGCGCTCGCGATGGTCCACTACGAGTTCAAGAAGGACAAGGCGAAGGCCGTCGAACTCCTCGAGAAGGCCTCCACGATGCCGGGCATCGACTCGCTCTCCCTCGCGATGCTCGCGTCGCTGAAAGTCGACGAGCACGACGACTTCACGGCGCTCGCCGTGTGGGCGCGGAACCTCGACCAGGCGCCGAACCAGCGGGCCCGGAACGTGTGCGAGTACGAGCTCTGGCGGACGAAGAAGCTCATCGCCGACCGCGCGATCCGCGAGTTCAAGACGAAGAACGGGAGCGCGCCCTCGTCGCCCGATCAGATCCGCGACCCCGCGCTCATCGATCCGAAGTCGATCGACGTCGTCCTCGAAGGACTCACGTTCGGCCCGGACGGCCTCGCGCACTACGCGAAGCTCGTGGAACTCGACCGCGCGAAGATCCTCTACCAGGCCGTCGACGTCATCGCGGCGTTCCGGGAGGGCGAGGGCCGTCTGCCGACCGAGGCGGAGTTCCTCCGTTCCTTCGGGAAGCTGCCGGCCCCGGGCGCGGGGAAGAAGTGGCTCTTCGCCGACGGGAAGCTGTCGCTCGTCGACGTCTGACCCGGGCGCACGTGCGACGCCGACGAAGTCAGCAGCGCCGATGCGGCAGGCCTCCGTAGGGGCGACGCACGCGTCGCCCGGTTCGGCTCCCAACCCGGCGCACGGCACCGGGCGACGCATGCGTCGCCCCTGCAGAAGCAGGCGCATCACGGCGCTCAGGCTGCAACGCGACGGACTCGACGGCGATCGGCCTACGTCCCCGCGGGCGTCCGCTCGATCTGCCGGACGAGCGTCGCGTACGACTCGGCGACGAGGTCCCGCGGCGCGATGCCGAAGTCGTGCGAGAGGCGCGCCACGTCGAGGCGCGCGGCGTCCTCGTCGTAGCCCGGGACCGCGTCGACGACGGCCTCGATCTCGAGGAACTCGCCGAGTCCCGCGACGCGGTCGAGGTGGATGCGCACGCGGCCCTGCCAGAGGAACCACTTGCGCGTCTTCGTCACCACGGCCTTGACGCCCCACTGCCGCGCGAGCGTCGCCTTCATGGCGCCGGGGTTCTCGACGCTCTGGAGCCGGTACTGGCTCTTCTTCGCCTCCGCGGAGTCGGGACGCGAGTAGCCGATGATGAAGTGCTCGCCGTTCGACTGCTCGCGCAGCTTGAGGCGGTAGTTGCCCATGGAGAAGTACGTGTCGGTCTGCTCCAGCGTGCCTTTGTCCGCCGCGCCGATGCGGCGGCAGGTCTGGACGGCGTCGTCGAAGCGGTCGAGCCGGGACTTCAACTCGACGTTCGATGCCAAAGGGGCGCGTGCCAGGTCCATCGGGAAAGCAGTATAACGGCGCCCGTGAACCCGGGTCCGACAGTCCTGACGGCCGCCTTCGTCCTGGTCCTCGCGTCGGTCTCGGCGATCCCGCGCGAACCGGGAGACGACCGCCCCGCATCCGCGCCGGCCGTCCGCGCCGCGCGTGCGCCGCGGACGCTCGCGTTCGAGCGCAACGACGGCCAGACCGACGCGCGCGTCCGGTTCGTCGCGCGCGGCGCGGGCGGCGCGGTGTTCGTCACGGACGACGGCCTCACGATCGCGCCTCGCGGCCGGGGCCGCACGCCGCTGCGTCTCACGTTCGACGGCGCTACGGCGACGCGAGTGGACGGCGAGACGCGCCTCCCCGGCGTCGCGAACCACCTCCGCGGCCGCGACCCCGCGGGGTGGCAGTTGAGCGTGCCGCTCTACGCGCGCACGGTCTGCCGCGAGCCGTGGCCCGGCATCGACGTGGTGTTCCGCGGCGACGACGGACGCGTGGAGTACGACTTCGAAGTGGCACCCGGCGCCGATCCCGAATCGATCTCGCTCCGCTTCGACGGCGCGGACACGGTTGCCGTGGACGCGGCGGGAGACCTCGTCGTCGGGGCGGGCGACGCGGAGTTCCGCCATCTCCGGCCGCGCGTGTTCGAGGACGGGCGCGAGATCGCGGGCGGCTTCGACCTGCGCGAAGGCTCGCGCGTCGGCTTCCGCGTGCCGGGCCGCGACGCCTCGCGGCCGCTGCTGATCGACCCCGTCATCGCGTACGCTTCGTACCTCGGCGGGAGCGAGTCCGAATCGCCGTTCGACATCGCCGTCGATCCCGCCGGGAACTCCTACGTCACGGGCGCGGTCGCCTCCGTCGACTTCCCGGTGGCGAACGCGCTGCCCGGCGCGCCCGGCGCGGGCAGCCTCGACGCCTTCGTCACCGTGTTCAACGCCTCGGGCGCCGAACTGCTGTACTCGACGTACTTCGGCGGTGGCGGCGCGGACATCGGCTGGGGCGTGCGCGTCGACGCGAGTGGCGTGTACGTGGCGGGGTCGACGACGTCGCCGGACTTCCCCGTGGTCGGCGGATTCCAGCCCGCTTTCGCCGGCGGGGCCGATGAGGGCGACGCGTTCCTCGTGAAGCTCAGTCCCTCCGGCGG
>JANNHP010000354.1:0-2788 GCA_031404455.1 Planctomycetia bacterium | reverse complement strand
CGACGTGGCCGTCTTCCTCGCGAGTCCGCTCTCTCGATGTGAAGCGATGAGAAATGATAGTCTTGGGTCAAAAAATGTGGCTATTGGACGGCAGGCGTTATTTAATAATCGGGATCGGAGTGAGTTGGTGGCGGTAGGTTTTCACTCGTTACAAAATAATAGTTTAAATGTGGTCAATAGTGATCATGGCATTTTGAACTCAGCGCTCGGAGCATATTCCTTGGAATCTAATACAACTGGGTCAGCTAATAACGCTTTTGGATGGAAAGCATTGCGGAATAATATTTCCGGAAGTGGAAATGTGGCTATGGGCTCTCAATCATTAGAAGAAAATGAATCTGGCAGCTATAACACTGGAATAGGGCATAATACATTGAAAACAAATAAAACAGGAAACCATAATACTGCTGTAGGTACGTGGGCATTAAACCAAAGCAAAGGAAGTCATAACACCGCAATTGGATCTACAGCTTTAGTATCTGACACCAGCGGCTATGAGAATGTGGACCTTCCGCGTCGGCCACATGGGCGACGTGACGGTCGCGGAAACGTCCGCGCTGCTCGCCGCGATGGACGAGGCGATCGCGGAGCTGTCCGTCTGACATCTGCACGCGGAGCGACCGCGGATCTCCGCCGCCCGTCCGCCGCGATACGACTGAAAGCCAAGCGGCCACGCGGGACTCGCCCCGGACAGCCCCCCGACCGCGCCGGCTCTCAGTCCTTGTGCAGCTTCCCCATGCTGGCGTTCTCTTTCACCCAGGCGCCGCGCTCGCTCAGCATCGCGCCGAGGTGGTCCTTCAACTGCGCCTCGGTCACCTTGCCGAGCTCGGGCTCGATCCACTCCTCGGTGGACTCGGTCGCCTCGCGGTAGAGATCGCGCGCCTTCACGTAGATGTCGTTCGCGGCCTCGCGCGTCTGCGTCTTCTCGATCGCCTCGGCCTCGGCCCTGAGCCCGCGCGCCCGCTTCACGAGTTCGCGCGCCGCGCCGAACGACTTCTCCATCGCCGACTGCTGCGCCGCGCTGAGCGGCGGCGACAGGGCCGGCTTCGACGGCGACGGCTTCGCCGCGACGGGCTTCGGCGGCTCGGCGACGGGAACCGGCACGGGCTCCGGCTCCTTCTTCTTGCAGCCGGCGAGCGCAGCGAGGACGACGAGGGCGGCGTACTTCACGTGGATCACCTCATTGAGGGGACGGAGGGCGCGCATTCTGTCGAGCGTCCGACGCGGGTGGCGCTTCTTTTCCGGCAGACGGAGCCGTGCGTCGCGGACGGAGCCTTCACGAACGGACGATCACCGCCACGTAACCGCCGTCGCGCCGCCCGGCGACGGGGAGACGCGTCGTCTCGGAGTCGAGCCGGTAGTCGGGCGACTCGGCGAGGAACGCGGCGACGACGCCCTCGTTCTCGTCCTTGTCGAGCGAGCACGTGGCGTAGACGAGGCGGGCGCCGCGGCGGAGCTTCCCGGCCGCGACGCGGAGCAGGCGCCCCTGGAGTTCGGCGAGATCCTTGATCTCGTGCGGGTTCTCGATCCGCCAGCGGGCCTCGACGCGCTTCGCGAGCACGCCCGTGTTCGAGCAGGGCGCGTCGAGGAGCACGAAGTGGAAACCGGGCTTGCCGCGTCCCGCGACGCCGGTGGGGAGTGCCGCGGCGTCGGTCGCGTCGGCTTCGAGCACCGCGACGTTCGTCAGCGAGCGGCGCAGGAACTCCGCGCGCATCGTCTCCACGCGTTCGGCCTTCATGTCCACGGCGAGAACCGCACCCTCGGGGCCGACGGCCTCGGAGATGGCGACCGTCTTCCCGCCCGGTGCCGCGCAGAGATCGAGCACGCGCGCGGCCTTCGTCGGTGCGAGCGCCGGGACGACTTCGGCCGCGGTCGGGTCCTGAACCGCGAACCAGAACTCGTTCCACCCCGGCAGCTCCTCGACGCGTCCGCCGTCGCGGACGAGCAGGCAGCGGCCCTCCTCCTCGACCTCGAGCCCCTTCGCCTTCAGCGCGGCGACGAGCGCGTCGCGGTGCTCCTCGGCGGGACGCAGCGAGAGCGGCGGCCGAGCTATCCCCGCCGCGAGGATCTGACGCACGTCCTCGACGGGCCGCTGCGAGAGGAAACGCTCGACCATCCACTTCGGGTGCGACCAGCGCACGGCGAGGTGACCCGCGAGATCCGTCGCGGCGTCGGGGACGACCGGCGACTGCAGCGGGAGGTGCGTGCCGTCGCCGCGCGGGATCGTGCGCCGCGGATCGTCGCCGTCGCCGTGCAGCGGCGCGCCGACGAGATCGACGACCTTCCGCAGCACCGCGTTGACGAAGCCCGCGGCCTTCGGCTGACGGCCCGCGCGAACGAGTTCGACCGACGTGTCCACCGCGGCGTGGCGCGGCACACGGTCGAGCCAGCCGATCTGGTAGACGCCGATCCGCAGCGCGTTGCGCGTGACGTGGTCCATCTTCTCCACGGGCCGCGACGAGCGCGCGCCGATGATCGCGTCGATCGCGCCGCGGTGCCTGAGCACGCCGAGCACGATCTCGCGGTTGAGGTCGAGGTCGCGGGGGTCGGTCCCCTTCCCGGCCGCGTGGGCGAGCGCCTCCCCGGCGCGGGCGCCGGTCTCGACACGGCGGAGGACTTCGAGGGCGAGGCGTCTTGACATGTGGCCGTCAGTCTCGCGACGGCGCGCCCGCGGCCTACTTCTTGCGCTCGGGCAGCGTCGTGCCCGCGGCGCGCGCAAGCTTCGGCTCGTCCACCCCGCTCAATGCGCCAGCACCGTCAGCCGCGGCCGCGCGCCCGAGCAGTCGAG
>JANNHP010000353.1:0-7684 GCA_031404455.1 Planctomycetia bacterium | reverse complement strand
GGCGCCAGTAGTCGACGTGCTTCGCGCACGCCGCGCTGCGAGTGAGGTTGAGGAGCACCGGCGGCAGCGCAACGCTGCGCCGCCACTCGTTCACGACGCCGAGCGCGCGCAGCGTCCACTCCCCCACGTCGGGCGGGAGCGGCTCGGGGACGAGCGTGACGGTCGCGCCCTCGTCCGTCGCGCGGACGCCGAGGATCGCGAGTCCCTGCGGGCCGTGGACGAGGCCGTCCTCGGGGATGCGCTGGTACGCGCCGTCGCCGAGGCGGACGAAGTCCCGCGGGCCGGTGAACGTGCCGTCGAGGTCGGCGTCCCAGAGCTCGACATCCTCGGCTCGGAGCTTGCCGGCGAGGAGCGACGCCGACGCGGCGTACCAGCGGTCGAGTCTCCTGTAGACGAGGATCGGCCGCTTGCGCGGACCCACGCGGACCGCGCGCGGCCGGTCGCCTTCGACGGTCTCCCACCGCGCGCCGTTGCCCTCGACGTCGACCTGGATCCCGCCCTTCGCTTTCCGGACCGCGAAGTCGCCCCACGCGATCGCCCCGGGAAGCGTCTCGCCGATCGCGAACTCGGCGTCGGGCGGCACGCGCGCAGCGTTCGTGGCGACGGCGGGGACGAGATCGGCCTGCGACGCGAGCTTCGGGTCGCGCAGGGCGCGCAGCGCGGTGACGAGCTCCCGCATCTGCGGCCGTCCCTTGACCGACCAGTTGGACGACCAGCCGACGAGGAGCGCGATCGAATCCTCGAGCCCCATGCGAGCGAAGGCCCCGGCGAGGACGTCCCGGCCCGCGGCGTCGCGGATGACGTGCGCGAACCGGCCGACGTCGGGCACCGCGGGACGTCCGAGCTTGACGAGCTCGTCCGCCGCCGCCGCGCGCGACGCGACGTCGCCCGTGGCGATCATCTCGACGAGTTGCTGGACGCGCGTGCGCTGAGCCGTCTCCGCGTCGGGCGAAGCGTGACAGAGCCCGGCGAGGAGCACGATCGCAAAGGCCACCCTGACGTGTCGGTTCGCCTGCATCCCCGGGCGATGCTATCCGCGGACGCGGAGGTGCGGCACGCGGCGCCTGCCACCCGCCCGGCGCGCCCCGCTCTGCGCGTTATCCAAAGCCTGCGCCTCGCAGGCTTTGGGTATAACCCTGGCCCGTGGGTGACAAGCAGGTCCTCGACACCGAGAACGAAGGCGAACTCCTCCGAGCGTTCACCAAGCGGCTCCTCCGCGACGTGCAGGCGCTCGAGCGCATGCTGAAGGAAGGCATGATCGAGGAGGGCGTCCGCCGCATCGGCGCGGAGCAGGAGGTCTTCCTCGTCGACCGCGACTTCCGCCCCGCCCCGAGCGCCCTGAAGATGATCGAGCGGCTGCAGGACGACCACTTCGTCACCGAGGTCGCGCTCTTCAACCTCGAGATGAACCTCGACCCGCAGCCCTACGGCGGGATGTGCCTCTCCGCGACCGAGGCGCAGCTCACGGGGCTCCTCGAGAAGGCGCGGCACGCCGCGCACGAGATCGGCAACGACATCGTGCTCACGGGGATCCTGCCGACGATCCGCAAATCCGACCTCGGCCTCGACAACATGACGCCGATCCCGCGCTACTTCGCGCTCAACAAGGCGATGACGAAGCTCCGCGGCGGCGACTACGAGATCCACCTGAAGGGCGTGGACGAGCTCCACGTCAAGCACGACAACGTGATGCTCGAGAGCTGCAACACGAGCTTCCAGTGCCACCTGCAGGTCGGGGCGACCGAATTCGCGAAGATGTACAACATCGCGCAGGTCGCGACGGCGCCGGTGCTCGCGGCCGCGACGAACTCGCCGATGCTCTTCGGCCGCCGGCTCTGGAACGAGACGCGCGTCGCCCTCTTCCAGCAGTCGGTGGACACGCGCGCCTCGTCGTCCGGAGTCCGCGAGGTGCCGCCGCGCGTGGACTTCGGGCGCCAGTGGGTGAAGCACAGCGTCGTCGAGCTCTTCCAGGAGAACATCTCCCGCTACCGCGTGCTCATCGCCGCGGACCCCGAGGACGACCCGTTCGAGGTCCTCGACCGCGGCGGCGTCCCGACGCTCCGCGCGCTGCGGCTGCACAACGGCACCATCTACCGCTGGAACCGCGCGTGCTACGGGATCATGGAGGGGAAACCCCACCTGCGCATCGAGGCGCGCGCACTTCCCTCGGGGCCGACTCCCGTCGACGAGGTGGCGAACGCGGCGTTCTGGTACGGGCTCGTCCTCGGACTCGCGAAGCAGCACGAGGACATCACGAAGCACATCTCGTTCGACGACGCGAAGGGCAACTTCTTCGCCGCGGCGCGCCTCGGACTCGGCGCGCAGTTCACGTGGCTCGACGGTGTCGTCGCCCCCGCGCAGCAGATCGTGCTCGAGATGCTCGTGCCGATCGCGCGAGACGCACTGCTCTCGACCGGCGTCGATCGCGGCGACGTCGAGCGCTACATGGGCGTGATCGCCGAACGCGTGGACTCCGGGCGCACGGGCTCGAACTGGGCGCTGCGCTCGTTCGCCGAGATGCGCAACAAGGGCACCGACGGCGAGCGCGTCAACGCCCTGACCGCCGCGGCGATCCGCCGTCAGCGCGACAACACGCCCGTCTCGCGCTGGGACCTCGCGCGGATCGAAGAGGGCGGCGGCTGGAGGCACAACTACGTCAAGGTCGAGCAGTTCATGGGGACGGACTTCGTCACCGTCCACGAGGACGACCCGCTCGACCTCGTGCTGAACCTCATGATCTGGGAGCGCGTGCGCCACATCCCCGTCGAGGACGCGCAGCACAAGCTCATCGGGTTGATCAGCTACCGCGCGGTGCTGCGCGCCGCGGCGCAGTGGCTGCAGGAGTCCGACCCGAAGCCGATCCCCGTCTCCGACGTGATGAAGCGCGACCCGTGGACGGTCACGCCCGACACCTCCACGCTCGTCGCCATCGAGGTGATGCGGCAGAAGGACGTCGGCTGCCTGCCGGTCGTCGCGAAGGACGGGAAGCTCGTCGGCATGATCACGTCGAGGAACCTCCTCGGCGTCGCGTCGGAACTGCTCGAGCAGAAGCTCAGGGAATGAGCGGCGCGGCCGACGGCGCCCGCCGGCTGATCGGGCGGCGCCGCGGAAGCGACCCGGGGCCGGCGCTCGTCGTCGTCGCGGCGCTCCACGGCAACGAGCCCGCGGGCGTCCACGCCTCGCGCCGCGTGCTCGCGAAGCTCGAAGCAGATGGCCCGGACCTCCGCGGCGAGATCGTCTGCGTCGTCGGCAACGTCGGTGCGTTCGAGAAGGGCGTGCGGCAGCAGGCGCGCGACCTGAACCGCGGATGGCACGACGAACGCGTCGCGGCACTGCGCGAGGGTCGCGAGGCGCCGCGTGACGCCGAGGACGCGGAGACGGCGGCGCTCGATCGCGCGATCGAGGACGTCCGCGCCGCGGCGCGCGGCGACGTCGTCGTCCTCGACCTGCACACGACCTCGGGCGACGGTCCGCCGTTCTCGATCGCCGCGGACGATCCCGGGAGTCGCGCGATCGCGCGGACGATCCCGCTGACGTGTCTCACGGGTCTCCTCGAGAGGCTCGACGAACCGATGCTCGTCGCGCTCGCGCGCCGCGGGATCGCCGGCGCCGTCGTCGAGGCGGGACGTAATGACGATCCGGCGAGCGTCGATCGCGCGGAGGCGGCGATCTGGGTCGTCCTCGCCGCGACAGGGATCGTCGACGAGGCGCGCGCGCCGTGGCTGCCGTCGATGCGCGCTCTGCTCGACGCCGCGCGCGGCGAACTGCCCGCCGCGGTCGACGTCGTCCACCGCCACGCGGTCCGTCCCGGCGACGGATTCCGCATGGAACCGGGCTTCCGTCACTTCGACCGCGTGGAGACGGGCCGACTCCTCGCCAAGGACGCGCGCGGCGACGTCGTCGCGCCCGAGGACGGGTACGTCCTCATGCCCCTCTACCAGGGCACGGGCAGCGACGGGTTCTTCCTGGGCCGGGGACTCCTGAGCCGGGGACGGTCCTGACTTTCGCACCTTTCGAGCCTGACTCGGGGACGGTCCTGACTTTCGCACCTTTCGACGGCCGTGCTGCCCGCGGAAGCCGGACCCTCACGCCCGCGAAGCGCTGAAGTGAGAACCGTCCCCACGGTTCCCCGCCGTCGAGATGTCCCACACTCGCCGTGGCGATCTTCGACGGCGCTGCAACCTCGATGCGGGCCGCGACTTGCGCGCGCACTCGACAGCCCGGCGTAGCGCCGTGGGGAAACACACCACAGTCCCCCGCGGCGATGTGGAGTCCGCCGACGGCGGCGCAACTCACTGCGGGTGAATGACTTCCGACGGCGTCGCGGACGCCCCGCAGCGAGCGGAACGGCACTTGCGTTCCTCCGGACACCAAGGAGGTGCGCCATGGTGGTGCTACTCGTTCTCCTGTCCTTCATCATGTTCCTGACGGCCGACTGGGCGGTGCAGCGGTTCCGGGCGCGCGCGCCCGATGCGGCGAACGGTGCGGCGGCGCCGTCCCCGGACCTCGTCCCGGCGCTCGAACCCGTGTTCGTCGCGGGATACCAGCTTCCCGAGGACCGCCACTACCACCGCGGCCACGCGTGGGTGCGGGTCGTCTCCCCGGACACGGTCGTGGTCGGGATCGACGACTTCGCGCGGCGCCTGACCGGCCGTGCGGACGCTCTCAAGCTCCCCGCGATCGGTGCCTGGCTGGAGCAGGGCTCGGCCGCGTTCAGCGTGAAGAGCGGCGGACGCAACGCGCGCTTCGTGGCGCCCGTGTCCGGCGAGGTCGTGGAGGTGAACCGAGCGGTCGCCGAGACGCCGTCGCTCGCGACCGACGACCCGTACGGCCGCGGCTGGCTCTTCAAGGTGCGCTCGTCCGCGCTCGTCGCGAACCTGCGCAACCTCTTCTCGGGCAACCTCGCGCGCCGCTGGACGGAGGACGCGCGCGGCGCGCTCGAGATGCGGCTCATGGCGCTGTCCGGCAGCGTGATGCAGGACGGCGGCGAACCCACGCAGGACTTCGCCGAGCACCTCCCCCCGGAGGAGTGGAAGCGCCTCGCGGCGACGTTCCTCCTCGCCTGACGCCGCGGAACGGAGATCACGAACATGAGCAACGAACCCCGAGGACTCCTCTTCGACATGGTCCGCTGCGCGGGATGCCGCGCCTGCGTCAAGGAGTGCAAGTCGATCCACGGCTTCCCCGGAGAGGCGAAGGACACGACCGAGCTCTCCGCGACCGCGTACACGGCGATGGTGACGGACGGCGACAACCACATCCGCAAGATGTGCCGTCACTGCGTCAAGCCCTCCTGCGCGAGCGTCTGCCCCGTTGGGGCTCTCGAGAAGTCGCCGCTCGGACCGGTCACCTACGACGCGGACAAGTGCATCGGATGCCGCTACTGCATGGTGGCCTGCCCGTTCAACGTTCCTCGCTACGAGTGGCACAGCCCGGTGCCGGCGGTGCGCAAGTGCGACATGTGCATCGACCGGCTGAAGGAGGGCAAGATCCCGGCCTGCGCCGAGGCCTGCCGCTACGAGGCCACCGTCGCGGGCACGCGCGAGGAGCTCCTCGAGATCGCGAGGAAGCGGATCGCCGAGGACCCGGACATGTACTACCACCACGTCTACGGCGAGAAGGAGCTGGGCGGAACGTCCGTGCTCTTCCTCACGCCGACGCCGGTCGAGGCGCTCGGCTACAAGGAGGCGCTCGGCGAGACGCCGCTTCCGTCCCTGACGTGGAACGTGCTCGAGAAGATCCCGGGCATCGTCGCGGGCGGCGGGGCGGCGCTCATGGGGATCTGGTGGATCACGAGGCGGCGCAACGAGATCGCCGCCCTCGAACGGCTGGAGGCGCGCGCGAAGCGCGCCGCGGCCGCGAAGGAGGCGAACCATGCGGTCTCTTAAGCTCTGGCGGCTCACGTTCTGGCAGTGGGTGTTCGTCGTCATCATGGTCGTGGGCGTCGTGCTCTCGGTCGTGCGCTACACGCAGGGACTCGGCGCCGTGACGAACCTCTCCGACCAGTTTCCCTGGGGCCTCTGGGTCGGCTTCGACCTGCTCTGCGGCGTCGGACTCGCGGCCGGCGGGTTCGTGCTGACGGCGGTCGTCTACGTCTTCCACGTGGAGAAGTTCCGGCCCGTGGTGAGGGCGACGCTCCTCACGGCGTTCCTCGGATACCTGCTCGTCACGACGGCGCTCCTCTTCGACATCGGGCGGCCGTGGGCCATCTGGCACCCGCTCGTGATGTGGAACCCGCACTCCGTGATGTTCGAGGTCGCCTGGTGCGTGACGCTCTACTCCACGGTGCTCGCGCTCGAGTTCTCGGGAATGGTCTTCGAGAAGCTGAAGTGGGTGCGCGCGGTCAAGGTGCAGCACGCCATCACGGTGCCGCTCGTCATCTGCGGCGTGCTCCTCTCCACGCTGCACCAGTCCTCGCTCGGGACCGTGTACCTCATCGTCCCCGGCAAGCTCCACGCCCTCTGGTACACGCCGGCGCTGCCGGTCCTCTTCTGGGTGTCGGCGATCGGCGTCGGTCTCGCGATGGTGATCGTCGAATCGCGCCTCTCGGCGCGGGCCTTCGGGCGTCAGCTCGAGATGCCGCTCCTCACCCAGGTCGGACGCGCGCTCGTCGCCGTGCTCGGCGTCTACGCGTCGATCCGGATCTACGACCTCGCGAGCCGCGGGATGCTCGGACGCGCGTTCGACTTCTCGTACGAGTCCTCGCTCTTCCTCGTGGAGTTCGTGCTCGGCGTCGTCGCCCCGTTCGTGCTGCTCGCGATCCCGAAAGTGCGCCACAACACGCGCGGGCTCTACGCCGGTGCCCTCCTCGCGGTGCTCGGCTTCGTCGCGAACCGGCTGAACGTGAGCATCACCGGCTTCGAGGGAGCACAGGGCGGACGGTACCTTCCGTCCTTCTCGGAGGCGTTCATCACGCTCTTCCTCGTGGCGCTCGGGTTCGGGGCCTTCAGCCTCGCCGTGCGCTACCTGAACATCTTCCCCGCCGAGCACGAGGAAGGGGCGCACGGCGTGACCGGTGTCGCGCTCCCCGCGGCGGGCGTCCCGCAGCATCCGGAGGTCGTTCCGATCCCGAGAGCATGACGTGCACAAGAACGAACCGCCTGCCGGGCGGCGGCGCCGACTGGGGCACCGCCTGGCGTTCCGACTGGCCGCGGCGCTCTGCCTGGGCGCCGCGGCCATCCTCGTTGCCGCGGGTGCCCTGAACATTTCGCTGCAGCGCGAGCAGATGACGGAACTCGTGCGCGCGAGCGCCGACCGCGGCGCCGACGTGATCCTGCGCTCGACCCGCGCCGCGATGCTCGACAACCGCCCCGCCGAAGTGCAGCGCATCCTCGACGCGGTCGGCGCGCAGAAGGACATCGACCGTATCCGCATCTTCGACAAGCAGGGCCGTATCCAGAAGTCCACGCGGCGCGATGAGGCGGGCACGCTGGTGGACAAGGACGCGGAGCAGTGCTACGGCTGCCATCGCGCCGACCGGCCGCTCGAACGGCTCCCCGGCACGGACCGCATGCGGACCTTCACGACCGCCGACGGCCAGCGCGTCCTCTCCGTGATCGTCCCGATCCGCAACGCGCCGGACTGTTCGACCGCGGCGTGCCACGCCCACGGCCCGGCGCAGCAGGTCCTCGGCGTCCTCGACTTCCACATGTCGCTCGCGACCGTGGACGCGCGCCTCGCGGCG
>JANNHP010000352.1:0-1836 GCA_031404455.1 Planctomycetia bacterium | reverse complement strand
CTCGGGCGGGACGTCCGCGGATACGATGTCGGCCATGTCCCGCCTCGCACGTCGCGTCGTGCCGCTCGTCGTCGCCTTCCTGGCGTCGGCGGTCGCCGCGGACGCGACGCTGCCGCTCGCGAACCTGACCACGCAGGTCCGCGTGGTCGATTCGCGGTCCGGGACTTCGCGCAGCGTCACGGTTCGCGCGACCTTCGACGCGGCCGCGGCCGTGGCATTCGACGCCCGGCGCGATCCGGTTCAATTGTCGGTCGGCGCCGCAGCCGCGTTCGACCTCCCGGCGGGGATGAGGTCGCGCCGCGTGCGCAACGGACGGATCCGCTTCCGCGGGCCCCGGGTCGCGGGCGCCCCCTACCTGAGGCGTCTCGTGCTCTTCCCCGCGCGCGGCACGGTGCGCTTCGACGTCGGAGGCGCGGACCCGAGCGGTCCGCTGCTCGGCCAGGACCCGCTGCCCGTGACGCTGCGCCTCGGCGCGGCGGAGTTCGGCGGCCTCGTGACGTCGGGGAAGGAGCCCGTGTCGTCGGCGCCGTATCCGTTCGTCGCGACGGACGTCTTCCCCGAGACGTTCGTCTGCTCGCCCGGGACGGTGGTCGTCAACGACGCGGACGTGTGGGCGAACCTCTGGTACCTGCACTGCCTCGACATCCGGCCGCGGCCGGATGTCGACTTCGGCACGTCGCTCGTCGTCGGCGTGTTCCTCGGCCCGCGGACGAACCGCGGGTACGCGGCGCGCATCCGGAGCGTGGACGAGCGCGCGACGGACATGATCGTCACGTTCGTCGAGACGCGGCCCACCACGGACTGTCAGCCGTCGCAGCAGCCCATCTGCCTCTACGCCTTCGCCACCGTGCCGAAGACGGCCACGCCGTTCACGTTCGTGCACACGGTCGAGACGATCTGCCGCGTGCAGTAGCCGCCGGCGGTCCGGCGCGCGATTTCCCGATGTAACTTCCGGCCCCTCCGGACGGACCTATCTGTGTGGACGGCCCGATCCTCCGGTGGACGTCGGCGGCGCTCGACCTCGTGGCGCCGCGGCGGTGCCTCGCCTGCGGCGAGGGGCGGCAGGACCGTTCCGGCCTCTGCGCGGCGTGCCTGCGCCACCTCCGTCCGCAGCCCAAGGAGCCGTGCCGCCGGTGCGCCGGGCCGCTCGGGCCGGGCGCCGATCCGCGCGCGTGCACGGCCTGCGCGGCGCTCCGGCCGAAGTTCGAGTCGGCGGTCGCGGCCGGGCCGTACGCCGGGTTCCTCGGCGAACTCGTGCGGCGCGCCAAGTACGGACGCGATCCCGCGCTCGCGGGGCCGCTCCTCGAACTGCTCGCCGCGGCGGTTCGCGAGTGGCCGGGCACCGCCGGACTCACGGCGGTCCTCCCGGTGCCGCCGACGCTGTCGCGCGTTCGCGAGCGGGGCTTCCACCTGGCCGACGTGCTCGCCGAGCGGCTCGCCGACGAACTCCGTCTCCCGCTCCGCGACGCGTGGCTCGTACGGATCGGGGAGCCGGTGCCGCAGGCCGCGCTGCCGCGCACTCTGCGTCTCGCTGCCGCGCGAGGCACCGTCGGGCTCTCGAAGCCGCGGTTCGCTCCGTGGGCGCGTGGCGTCGCCGGCGAACGCGTCCTCGTCGTCGACGACGTGCTCACCACCGGCGCCACTGTGAACGAGTGTGCGCGCATTCTCGTCGCCGCGGGCGCGGCGTCGGTGCGGGTCGCCTGCTGCGCGCGGGCGTGAACGGGCGGACCGGCTGCTGTCGTTCGTCCGGGCGAGCCGTGCGGTTCGAGGCAAGGCTGGCCGTCGGGGATGACCCCTTACGGGCCATCAAGGCGCGACAGGTGCGCCTTGCCGTTG
>JANNHP010000351.1:0-25749 GCA_031404455.1 Planctomycetia bacterium | reverse complement strand
CCGGCCGGAGATCGAGTTCGCGGGGCGGCGCTTCTGCGTGACGGGGAGTTCGCCGCGCGCGGCGCGCACGAGCATCGCGAAGGCCGTCGCCGAACTCGGAGGCATCCCGGTCCTCGCCTTGGCGCGCGACGTGGACTACCTCGTCGTCGACGCCCCGCGCGGCGTCGCCTGGGCCTTCTCCGGCCACGGCCGCACGATCGAGGAAGCGCTCGCGCTGCGGCAGAAGGGCGTCCCGCTGACGATCGTCCACGCGAGCGACTTCTGGGAGGCGGCGGCGGAGCGGGGAGCGACGCCTCCGGAGGGGTGAGGGACGGCGAGACAGACGCAGTTCCGACCGGAGCGCGTCCCGGTCCGAAAACGCAGGCGCCCGAGCCTAAGTATGAAAGTCTACTTGTCATATAGTCGTCCAAATGATAAGTAGACTGTCATGAACGACCGCCCGGTCTGGATCGGGAAGCTCGACGCCGCTTGGCGCAAGCGGCCGATCGTCTGGCTCGCCGGCGTCCGGCGCGTCGGCAAGACGACGCTCGCGCGGATGATCCCGGGCGCCGTGTTCCTCAACTGCGACCTGCCGTCGACGGAGCAACGGCTCGCGGATCCGGAGTCGTTCTTCGGGTCGCTGCCGGAGGGCGCGACGGTCGTCCTCGACGAAGTCCACCGCCTGCCCGATCCGAGTCGCACGCTCAAGATCGCCGCCGACGCGTTCCCGCACCTGCGCATCCTCGCGACGGGATCGTCCACGCTGGCTGCGACGCGGCGGTTCCGCGACTCGCTCACCGGACGGAAGACGTCGCTCGTCCTGCCGCCGGTCCTCTGGCCCGAGTGCGAGGACGTGTTCGGCATTCGGGACCTCGATCGCCGGCTGCGTCACGGCGGAATGCCCGAAATGCTGCTCGCGGAGGCGCCCGACGACGCGTTCTACGCCGAGTGGATGGACAGCTTCTACGCGCGCGACGTGCAGGACCTGTTCGGCATCCGCGACCGGACGGGGTTCCTGAAGCTCCTGCGATTCGTCCTCCGGCAGAGCGGGGGGCTCCTCGACTACTCGGCCCTCTCGCGGGAGTGCGACCTCAGCCGGGCGACGGTGAAGGCTCACATCGAGGCGATGTCGATCGCGTGCGCCGTCAACCTGCTGCCGCCGTTCCACGCGGGGGGGAGCCGAGAGATCGTGCGGCGCCCGAAGGCCTACGCCTTCGACACGGGGTTCGTCTGCTTCGTCCGCGGCTGGCGCGACGTCCGGAGCGAGGACCGCGGGTTCCTCTGGGAGCACCTCGTCCTCGACGTGCTGCGCACCGCGGCCGGCAGCGACGCCGTGCTCTACTGGCGCGACAAGTCGGGCCGCGAGGTGGACTTCGTGGTGCGCCGTCGCGGTGCCGCGGACGCGATCGAATGCAAGATCAACCCGGACAAGCTCGACGTCGCCGGACTCGAGGCGTTCCGCGGACTCCATCCCGACGGGCGCAATCTCGTCGTGTGCCCCGGCGTCGCGGAGCCGTACGACCGCCGCGTCGGCGGGCTCGTGGTCCGGGTCACGAACTGCCGGGAGTTGCTGACGGCGTTCGGGGACGGTGACGCCTCGGAGGCATCCACGTGAACGAACTCGGCGCCTCGCGAGGAACGCTAGACTCTCGGTCCGGAGCGAGGCCGATGAGCGTCGAGCGCTACCACATCAACATCTTCTGGAGCGCCGAGGACCGTGGGTTCATCGCGGACGTCCCCGATCTCGCGCAGTGCTCGGCGTTCGGCAAGACACCGGAATCGGCGCTGGCGGAAGTCCGGATTGCGACGAAGAACTGGCTCGCGGCGGCTCGCAGGTTCAAGAAGCCGATCCCTAGGCCGCGGTATCGACCGGCGATCTACGAGACCGCGCCGTGACTGGTGAACGAGTGGCGACGGACCCGGCGCTCGGACGATTGCAGGGATTCCTCGATGCGTTCGCTCGACTCAACGACAAGACGGACCACTCGTACTCCTTCGAGTACCACCGGCTGCCGCAAGCAGCCACCGCGACCGATGCGGTCAAGGCGGTGTTCGGCGCCGATCTGAAGAGTCTAGAAGTCACGCCGTTGATCGACTGGCCGCAGGCCGCGCGGCGAGTCCTCAGGAAGTGGCTCTTCGAGTTCCAATGTGTTCGCGATGACCATCTCGTCGACAAGTACGAGGCGTTCCTGTTGAGCGACGAAGTCGGTCGAGTGGAGTTGCTCGACGACGTGCTGAAGATGCTGATCGCCGTCGGCCATCCAACTGCCGTGTGGCAGCTCAACGTCGAGACGAAACGCTGGTACGAAGGCGCTTGGGACGACATCGTCTTCGAGACCGCGAACGGAACGTACCTCCTGCATCTCGGAGTGTCGGATTAGCCGCGCCGATCGACGGTTTCCCCCATGCCCCTCCTCTCCATCTCCCACGTCACGCAGCACTTCGGCGGGCCGATCCTGCTCGACGACGTGACGGTCGCCGTGGACCGGCGCATCGACGCTCGTTGCCGATCGATCCCCGTCCGCACCTCACGAGTCGCGCCGTCGTCCGCGCCGCAGGCTCTCCAGTTCGGCGAGCAGCGGCTTCCAATACAGGCGATCGAGGTCCCGTTCGCAGTCCTCCTCGAACCGGAGTTCGGCTGCGACGGCGGCGATGTCGCCGTGCAGCGCGGCGCGGACGGCTGGACGCTTCTGCGCCACGCGGACGGCTTGCCCGCGGAACCGTCGGGCGAGCTGGGCGAGCAACTCGGTCGACCGGCACTCCTCGAGCCAGAACCGGGCGCGCGATGCCGGCACGCGCGCAGGCGCCCGCGCGACGTCGGCTTCGACGAGACGCCGCACCATCGGCCAGTCCTTGTCGCGCTGCGTCTTCTTCGCGCGCAGCAGATCCGGGAGAGCCATCACGTCGATCGTGATCCCGCCGGGCAGATCGAGCCGCATGCGACGCCGCCAGAGCGTCTCGAAGCCCGGCACACCGCGGAGAACCGCCATCACGTCGAGCCGCACCCCGTGGAGGCCGGGCGCTTGGCAGCGGAAGTGACACGCATGACCCCGTCGGAGAGCGGAGGCAGCGAGCTTGGGGAAGTAGACCGGCTCGGCGTCGAGGTCAACCAGAGCGGCGCGCAGCCGGCGGAGGTTCTGGGGATCGACCGCCACCGCGACGTCCACGTCGCGGCTGAACTCTGCCGCGCCGTACAGGATGCAGGCCTGTCCGCCCATGAGCAACGCGCGCACGCGATGGTGTCGCAGCGTCGAAAGGACTCTGGGAATCGGGCTCTGGTTCAAGCGTGCCCCCGAGCAGGAAGAAGCTCTCCCAAAGGCGCGTGCTCTCGGCGAATCGCTGCGCGGGCGTCAGCCGGTACCAGTCCTCGTACTCGAGGCCGTCCGGACCCGGCGGCGTAGCCGCCGTTCGCGCCGCACCAACCGATCGGCCTCTGGACACGCTCGGAGGCTCGCATGGCGCCCGGCGCCGCACGAATCCTCCGCTGCCGGGCGGCGTCCGCCGCTGATCGTCGCGCCGCGGCCGCGCGGTAGGCGATGCTTGCGCCCGTCCCATGCCCCTCCTCTCCCTCTCCCACGTCACGCAGCACTTCGGCGGGCCGATCCTGCTCGACGACGTGACGCTCGCGGTCGAGCGCGGTCAGAAGATCGGCGTCGTCGGGCGCAACGGGGCGGGGAAGTCCACGCTGCTCAAGCTCCTTGCGGGGGAGGACGACTCCGTCGCGGGGCAGGTGCTGCGGCAGCGCGGCGTGCGCGTCGCGTACCAGGCGCAGGAACTCGTCTGCGCGCCGGGCGCCACGATCTGGGAGGAGATGCGCCGCGTCTACCACGACGAGTTCGAGCGCGCGGACCGTCTCGCTGCGCTGGAACACCGTCTCGCGGAGGATCTCGACGACGACGAGAAGCGCCGCGTCCTCGCGGAGTACGAGCGCCT
This sequence comes from Planctomycetia bacterium, assembly GCA_031404455.1. Taxonomy (GTDB): domain Bacteria; phylum Planctomycetota; class JAJSAM01; order JAJSAM01; family JAJVHW01; genus JANNHP01. The sequence continues at coordinate 21,837 of JANNHP010000351.1, read as the reverse complement.
TCAGCGTCACCACGACGCCGCGGGCGGGTACGACGCCGAGCGCCGGATCGCCACGGTGCTGTCGTCGCTCGGGCTGCCGGAATCGGCGTGGCACCAGCCGATAGAAGGCTTCTCCGGCGGTGAGCGCAACGCCATCGGCCTCGCGCGCGTGCTCCTCTCCGAGCCCGACGTGATGCTCCTCGACGAACCGAGCAACCACCTCGACATGGAGGGCGTCGAGTGGTTCCTCGAGTTCGTGCGGCACTGCGACTCGGCCGTCGTCATGGTGAGCCACAACCGCCATCTCCTCGACGCGACGGTCGGCGAGATCTGGGAGGTCGCGAACGGCAGCGTCGTCAAGTGGACCGGCAACTTCAGCGACTTCCAGCGGCAGAAGGCCGAGGCGTTGGCGCTGCAGGAGCGTCAGTTCGAGACGCAGCAGAGGCTGATCCAGCGCATCGAGTTCCAGGCGCGGCGCCTCCTCGACATGGCGCGCGCCTACGACGAGCCGGGCCAGGCGCGGCGCGCGAAGTCGATGCTGAAACGCCTCGAGTTGATGGAGAAGATCGAGAAGCCGGAGGCCGGCGACCGCCGCTTCCACGCGTCGCTCTCGGGCGGCGCGCGGCACGGGCGGATCGCGCTCACGGTGAAGGAATTCACGTGGGCCTACGGCGACCGCGTCCTTTTCGACAAGGCGAACCTCGAGATCGAGCACGGCGAGCGCGTCTGCCTCGTCGGGCCGAACGGCAGTGGGAAGTCGACGCTGCTGCGCAACGTTCTGGAGACCGCGAGTTGGGAAAACCAGACGCTCCGCCTCGGCGCGTCCGTCAAGGTCGGCGAGTACCGGCAACTCCACGACGTCCTCGACCACGACATGACCCTGCTGCGCTGGCTCGCCGACGTGACGAGCCTCGACGACCGCGAGACGGCGAAGCTCCTCCACCGCTTCCTCTTCAAGCGCGACGACCTCGACCGCACGATCGGCACGCTCTCGGGCGGCGAGAAGAGCCGGTTGCAGCTCGCGCGCCTCTCGCACGACAAGGTGAACTTCCTCCTCCTCGACGAGCCGACGAACCACCTCGACTTCGAGAGCTGCGAGCAGTTGGAGGAGATGCTCCGCGACTACGACGGCACGCTGCTCGTCATCAGCCACGACCGCTACTTCCTCGACAAGCTCGTCACGCGCGTCGTCGAGGTCGAGGACAAGAAGCTCGTCTCGCGGACCGGCAGCTTCGCCGAGTGGTGGCAGCGCAAGCGCGACTCCGGGACGATGCGGAAGAGCGCCTTGGAGTTGCGCAGCCGGAAGGCCGCGGCCGACGAGTCCGCGCTCGCGCTCCGCGCCGAACGGGAGGAGAAGAAGCACCGCGACCGCGACCAGCGGAAGATGCGGAAAGACATGGGGGCGCTCGAGAAGCGGATCGAGGGGCTCGAGGTGCGGCAGGCGGAACTCGCGGCGCGGATCGAGGAGGCTTTCAGCGCCGCGAAGGACCGCGCGCGCGGCGAGGAACTGTCGCGCGAACTCGGCGACGTCCAGCAGGAGATCGGGCGTCTGTACGGCGAGTGGGAGCGGCTCGCGGCGGGGGTCGAGGGCGCATGAGCGTGACGATTCCGCGGCCGAGCCTCCGCGAACGCTGGTCGGCGTGGATGTCCGAGATCGACGCGTACTACTACGGCATCCGCGGGTGGGGGCTCGTGCTGGTGCTCGGCGGGGCGGTGGGAACTGGGTGGAGCCTCGATCAGGCGGCGATTCAGTTAGAGGGCAAGGTCGTCCGAGGCGCTGGGAAGATGTCGGTGGTGGTGACGCACGCGACGACGGGCGAGCTCGTCGTCGGCGGGTCGCTCGCCCTCCCCGTCGTGTGCGCAGCGCTTTGCCTCGCGCTCCTGCTGTTCGCGCGCCGCGCGTTCGGCCGCGTCCTCGCGGCGTTCTGCGGCGTCGGCGCGCTCGCGGCCGTCTCCATCGTTGCACTACAGCCGGACAAGTCCTTGCTGAGCGGCTTCCTCCTCTTCTGGATCGCCACCGGCGCGATCGCCCTCGGCGCGTGCCTCTGCAACGTTCCGCCGAGAGTCCTCGCGCGCCGCGGACGCACGGACGATAGCTTCCCCGCGTGAACACGAAACTCGCGTCGCTGCTCGGGATCGCGGTCGCCGTCGCGGCGGTCGCCGTCGTCGTCTCCTCGGCCCCGGCCGACGAGGCGGGATCGTCGCCGCGGGAGGCGCCGCGGCCGCTCGACCCGCGCGTCTGCCGGATCGGCGAACTCGTCGAGGACGTTTCCTTCAGCGACGCCGACGGCAAGCCCGGACGGCTCTCCGACTGGCGCGGGAAGACGCTCGTCGTCGCGATGACGACGGCCGTCTGCCCGATCTCGAAGCGCTACGCGCCGCGCATCGTGCAACTCACGGCCGAATTCGGCAAGCGCGGCGTCGAGTTCCTGCTCGTCGATCCGAGCGAGAACCCGGCCGAGTCGGTCCGCAACGTCGCGAAGCAGCGCGGGTTCACGGCGCGCATCGTCCCCGACGGCGACAACGCGCTCTCCCGCGCCCTCGGCGCGCAGACGACGGGCGACGTGTTCATCGTGGATGGCGCGCGGACGCTCGTCTGGCGCGGGCCGATCGACGACCAGTACGGCCTCGGCTACCAGCGCGAGAAGCCGAAGCGCGAGTACCTGCGGAACGCGCTCGAAGACGTGATCGCGGGCCGACTTCCCGCCGACGCCGCGACGTGGGCGCCGGGTTGCGTGCTCGGGTTGAAGCCGGCGACGACGGTCGCTCCGCCCGCGGCGCCGACGTGGAACGCGCGCGTCGCGCGGATCGTCCAGCGCAACTGCCAGGAGTGTCACCGTCCCGGCGAGAACGGTCCTTTCCCGCTGCTGACGCTCGCGGACGTGAAGCAGAACGCCGACATGGCGAAGCTCATGGTCGCCCGCGGCGCGATGCCGCCGTGGTTCGCTGACCCGTCGAACGGCCCGTTCTCGAACGATCGCAGCCTCTCGCCGCGCGACAAGGCGGACCTCCTCGCCTTCCTCGACGCCGGCTGCCCCGAGGGCGATCCGAAGGAGGCACCGCTGCCGGTCGCGTGGGAGACGGGCTGGAGGATCGGGAAGCCGGACCTCGTGCTCGAGGCGTCGCGGACCATCCCGGTCGCCGCCGAAGGCACGATGAACTACCAGCACGTCGCGGCGTTCCCGAAGCTCGACGAGGACAAGTGGATCGCGGCGATGGAGGTGCGGCCGACGGCGCCCGAGGTCGTCCACCACGTCCTCGTCTTCATCCGCTACCCGAGGAGCGATCCGCGGTTCACGCAGTTCGATTCCGGCGAGGGACTCCGCGGCTTCTTCGCGGCGATGGTCCCCGGCCAGGGCGTGATCGAGTTCCCCGAGGGCACGGCGAAACAGCTCCCGAAGGGCGCGACGCTCGTCTTCCAGATCCACTACCAGCCGAACGGCACGGCGACGACCGACCAGCCGCGCATCGCGTTCCGCTGGGCGTCGAAACCTCCGGAGCGCGAGGTCCGCACGTTCGGCGTCTTCGACACGCGCTTCAAGATCCCGCCCGGCGCCGAGAACCACCGCGTGTCGGCGACGCGCGAGATGGAGGAGGATGGCCGCGTCCTCGCCTTCGTGCCGCACACTCACCTGCGCGGGAAGGCGTTCCGGTTCGAGCTGATCCGTGCGGACGGCAAGAAGGAGACGCTCCTCGACGTGCCGCACTACGACTTCAACTGGCAGCTCGCGTACCGATTGCGCGAACCGATCGACGTGAAGAAGGGCGAGAAGATCGTCGCGACGGCCTGGTACGACAACTCGGCGAAGAACCCGGCCAACCCCGACCCGACGAAGACCGTCCGCTTCGGCGAGCAGACGACGGATGAGATGATGATCGGGTACTTCGACTTCGTCCCTCGCTAGGAGTCCGTCCGAGTAACGACCTCGGCCGGACTCCTAGTTGAACGGCTTGAAGTCAGGAAGTTGGCTTGAAGCACGCGGCCGACGACGTCGCTTCGGCGCGCGACTGTCTCGGACACGCTCGTAGCGGGCCTGCGCAGGATCCGCGCGTGGCGGGATCTCTCAGTCAGGGAGGCGATGATGCCTCCCGCCGACCGACCGTCATGGACTCCACCCACGCCGACGAACTGCTCCGCCACGCGCGTTTCGCGCGGGGGCTCGCCCGCGGCCTCCTCCGCGACGACTCGCTCGCCGACGACGCCGTGCAGGAGACGTGGCTCGCGGCCGTGCGGCGTCCGCCGCGTGTGCTCTCGGCGGCCTGGATCGGGGCCGTCGCGCGGAACGCGGCGCTGAAACTGCGGCGCGGCGAGTCGCGCCGGAACGTGCGCGAGTCTGCGGTCGCGTCGCCGGAGGCGTCGGGCGCGGCGTGGAGTCCGGAGCGGCAGGCCGTCATCCGCGAGGTCGTCGACGCGGTGCTCGCGCTCGACGAGCCGATGCGGTCGGCGGTGCTCATGCGGTTCTACGAGGACCTGCCGCCGCGCGTCATCGCGGAGCGCCAGGGCGTGTCGGTGAACACCGTCAACTCGCGGCTCCAGCGAGCGCTCGCGGCGCTGCGGGAACGTCTCGACGCGCGCGACGGAGGCCGCGGGGAGTGGGCCGTGCTGCTCGCACCGCTCGGCGGGACAGGAGGTGACGGCGCGTCGCGCGTCGAAGCGACAGGGGGCGCCGTCTCGGCGGCCGTGGAAGGGGGGATCGTCGTGGCTCTCGGGACGAAGGTGACGGTCGGCGCCGCGGCGCTGGTCGTCGCGTTGGGGCTGATGTGGTGGATGCAGGAAAGCGGGGACGCGCCGCGATCGCCGCTCTCGCTGGGCGAATCGGAGTCGGCGTCGGCTGCCCGTCCGGGCGCGCACCGGATTCCGACGGAACGCGCGCGCGTTGCCGCGCCTGCGTCTGCGCCGGACACGGCGTCCTCCGCTCCCGCAGCCGCAGAGACGCCGAAGATCGTCCCGGACGTCGCCGGCACGGTCGAGGCGCCCGCAGGTGCGGCGCTCACCGACGGCTTCGCCTACGTCGCCGCCGGTTCAGGCGACGCGCGAAAGGTCGTCGCCCGGTGCGCGCTGCGCGACGACGGCGCGTTCGAGATGACGCTCCCAGGCGACGTCGCGACGGGCGACGCCGACGTCGAGGTCGGCGCCGTCGTTCCGCGTCTGCGCCGCGACGCGACGAGCGTGCGGCTGAAGAAGGGCGCGACGCGGCGCGTGACGCTCCGCGCCGCCGCGGGTTCCTCGATCACCGGCACGGTCGTCACGACGGACGGCGTCCCGCTCGCGGGCGTGAAGCTGCTCGCGCGGCCGTCCGGCTTCGACGCGACGCTCGTCACAGGCGACACGCTCGACACAGAGGCCCTCCTCGCGGCGCACTTCGACCCCGACGTCCAGTGGGCGCGCGCCGTCACGGACGCTTCGGGGCGGTTCGTCCTCGACGGGCTCGGCAAGGGCGAGGTCTCGATCTTCTCCGAGAGCCCGGCTTGGTTCCTCTCGGTTGACGCAGCCGTCGAGGCGGGCGCGAGAGACGTCCGCATCGTCGCGAGGGCGGCGCAGAGCGTGACCGTCCGCGTGAAGGACGCGAAGACAGGCGCGCCGATCGACTGCCGCGGGCAGCTCCTCTTCCGCAGGCGCACGCCGGGGCACGGGGCAGCGTCCTCGCGCGGCGTCGAGGTGCGACGGGGCGAGTTGTGGATCGCCTGGGACAGGGAGGGCGTCGTCGAGGCGACCGTCCCGGCGCCCGCCGATCTCCCGCCGGGCACGGTGACCGCGAGCGTGCGGCTCGAGGCGGACGGATACCAGATCCGTGAGGTCCCGGTCGCGCTCGACGGAGCGGCCGCGCAGATCCTCGACGTCGAGCTCGACCAGGTCGTCGACGCGGCGCTCGGCCGCGTGCGGCTCTCGGTCGTCGACGCGCGCGGCGCGCCCGTCGATCACGAGATCGAGACGTCGCTCTACGAGGTGGGACCCGAGCGACGGTCGCCGGCGACGAAGCGGCTCTCGAAGACGGGGCCGGGGAAGTTCGTCCTCGCGGTCTCGCCCGGGAAGTGGCATCTCGCCGTCAGCGCGGCGGACGCGTCGGCGGGGGACATCGCCGCGCGGATCGAGGTGGAGGTCGTCGCGGGGGCGTCGTCGGACGTCGAGGTCGCGCTGCCGGCGACCGGGTTCGTCGTCGTGCGTCGCAAGACGAACGAGGGCGCGCTGCCGGAGCTCGCCGCGGAGGCTGCGGACGTCCACGGGAACTCGATCCGCACCTCGTTCACGGACGCGGAGTTCCGGCTGCGGCTCGCGGTGGGGCGGTGGACCGTGCGTCTCGGCGAGGGGGAGTCGGCGACCGCCCGAGACGTGGACGTCCGGGCGTTCGAGGAGATCGTCATCGAGACGGAGCGCTGACGCGCCGGCGAGGACGGCTCGGCGTTCGAGGCTGCCGGCCGGGCGTGTTTCACCAATTCAGCAACGACCCTGGGCCGAAGGCGCGCTCCGGATCTAGCTGACGCCCCGCGGCGGGGCGGCTAGAAACGCGCCTCCGATGCCCTGGCTACTCGCCTCCGAACCCGCGCCCCCGATCGTGGTCCCCACGTGGTTCTGGGAGGCCTTCATCGGCGGCGTCGTGGTGTTCCTGATCCTCGACCTCGTCGTCTTCCACCGCCGCCCGCACGAGGTGCGCACCCGCGAGGCAGTGGGCTGGACGGTCTTCTGGATCGGCCTCGCGCTCATCTTCAACGGCTGGATCTGGATGGAGTTCGGCAAGCGGCACGCGATCGACTTCTTCACCGCGTACTTCGTCGAGAAGTCGCTGTCCGTCGACAACCTCTTCGTCTTCGTCCTGATCTTCGATTTCTTCCGCGTCCCGCCACCGCTCCAGCACCGGGTGCTCTTCTTCGGCATCCTCGGCGCGATCATCGTGCGGTTCGTGTTCATCCTCGTCGGCGTCGAACTCCTCTCGGCGTTCCACTGGATGAACTACGTCTTCGGCGGGATCCTCGTGATCACGGCGGTGAAGCTCGTGATCGCGAAGGAGGAGAACGACCCTTCGATGAGCCTCGTCGTCCGCATCATGCGGCGCATCGTGCCGTTCGTGCCCGAGTACATCGAAGGCAAGCTCACGGTGGTGCGGGACGGCAAGCGCGTGGCGACGATGCTGCTCTTCGTGATCCTGATCGTGGAGGCGACGGACATCGTCTTCGCGGTCGACTCGATCCCGGCGTGCCTCGCCATCACGCAGGAGACGTTCATCGTCTTCACGTCCAACATCTTCGCCATCCTCGGACTCCGGGCGATCTACTTCCTCCTCGCGCGCTTCATGAGCTCGTTCCGCTACCTGAAGCCGGGCCTCGCGCTCGTGCTCGCGTTCGTCGGCGTGAAGATGTTCGGCTTCTTCGAGATCTCGAGCGGTGCCTCGCTTGGCGTGATCGCGGGGATCCTGACGATCGCGACGGTCGCGTCGCTGATGAACCCCGAGAAGCCGTCGGAGCACACGAGCGAGTAGGCGGCTCGGCGCGAGCTTCAGTCCCTCGATCCGAGTTCGACGTCGAGGACGATCACCTGCCCGCCGCGCGACACCGTGATCGGGACGCGGTCGCCGGCGTAGCGGCCGACGAACAGTTTCGTGCATTCGCCGACGGACCTCACGACGACGCCGCCGATTCCGAGGACCACGTCGCCGGCGAGCATCCCGGCCTTCTCCGCGGGACCGTCCTTCGCCACGGCGCCGATCTTCGGGACGGTCGCGCCGTCGCTCGGCCACTCCACGCCGACGCGCGGCAGCTTGAAGTTGCGTCCCTGCTTCATGGCGGGCAGCGCCCGCTCGATCCGGTCCCACGGCACGACGAACGCCACGCCGGAGTTGCGGCCGTGCTGGATCGGGAGCCACAGCGTCATCACGCCGACGAGCCTGCCTTCGAGGTCGACGACCGCCGACCCGCAGTTGCCGTCGGTGCCGCCCGCGTCCGTCTGGATCTGGCCGCGCCACGGTTCCTGGAGGTCGTCGGGATGACGCTTCGAGACGACGCCGAAGTTGACGAGCGGATCGGGCTCCCGCGCCGCGCCGAACGGGTTCGCGACGGGCACGAGGAAGCGTCCCGGCGCGTACGCCGACGCCGCCGCGGGCGGGACGGGGCGGCGGCCCGAGACGGCGGCCTTCAGCACCGCGATGCCGAGACCCTCGTGGATCGCCACGAGTTTCGCCTCGCCCGACGCGCCGTCCGGGAAGCACGCGGTGAACTTCGTGATCGACTCGAGTCCCGTCGCGACCTTCGCCTCCTTCTTGAGGCCGAGGCTCACCGACACCGAGAACATGCCGAGCACGTTCGTCAGGTTGTAGAGGCTCGTGACGAGCCACCCGTCGTCCGAGACGGCGACCGCGCTCGCAGGGCCGGTGTAGCGCGGCAGGTCGACCGGGCCCTGCGAGCCGGAGGTGAGCGAGTTGAGCGGGGCGCTGCGCTCCACGACGAGGCTCGCGACCGACGGGTACGTGTCGGCGGCGACCCTCGCGAGGACCGTCTCGAGCGCGGTGGTGTCGGGGACCCTCGACGGCTCGAACCTCGGCGGCTTCGTGTCGAACGCGTCCTTCGCCTCGGGAAGGGTCCGGTAGCCCGCGCGCAGGCGGTCCATCGGCATCACCTTGCCGAGGAACTGGTACGGGTTGTCGTCCATGACGGGCTCGTACCCCGAAACGATCCCGACGAGGCGCCCCTGGGCGTCGAGCACCGGGCCGCCCGAGACGCCGGGCGCGACCGCCGCCGCGGTGTAGAGGAACCGGAACCGTCCCGAGTCCGACGTGTCGTCGCGCGGCGTGCGCTTCGTGGCGGCGACGACGCCCGCGGTCATGGCGGGCAGGCTCTCCGAGGACATCCCGAAAGAGTTGCCGGCGACGAACGTGTAGGAGCCGATGTGCAGGTCCTCCGCCGACGCGGGCACGAGGTGCCTGAACCCCGCGTCGGGCGGCTTCACGATCCGGATGAGCGTGGAGTCGAGGTCCTTCAGCACCTTCACGATGCGGCCGTCGTACTCGACGAAGGCGCCGGTCCTCATGTCGGGGACGCGGACCTTCACGACGTCCGACCAGCCGGGCTCTGTCGCGCCCCCCTTGAACACGAGACCCGCGTCGAAGTCGGAGAGGACGAGGCCTCGCGACGTCACCATCACCCCGGAGCAGCCCTGGATGCTGTCCCTCGCCGTCACCGTCACCGTGGCGGGGGTGCCCTTCTCGAGCGCGTTCTTGAATTCCTTCTGGATCTGTTCGAGCCCCGGCGCAGCGAGGACGGAGCGCGCCGCGAGCGCGAGGACCGCCGCGCAGGCGGCGGCGGCGAGAACCGGTCGCGTGGTCACGCTGGTTACTGCGGCGCCCCGAGTTCGCCCGTCCACACGCCCTGCCTGCCCGAGCGCTTGTAGGTGATCGTGATCCGCGCCCCGGCCTGGCAGGTCGCCAGCGCGTTGATGACGTCGGACTCGGTCCTGATCACGTTCTGCGCCCCCGAGATCGTCAGCCTCTCGATGACGTCGTTGACCTTGAGCCCCTTCGACCCGCCTGCGACGGGGCTCTTCGGGTCGATCGCGGCGATGCGTGCGCCGACGGGCTTCCCGGTCTTGTCCGTGGCGGTCTCGGTCGCGACGCCGAGGTAGCCGGCGCGCGCGTCCTTCCTCGCATCGACGAGCTGACCGATGAACGCCTCGATCTCCTCGACGGGGATCGAGTACGAGCAGCCCATGTTCGAGGGGCCCTGCCCGGCGACGGTCGAGATCGCGGAGATCATGCCGTTGATCCCGACGAACTCGCCCTTCAGGTTCCAGAGCGGTCCGCCGGAGTTGCCGGGGTTGACCGCGGCGTCGTGCTGGATGGCGCGGCCGTACGTGAAGTTGCCGCCGAGCACGCGGTCCTTGCCCGAGATGACGCCGAGCGTGACGACGGGCGCGCCGTCGAGCGCCAGGAAGAACGGGTTGCCCGTGGCGATGCACCACTCGCCCTCGTCGAGCTCCTCGCTCTTCTTCCCGGAGACGACTGTCCCCCTCAGGCCGGTCGTCTTCTTGTCGGTGAAGCGCAGGAGCGCGATGTCGTACTGCTGCACGGCGTCCTCGACCTCGACGCCGCGGGTCACGCCGTCGCGCGTGACGACCTCGAGCAGGTCGCAGTGGTCGACGACGTGCTGGTTCGTGAGGACGAAGAACTTCCCGCCGCGCGAGATGATCACGCCCGAGCCGACGCCGGCGATCACCGGGTCGCGCGAGACGGGCCGTCCCTGCACTTCCTTCGGGATCTGCTTGTTGATCACGCTGACCGAGGAGAGGCAGACCGTCTCCACGGTCGTGACGAGCTGCTGCTCGAGCGCGCGCACCCGAGCGAGCGCCGCGACGCAGGGATCGGGCGGCGGGGCGGGCGGGTCCCCGGCGCGCAGCGGAAGGGCGAGGGCGACGATCGCCGCGGAGACGAGGAGCGGGATCGCGCGTTGCACGGGAAGAACGGTAGCCCGCGAAGTCACGACCGTCAACGGCCCATGAGGTGCCGCAGGGCTTCTTCGAGACTGGGGTGGCGGAAGCGGTAGCCGGTCTCGAGCAGGCGGCGCGGCAGCACCTTCTGTCCGGTCAGGAGCAGGTGGTCGGCCATCTCGCCGAACGCGAGGCGCGCCGCGAACGCCGGCATGGGGAGGATCGTCGGACGGCCGAGCACGCCGCCGAGCGTCTTCGTGAACGAGGCGTTCGTCACGGGGTTCGGCGCGACGGCGTTGACCGGGCCGGCGACCGCGTCGTTCGCGAGGGCGTGGAGCACCGCGCCGATCGCGTCGTCGAGCGAGATCCAGCTCATCCACTGGGCACCGCTGCCGAGTCGTCCGCCCAGGCCCATCTTGAACGGCGTGAGCATCTTCGCGAGGGCGCCGCCCTTGAGCGAGAGGACGACCCCGAATCGGAGATGGACGACGCGGATCCCCGCGGCGCGCGCGGGATCGGCGGCGCGCTCCCACTCGCCGCAGACGTCGGCGAGGAACCCCGTGCCGGGCGCGGACGATTCGTCGAGTCCCTCGTCGCCGCGGGCGCCGTAGAAGCCGACCGCCGACGCAGAGACGAGCACGCGCGGCTTCCGCGGCATCGCCGCGAGCGTCTCCGCGACGAGGCGCGTGCCCTTCACACGGCTCTCGCGGATGCGCCGCTTGCGCTCGTCGGTCCAGCGGCCCGAGGCGATGCCCTCGCCCGCGAGATGGACGACGGCGTCGGTTCCGTCGAGTCCGGCTGCGTCGATCGTGCCCGCGTCGGGGTCCCACGCGACCGACCCGGGAGGCTTGCGTCCCGCGCGCACGAGACGCCGCACGCCGTGGCCGCCGGTCGTCAGGAAGACTACGAGCGTCTCGCCGACGAGGCCCGACGCGCCGGTGATCGCGATCTGCATGGACGTCCTGCCTTTCGTCGCCGCGTGAGCGGCGAGGTCGTCGCGCGTGGTGCGCTGACGGTATGCGAACGTGCGCTCCAGACGCCGCCGCATCGCGCCGCCCGCGAGGCGCGCCGCGAACGGGAGCGCGTACTCGACGCGGTCCTCGAGCACCGACGTCCCGTCGGCGCGCGGCTCCATGCGGTGCGTGTGCTCCCAGTCGCGGAACGGCCCCTCGACCTGCACGTCCCGGAACTCGCGGCCCTCGGTGTAGCCCTCGTGCTCGGCGACCCAGCGCAGGCTGAGCGGACCGGCGTGCATGCGGAGCACGACGCGCGCACCGTCGCGGACGCCGCCCGTCTCCTCGACGAGTTCGATCCGTTCCCACGGCGGCACCAGACGCTCGAAGGCGCCCGGCCGTTCGTGCCAGCGGAACGCCTCGTCCGCGGGGACGGAGAGCGTCTCGCGGCGGACGAACACCTCCCGCGTCACGCGGAGCCGCCCGCCGGCGCGTACCGCTCGAGGTAGCGCTCGACGTCGAGCTTGCGCGCGGTGTTGTCGGAGCTCATGTAGCGGATCTTCCCGAAGACCGGCCGCTCCGGACCCCACGGACGGTCGAAGCGTCCGAGCACCCAGAAGATGCCGCTCATCGAGTTCGGATCGCGGCCGTCGAGGGCGTGCCGGTTGTTGAGGTCGATCATCGTGTCGAGCGCCTCCTCGGGCGACGCCGACCACTCGAGGACCTTCTTCCCCCAGAGCATGCGCAAGTATCCGTGCATGCGGCCCTCGCGCACGAGCTGGGTCTGCGCCGCGTTCCAGAGCGGGTCGTGCGTGCGCGCGGCGTCGAGGTCGTCGCGCGAGTACCGGTAGGGGCGCGGATCGGCCGCGTGGTCCGCGAGCGTCCGCCGCGCCCATTCCGGGAGCGAGTCGTACCGGTCGTGGTCTGCGCGGTGGTGCGCGAACACGAAGCCGAGTTCGCGCCAGGTGACGAGCTGGTCGAGGAACTCCTCCGCGGCTGGGGAGACGCCCCACCAGCCGCTGCGGCTGCCGGACGCCGTGGTCGCGAGCTTCTCGGGCGACCAGTCTTCCGACTCCATCACCCGCGCGAACACCTCGTGCGCGCCGACGTGGCCGAAGTGGAGGTGCGGCGAGAGTCCGCTCGTGGCGTCGTCGTCGGGGTCGTTGCGATGCGCGGAGTAGTGCGCGAGTCCGCGGGCGAGGAAGCCGTGGAGCGTCCTCGCGGCCGCGTGCGACGGCGCGGGGAGGCGGGCGGCCGGCCAGCGGGCGAGGAGCTCCTCGGGCAGCGGCGGGGCGGGCCGGAGACGTTCGCCCGCCAGCGGGTCCGGTCGCGGCGGCGATTCGAGGTACTCGCGCAGGTTGCGCTGCAGGAACCGGCGGAACGCGTACGCGGTCGGGAAGTCCGACGTCGTCGCGGCGAGAGGCAGGAGGCCGTTCGAGTCGACGACCTCGAGGCGCACCGGAAGCTTCGACGCGGCTGACGCGATCATTCTCGGAAGGAAGAACGACGGGAACTCGTCGGTGACGACGACGCATGCGCGGCGCGCCAGCGCTTCGAGGAGCCCCTTCCCCGCGCCGTCCTCGGGCTCGACGTACGCGTGGTAGCGGACGCCCGCGGCGGCGAACCGCTCCGCGTGGTCCGCCATCGCCTCGACGACGAAGCGGTCGATCCGTTCGCTCCGCCAGCGGTAACCGCGGCGCAGTGCCTCCAGCACGACAAGCGGCTTGCCGAGGTGCCGGGCGAGCGCGACCGCCCGCTGCAGACCGAAGTTCCACGTCGTGCGGCGCGCCGACGTCATCCAGTAGACGACGAACTCGCCGTCCGCGCGGGGCGCGGCGTCGTTCGCGGCACGGACTCGGGGTCGGGGGGCCTCGTTCACGCTCTCGGAGGAGAGAACCCGTCAGGCGGCCGGACTATTCACTTCCCGAAGCCGGTCGCGATCCACTTCGCGACCAGCGCGATCTCCTGCGGCGTGGCGCGGGGTCCGCCGCGCGGCATGCTTCCGCTGCGCATGAGACTGAGCGCCGAGCGCGCCTTGAACCGCACTCCCTCGTAGTCCCTGGCCCAGGAATGGCAGTCCTCGCACCGGCGGCTGAAGTACGAGTCGATGCCGTCGTTCGCGTAGCTGAGCGGATCGACGCCGTTGGCGACGTTCAGCTTCCGTCTCGGGAGCTTTCGCGTCGTGCGGATGAAGACCGCACGGAACTCCTCGGTCCCCTGCTGCGCCGAGCAGGTCAGGCGGTACGTACCCGCGTCGCGGCACTTGATCGCCGGAGATTTCACGGTCGCGGGGTTCCCCGCCACCGGCTTCACGAGCAGTTCGTCTCCCAGCGGGGACGTGAACGACAGGATCGCGGGGTGCGACGCGCCGGGCTGCGAATCGACCTTCCCCTTGATGACGGAGAACGCGGGCATCGGAACGTCGGCGGTCGTCTCGCCCGTGCCCGTCACGACGACGACGCGCGGCCAGAACGCGAGCACCGAGAGCGTGTAGGCGCCCTGCGAGGTGTCCTTCGAAGCCACGGTGAACCGGTACGTGCCGGTCGCCGGGACCGTCCACGCCTTCAGCTTCCCCGAGGAGGCCGCCTCGATGCCGATGGCGATCGGCTGGTCGTCGGGGCCGAGGAACGTCCACGCGGCGTCGAACGCGGCGGTCCACTTCAGGATGATCGCGCTGCCCTGCGCGAGGTCCACGGTGATCGTGTCCGTCTCGAGGCCCGACGTGGAGACGTCGCCCTTCACGAAGCCGCCCTGTCCGAGGTCGGCCGTGACTCCGACCGCGGCGCGGGCGGGCGACGGCGACGCGCCGCCGAGGAGCGCCGCCAGGGCGGCGAACGCGGCGAGCGTGACAAGCCGGATGGTGCTCATCGAAGGAGACTCCGGGCCGAGCCTAGGCGCGTTACGTCGAGAGGCGGTGCTTCCACGCCGCGAGTTGCTTCTTCACCTGGCGCGTCGCCGTCCCGCCGACGTGGTCGCGGCGGTCCACCGCGCGCCGGAAGTCGAGCCACCGCGCACAGCCCTTGAATCGTGGATCGAACTTCGCGAGCCACTTCTCGTCCACGTCGGAGAGATCCTTGCCCGCTTCGTCGAGCGTCCGCACCAGCTTGCCGACGATCTCGTGGGCGTCGCGGAAGGCGACGCGCTTCTCGGTGACGAGGAAGTCCGCGAGTTCCGTCGCGAGGAGGTGTCCCTTCCGCAGCAGACGCTCGGCGGCCTCCGGACGGAACCGGCTCTGCGCGATCGTGTCGGTCATCACGCGCAGGCACATCACGACGGTGTCGTACGCGTCGAAGACGGCTTCCTTGTCCTCCTGCAGATCGCGGTTGTACGTCATCGGCAGGCCCTTCAGCGTGGTGAGAAGTCCGACGAGGTGGCCGATCACGCGCCCCGTCTTCCCGCGCGTCAGCTCGGCGCCGTCGGGGTTGCGCTTCTGCGGCATGATCGACGAGCCGGTCGAGACGGAGTCGCCGAGTTCGAGGAGGCCGAACTCGGACGAAGACCAGAGGCAGACGTCCTCGGCGAGGCGGGAGAGGTGGACGGCGGTCATCGCGAGGTGGAAGAGGAACTCCGCGGCGAAGTCGCGGTTCGCGACCGAGTACATCGAGTTCTCGGTAGGCCCCATCTGGAACTCGAGTTCGCGAGCCACGGCACGGCGGTCGATGCGGTACGGGACTCCCGTCGCCGCACCGGAACCCAGCGGGCAGTCTTCGAAGTAGACGGTAGCCGTCGTGAACCACCCGTAGTCGTCCCCGAAGGACTCGGCATGCGCGAGCAAGTGGTGTGCGAGCAGAACGGGCTGCCCGCGTTGCAGATGGGTGTAGGCGGGGACGATCACGTCCACGGTACTGTCCGCCTGCATGACGAGCGCGGAGGTGAGATCGGAGACGCGCCACATCAACGTGGTGGCGGCATCGCCGACGAACAGCTTGAACGCCGTCGCGACCTGATCGTTCCGGCTTCGCGCCGTGTGGACGCGCTTCCCCGCGTCGCCGATCCGCTCCGTCAGCGTCCGCTCGATCCACGAGTGGACGTCCTCGTCGTCGCCTTCGACGACGAGCTTCCCGGACTCGATCTGCGCCTTCATCCGCGTCAGCTCACGGACGATCGCCGCGCTGTCCTTCTTCGGGATGATCCGCTGCTTCCCGAGCATCCGCGCGTGCGCGATCGACGCCTGGATGTCGAACGGCGCGAGGCGCTTGTCGATGTGGAGCGAATCGCCGATCGCGCGGAGGGATGCCGTCGGGCCGCCCTTGAACCGTCCGCCCCAGACGGCCTTGCGTTTCTTCATCGGAGGTTCCCAGGACCGCTGAACGCCTTGCCTCTGTAGGGGCGACCCATGGGTCGCCCGCGGATGTCCGCAGATGCACGTTCCGCGTTTCGCGCGTGCCAGTGAACGCGGACGGCGGGCGACCCATGGGTCGCCCCTACAAGGGCAGAGGCAAGGTCAGCGGAAGCGGCGACGGCCGCAATCCGCGTCATCGGAGATACCCCCGCGCCAGATCCCGGTACACGCCGATCGCCCGCAGCACCTCCGCCTCCTCGATCCACTCGTCGGCCACGTGGCTCTGCTCCGAGAGCCCCGGCCCGAGGACGATCCCCGGCACGTCGCGGACGTGGAAGAGATCGCTGACGCCGCCGAAGCCGATCGGCTCGGCTGTCCCCGTCGCCGCGAGCGCCGCGACGACGAGCGGGTCCGTGGGATCGGTCGAGACGGGCGTGATCCGGTTCCTCATCACCTCGATCTTCCCGGTCGTCGCCTCGCGGATGCGCGCCTCCCACCACACGTTGTCGTGCTCGGGTGTCGGCCGCACGTCGAGCGTGTAGCGGCAGTGCCCGGGGACGACGTTCGCCTTCGTGCCGCCCTCGATGAGCGTCGGCGTGCACGTCGCGCGGCCGAGGACGGCGTTCTCGCGCGGCGCGTGGATGGCCGCGACGGCGGCGATGTCCTTCATGGCGAGCTCGATCGCGTTGACGCCCTGCCACGGCCGCGCCGCGTGCGACGCCTTGCCCTCGCAGCAGACGACGACGCGCATCAGGCCGCGCTGCGCCGTCGCGACGCGGAGACTCGTCGGCTCGGCGATGACGGCGCCGTCGAGCGGCGGCAGTTCCTTGCGCAGCACTTCGAGCCCCTGGCCGCCCGTCTCCTCGTCGCAGCACGCGGCGAAGATCAGCGTTCCGGCGAAGGCGCGATCCCGGGCGAGTTCGCGCAGCGCGAAGATCATCGCCGTCGCGCCGCCCTTCACGTCGTTGGCGCCGAGTCCCTGCAGGCGCCCGTTCGAGCGCGCGCACTTCCACGGGTTCGTCGTCCACTCCTTCGACGCGGGCACGGTGTCGATGTGCGGCTCGAAGAGCAGCGTGCGGCCGGGCCGGCGTCCCTCGACCGCGCACCACACGTTGCGCCCGCTGACGACCGGCGCCAGGCCGGCCGCCGCGAGCTCGGCCCGGATCACCTCGACGACCGCAGCCTCGGTTCCCGAGACGCTCGGCGTCTCGACGAGCTTCACGAGGAGCTGGATCGGGTCTTCGGTCATGCGTCGCCGAGCGTGATGAGCGTTCCGGCGCCGCGCTTCGTCAGGAGTTCGAGGAGCAGCGTGTGCTCCTTGTTCCCGTTGAGGATGTGCACGCGCTCGACGCCGCCCTTCAGCGCGTCGACGCAGGCCTTCACCTTCGGGATCATCCCGCCCGCGATCTTCCCGCGCTTGATCATGCTCTCGATCTGCTTCGACGTGATCTTGCCGATGAGCGACCTCGCATCGCCCTTGTTCCGGAGGATCCCGTCCACGTCGGTCATGAAGAGGAACTTGTCGGCCTTCAGGTCGACCGCGAGCCGCCACGCGACGGTGTCGGCGTTGATGTTGAGCACGTTGCCCTTCTCGTCGGCGCCGAGCGAGTTGACGACCGGCACGTAGCCCGAGTCCATGAGCACCGCGAGGAGCTTCGTGTCCACGCTCACGATGTCGCCGACGTGGCCCATGTCGAGCATCCGCGTCTCGCCGGTCGCAGGGTCCTTGTACGGCGCGGGTTCGCGGCGCTTCGCGTGGATGATGTCGCCCGCGACGCCGGAGAGTCCGACGGCCCGGAGATCGACCGCGCGCAGCGCGCCGAGGATGTCGAGGCTGATCTTCCCGGCGAAGACCATCTTCGTGATCTCGAGCGTGACCTCGTCGGTGACGCGGCGTCCCTCGATGAACTGGGACTTGTGGCCGAGGCGCTCCGCGAGCTGCGTCGCCTGCGGCCCGCCGCCGTGGACGATGCAGATCCGGATGCCCACGTTGTGCAGGAGGGCGAGGTCCTCGGCGAGTCCGGCGAGCCCGGCCTTGTCGTCGGCCACGGCGCCGCCGAGCTTCACGAGGAAGGTCTTGCCGCGGTGCCGCCGGATGTACGGCAGCGCCTGCATGAGGATCTCGATGTTCTTCACTTCCGCTCTCCGAGGAGGTGCAGCAGCACCGCGGCCGCGGTGTGGAGCCGGTTGCCGGCTTCTTGATACACACGACACCGTGGTCCGTCGAGCACTTCGTCCGTGACGACGACGTTCCGCCGCACGGGGAGACAGTGCAGGAAGATCGCGCGGTCGCCGAGCGCCAGCTTCTGCTCCGTCGTCGTCCAGTCGGAGTGACGCTTCCTCGCCGCGAGACCGGCCTCCGCGTCGGCGTAGAAGAGCGGCGAGCCCCACGCCTTCGCGTAGACGGCGCGCGACCCGCGCAGCGCGTCCGCCTGGTTCTCGAACGTCCGGATGCGGCCGCCCTGAGGCATCGCCGCGCGCGCCTCGTCGAGCAGCGCGGCGGGCAGTTCGAACCCGGGCGGCGCAGCGACGCGGACGTCCATGCCCATCCGCGAAGCGCCGCGAAGGAATGCTGCCGGGACGGCCATCGGCAACGCTTTCGGGTGCGGCGCCCACGTCAGCGTGACCGGCACGCCCGTGAGATCGCGGCCGAGTTCCTCGCGCAGCGTGAGCAGGTCGGCGAGCGCCTGGAGCGGATGGTCGAACGCCGACTCCATGTTGATGACCGGCACCTTCGATTCGGCCGCGACCGCCCGCAGGATCGGCTCGGCGCGGTCCTCCTCGACGTCGCGCAACCCGGCGAACGTCCGCACGGCGACGGCGTCGCTCATCTCCGCGATCACGCGGATCGCGTCGACGAGATGCTCCTGCGCGTCGCCGTCCATCACGACGCCGCGGCGCGTCTCGAGCTTCCACGAGTCCGCGCCCGGCGAGAGCGCGACTGCTTGCGCGCCGAGCATGTGGGCCGCGAACTCCATCGAGAGCCGCGTCCGCAACGACGGGTTGAAGAAGACGAGCGCGATGCGCCTGCCGTGGAGCGGGCCCGCGATCGGAAATCCCGACGGCGCGGGCATGCGCGGGCCCTTCTTCAGTTCCGCGGCCTTCGCGAGGACGAGCCCGAGCTGGACGCCGGGGAGGTCGGCGAGGGAGAGGAAGTGGTGGGTCATGGGGGTCATGGGTGTGAGATGTGTTGTCCAGCCTTGCCGTCGTAGGGGCGACGCATGCGTCGCCCGCCGTCCGATGTTTCGACGGTCACACGCACCAGGGTTCGTCCGTGTTCGTCCGGACGTCCCCGCGTCGTGGATTCGCAGGGTCGACCGGCCAGCGTGCCGGATTGGCCGCGATGTACTGCCGGATGCGTTCCAACGATGGATCGTTCCGGATGACGTGTTCGTAGTAGTTCCGTTGCCAGATCGCGCCACCTGGCGAGGCGAGGTGTTCATTGATGCGCCGTGAGGCCGCGGCTTTGAACGTGCCGACGATCGATCCAATGGACCGCCGTGGCGCACCCCGGGCACGCATCGTTGTGGGGGTACCGCCGCTGTCCAGCGGACGGAGCGCGGGCGACGCATGCGTCGCCCCTACACAGGCAAGGCGCAGTATCCCGTGAACGTGATTGGGCATGACCACGTACGCGTCGAGTTCGACGCCGACGTGATGCGCTGCAATGCTGCGCCAACAGTCGTCCACGATCGCACCAACGTCATTCAGGCGCATCTCGGCATCCACGACTGCGCCGAATCGACACGCGCGATCGAGGGTGCAGGTGGTGACGAAGTACACGCCCCCGGCGCTGTAGTCGTACCCGGGCAGACGAACGGACGATCTGACCGGGGAGTCAGGCAGAGCCGTCTTCGTCGTCCTCACCCCATCACCTCCGCCAGCGCCCCGACGAACTCGCCCACCTCCGCATCCCCGACGACGATCGGCGCGAGGAGACGCAGCACCCTCGGGTCGCTCGTCGTGCCCGCGAGGATGCGGTGCTTCTCGCGCAGCGCCCGGACGACGTCCTTCGCGTCGCGGTCGAGGACGATCCCGAGCAGCATGCCGCGGCCGCGGATGCCGGTGACACCGGGGAGCTTCATCGCCTCTGCGGAGATCTGCGCGCCGCGGCGCGCGGCGTTCTCGCAGAGCTTCTCGTCGACGAGAACGGTGATCGTCGCAAGGACGGCCGCGCAGGCGAGCGGACCGCCGCCGAACGTCGTGCCCTGGTCGCCTTCCTTCACCTTCGCGCTGACCTCGTCCTTCGCCAGCATCGCGCCGACGGGGACGCCGCTGCCGAGGCCCTTCGCCGTCGTGATGATGTCGGGGACGACGCCCGCGTGGTCGCCGTACCACCACTTGCCCGTGCGCGCGGGGCCCGTCTGCACCTCGTCGAAGATGAGGAGCGCGCCCGCGTCGTCGCAGGTCTTGCGTAGGTCGCGGACGTACTGGTCCGTCGCGGTGTGCATCCCGCCCATGCTCTGGATGGGCTCGAGCATCACCGCGGCCGTTCGCTCCGTGACGGCCGCGCGCAGCGCGACGCTGTCGCCGAACGGGATGAATCGGTGGTCCGGCACGCCGGGCGCGTAGTCGGCGAGGTAGTGGCCGAGAGCCGTCGCCGAGAGCGAGCCCATCGTGCGGCCGTGGAAGCCGTTCTCCATCGAGATGACTTCGCGGCGGCCCGTGACGCGGCGCGCGGTCTTGATCGCTGCCTCGTTCGCCTCGCTGCCGGAGTTGCAGAGGAAGGCCCGCGACATCCCGGGCGGCATGATCGTCGCGAGCGCCGCGAGGGCGTGCGCCCGCGTGTCGTTGAAGACGACGTTCGAATAGAAGAGGAGCTTCCCCGCCTGCTCGCGGATCGCCTCGACGACCGTCGGGTGGCAGTGGCCGGTCAGCGCGACCGCGTGGCCGCCGTAGAGGTCGAGGTACGCGTTGCCCTCGACGTCGAAGACGCGGCAGCCCTCGCCGCGCACGACGCAGATCGGCAGTTGCGCGTAGGTCGGGATCGCGTGGCGCGTCTCGAGAGCGCGAAGTTCCGCAGCGTTCACGGCCTTCCTCCCGGGCGGCGGATGCCGGCCGTCTCCTCGAGTCCGAACATCAGGTTCAGATTCTGGATCGCCTGCGTGACCATGCCCTTGCCGAGGTTGTCGATGGCGGTCAGCACGACGGCCGAGGTCCCGGCGGACTTCACCGAGACGTCGCAGAAGTTCGTGCCGCGCACGTGCGCGACCTGCGGCGTGTCGCTCCGCATGCGGACGAACGGGTCGTCGCGGTACTCGTCGGCGAAGACGGCGCGGAGCTCATCGGTCGTCATCGCGGACGGGAGATCGACGAAGACCGACGTGAAAATGCCGCGCGCGAACGGGCCCGACTGCGGGACCATCAGCCACGGCGCCGTGACTCCCGTGCAACGCACGATCTCGGGTACGTGCTGGTGGTCGAGCACCTTGTAGGCGCGGACGTTCTCGACGCGCTCGGGATGGTGCGTCCCCGCGGACGGTTCCGCGCCGGAGCCCGACGATCCCGTGATCGCGACGTGGCGAACGGAACCGGCGACGAGTCCGCGCCGCGCGAGCGGCAGCACGGCGAGGATCGCGCCGGTTGCAAAACAGCCGGGGTTCGCGACGCGCGTCGCGCCGCGGATCGCGTCGCGGTTCGCCTCGGGGAGTCCGTAGATCCAGGCGCCGCTCGTCAGTTCCTCGGGATGCGGATGCGGCGCGCCGTACGAGGTCTCGTACTGCTTCGGGTCCGCGAGACGGTGATCGCCGGAGAGGTCGACGAGTCGGAGACCGGGTTGCGCCTCGAGCATCTGCCGCGCCTGCGACGCCGCCTCTTTATGGGGGAGTGCCAGGACGACGCCGTCGGGCCGCGTGGCGAGGAGTTCGTCGGCGGTCGCCGTGAACCGCAGCTTCTCGTGGAAGCCGGCGAGGTTCGGGTGGACGTCGGCGACCGATTTCCCCCCGAGACTGCGCGACGTCACCGCGCACACCTCGAACGACGGGTGCTCCGCGAGCCAGCGCAGCGTCTCCGCGCCGCCGTACCCGCTGCCGCCTGCGATCGCGATGCGGAATCTGGAACTAGGCGTCACGGTCTGTCCCGACACCGGCCGTTGATCCTGTAGGGGCGACCCATGGGTCGCCCGCGCACGTCGCGTCGGCCACGTCATCGGTACGCGGACGACGGGCGACCCATGGGTCGCCCCTACAGAGTGCAGGCGAGGCCGGCGGCTT
>JANNHP010000350.1:0-11687 GCA_031404455.1 Planctomycetia bacterium | reverse complement strand
TCGTCGTCAGCTCCTCGAGCGTCCGCCCCTTCCCGGTGACGACGTAGTGGTAGATCTCGCCGAGTCCGGTCGCGACCGGGCCCATCTCCGGCCGGTCGATCTCCTCCGGCAGCTCGACGAGTCCGGGAAGTCCGCCGACCGCGCGCTCGACCGGGACGGTGACCTGGTTCTCGATCTCCGCCGGACCGAGAGCTGGCGCCACGGTGTTGATCTGCACCTGCACCGGGGTGGTGTCCGGGAATGCGTCGATCGGCAGGTTGCGCAGCGAGATCGCGCCGGCCGCTGCGAGGAGCACCGTCATCGCGATCACCGCGAAGCGGTGGGTCAGCGACCAGGAGATGATCCGGTTGAGCATGGCGCCGCGATCAGTCCTCGGCGCAGCAGCCGGCGCCGATCGAGTCCTTCCGGATCTCGGTGCGCAGGAGGAAGCTCCCGTCGGTGACGACGACGTCGCCCTCCGAGACGCCGGACTCGACCGCGTAGAAGTCGCCGAGGTCGGCTCCGAGCCGGACCTTCCGCGGCAGGTAGACCTGGTCGGTCTGCCGGAGGAAGACGACGTTGCAGCAGCCCTCCCACTGCACGGCCGCCTTCGGGACGGCGGGCAGCGGCGTGCCCTCGTGGACGCGGATCTCGGCCGTGCCGAACATGCCGGCGCGCAGCGCGCCGTCCGGATTCGGGAGCTCCACCCTCGCCTTCACGGTCCGCGTGCCGGGCTCGACGCGCGGCGAGAGCCAGGAGATCTTCCCCGCGACGCGCTCGCCGTGCGGGCCTCCGACCTGCACGACCGCCGGCTGGCCCACGCGGACGCGCGAGACGTCGGCCTCGAGGACGTCGAGCATCGCCCAGATCCTCGACGTGTCCGCGACGGCGAAGAGGGTCTTCGCGGTGTCCACGACCTCGCCGACGACGGCCTCGCGCTCGACGACGACGCCGGCGAGCGGCGCACGGACGAGGACGAGCGACGACGTGTCCTTCGCCGGCACGACCTTCTCGATGTCCTCGGGCGCGACGCCGAGGTTGCGCAGGCGCTGCTTCGCCGACGTGAGCGCGACGCGCGACTCGGCGAGGCTCGTCTCGGCGGAGATGACCTCGCGCTGCGTCGAGAGGCCGCGTTCGAGGAGGCCGCGCTCGCGCTCGTGGTTGCGGGTCCAGAGATCGACGATTTCCTGCGCCTCCAGGATCTCGGCCTTCGCCGCACCGAGTTCCGGGGCCTCGACGACCGCGAGGACGTCGCCCGCCTCGACGTTCTCACCGAGGTCCTTGCTCACTTCGCGGAGCGTCCCGCCGACGCGCGCCGCGAGCCGCGCGTACGTGCTCTGGACGAAGGCGAACTCGGCGTTCGCCGGGAGCGACTCGACGACTTTGCGGACGCCGACCGTCTCGAAGCGGAAGCCCGCGCTCTTCGCGATCTCGGGCGACGCGAGCTGCACGCGCATCTTCTCAGTCGTGCAGGTGGCCGAGGGGGCGCGGCTGCGGCGTGACGAATCAGGATCCGCGACGACGGAGACGTCGCCGGGCGGGAGCGGCTGCGCGGGACCGGTCGCGCCAGCGATCGCCTTCGCGTGCGCCTCGCCGCGGCCCGGGTGACACGTGCCGCACTGCGACTCGGGGAGTCCGTGCTCGCCGCACCAGTCGCCCTTCGCCTTGTAGGCCGCCGCCATCGACGGCTTGCAGAGCCAGCACTCCGCCTCGGAGACGCCGTGCTCGACGCAGTGCCCGAGCTTCTCGATGAGCTCCGGGTGGCAGAACGGACAGTCCGAATCGAGGATCGCGTGGGCGCAGACGACCGGACCGGCCGCAGGCGCGCCGGCGGATCCGCCGCGGTCGCACGCGGAGAGACTCCCAGCCGCGAGAGCGAGGACGAGGCACGAGAGGAGCAGCGTCTTCATTCGAAACCTCCGCGCGATCGAGACGTTTGCATCACTTCCCGCAGAGCTTGCACTTCGACTCGGGAACTCCGTGCTCGCCGCACCAGTCGCCCTTGGCCTTCCAGGCCGCGACCATCGACGGCTTGCAGATCCAGCACTCCGCCTCGGAGACGCCGTGCTCCGTGCAGAAGCCGAGCTTCTCGATGAGGTCGGGATGACAGAACGGGCAGTCGGCGTCCATCACGTTGTGCTTGCAGACGCCGGCGACGGGCTTGCCCGGGGCGTTCGTCGCCGGGGCGGGCTCCGCGGACGGTCCGCAGCCTCCCGCGAGGCCTCCGACGAGGACGACGAGGACGACGAGGACGAGGTTCTTCCGGATCATGGTTTCTCTCCCGTGAGCGTGAGGATCTCTGCGTCGGCGAAGGCGGCGTCGCGCTCGAGCGCGAGGGCCGCCGCCCGCGCCTCGAGGAGCGTGCGTTGGGCTTCGAGGACATCGATGAACTCGCGCCGGCCGTTCGCGTACTCGTCGCGCGTCGCCTGCAGCGTGCGCTCGGCGAGCGGGAGGATGCGCCCGCGAACTTCCGCGAGCTCGGCTCGCGCGGACCCGGCGTCGCCGAAGCGCATCGAGATCTCCGCCGAGATCTCGCGTTCCATCGACTCGACGTCGCGGCGCGCCTTCGAGACGAGCGCGCGCGCCTCGAAGATCGCGCCCTGGCCTTTGTCGAAGCACGCGAAAGGGATCTCGACTCCGACTTCGGCGAGGTAGTCGTTCTCGTCGAAGTCGCGGCCGACCGCGAGCCGCACGGCGATGTCCTGCTGCGTCGCCGTCCGCGCGAGCGCGAGCCGTTCGTGGGACGCCTCGACTTCCTGCCTCGCGACGAGCAGCGCCGGATGGGTCTCCATCGCGCGGCGCACGAGCGACGGCAGAACCTCGGGCGCCGCGGGAGAGGACCCGACGAGACGATCGACCGGAACTGCCACGCCGCCGAGGAACGCCGAGAGCCGCGCGCGCGCGGCGTCGAGCCGGCGGTCGATGCCCGCGAGCCCGGAGCGGATCGAGACGACCGTGAGCTCCGGACGAAGCGACTCGGACGCGAGCGCCACGCCCGCTTCGACGCGGCGCAGCGCGAGATCCAGCGTCTCTTGCGCGACGCCGATCAGCTCTCGGGAGAGCGCCGCGGAGTCGCGGAGGTACACGACGTCGAGAAACGCGAGCCGCGCCTCGGCGCGCACTTCGCGGCGGACGTCCACGACCGCGAGGCGGCGCGCGTCGCGCTCGGAAACCTCTGCGGAGACGGCGAGGCGGCGCCGGTCGGAGACGACGATCGGCTGGCGCACGCCCACCTTGAACGTGCTGCGGCCCCACGGGCGGTCGTCGGCCACGCCCTCCCGCTCGAACTCGATCGACGGGTTCGGGTGGAGGCCCGCCTGCCACGCGCGGCCCGACGCGGCGAGCGCTTCGTCGCCCGCGCCCGCGATCTCGGGGCTCACCGCCTCCGCCGCGCGCAGCACGTCGTCGAGCGTCACCGCGGGCTTCGCGAGGAGTTCCGCCGCGAGTTCCCGTCCACGCGGTCCCGCCGGCTCCTTCTCGGACGCTTCGACCGCCGCGACCTCCGCCGCATCGGGGACGTGGAGCGGCCGGGCCGCGTCCGCGAGTGCGCACCCGCCGAGCAGCGACGCGCAGACGGCCGCGCGCATCCTCACCGCGCGACCTCCGCGGCCTCTTCGACGAAGCGCCGGACCTCGGGACGGGCGATCGAATAGAAGACGAGCTTCCCGTCCTGCCGCGGACGGATGAGCCCCGCGGTCCGGAGCGCGCGCAGGTGTTGCGACGCCGTGGAAAGCGGAAGGCGCAGCACGTTCGCGACGTCGCACACGCAGCACTCCTGCGCTGCGAGGAGCGTGAGCACCGCGAGCCGGCCGCGGTGACCGAGCACCTTGTAGACGGCGCTCAGGTGCTCGAGGCCGCTCGCGGGCGGAAGCTCTCTGCGGAGCGACGCGATCTTCCGGCGGTTGAAGCAGACGACGCGGCAGAGGTCGTCGTCGTCGCGCGCGGCCGGGGCTTTCGTTTCCATGTTTCCGGAAGCATAGGGGCGTTCTTCCGCGGCGTCAACCCCCGGCTCCCGGCGCGACGACGGCGTCCTACGCGGCGGGCGCCCCATCGGAGAGCATCGCCGCATGCTCGAGTTCGGCATCCTCTGCACCGCGTGGCTGGCACTCCTCGTCTTCGTGTCGCGCAAGGGCACGGCGCACCTCGTGCGCCCGCACACGGCGGTCACTCTCCCCGTGGCGTTCGGGCTCGCCGCGGCGCTCCTCGAGGCGGTCCCGACGACGTCGGTGTCGGCCGGCTTCACGCTGCGCACGATCATCGCCGTCCTCGCGGGCGTGTTCGCCGGGCGCCTCTTCGGCAAGGTCGCGCGCCTCTGGGCGATGGGCCAGGAGCGCCGCGGCGTGAGGCAGCCGCGCCTCGTCCACCCGTTCATCGCGCTCGGCATGTTCGTCGCCGGAGTGCCGGCGCTCTGGCACTTGATCTCCGCGAACCACGCATTCCTCGAGAGCGAGCTCACGCCTCGCGACGCGAAGACCGGAATCGTCCACGGGTGCGAGGAGGTCCGTCTCGAGGGCGATCCCCCGGACGGCCGCGCGGCGCTGCTCCTCCACGGACTCTTCGGCTCTCCCGCCGATTTCGGGGAACTGCCGAAACGGCTGAACGCGGCCGGGTTCTCGGTGTTCGCACCGCTCCTTCCCGGTCACGGGAGGAAGCCGGACGACCTCGACGCCGTGTGGGCCGCGGACTACAGGAAGGCCGCGCGCGCCGCCTTCGACGAACTCGCCGCGCACCACGCGGACGTCGTCGTCGTCGGAGGCTCGATGGGCGCGACGCTCGCTCTCGGCCTCGCGGCGGAGCGCAAGCCCGCGGCGCTCGTCCTCGTCAGCCCGTACCTCGGCCACTTCGCGACGCCGGCGTGGTGTCCGATCGAGTTCGACACGCTCCTCGGTCCCGCGTCGCGCGTCGTCAGGCGCGTCTTCGTCGGCGGCGAGAGCCGCGGGCCGTACTACCGATCGCAGTCGCTCCACGCCGTGCGCGAGTGCCGCGACCTCGCGATCCTTCTCGACGCGGCCGCGGCGAAGGTCGCGTGCCCGACGCTCCTCGTCGTCGGCGACATGGACGACGTCGTGCCCGCGGCGTCGTCGATCGACTGGACCGCCGCGCACCTGAAGCCGGCGCCGAAGGTCGTCCGGCTCGAGCGGAGCAACCACCCGGCCCTGCTCGGCCCGGACGCCGAACAGGGGATTTCCACCGTCCTCGACTTCGTGAAGTGACGCATGCCGCGACGCCGTGAAGGGGCCGCGGGTGCGGTATCCTCCGCGCGTGACGCGGCACGGGCAGGCCGCGAGGAGGTTCGAGATGGCTCTCGACGCGGCGAAGCTCGATTCGTTCGTGGGCAAGGTGCTGACGGACATGGCGGCGGCGCTCTCGGCGCCTCTCGTGCTCGTCGGGGAGCGGCTCGGGCTCTACCGGGCCATGGCGGCGGCGGGGCCCGTCACGTCGAAGGAACTCGCCCGCCGCACGAAGACGGCGGAGCGGTACGTCCGCGAGTGGCTCGCGAACCAGGCCGCGTGCGGATGGATCGAGTTCGACGCCGCGAGCGGCCGCTACTCGCTGCCGCCCGAGCACGCGATGGTGCTCGCCGACGAGACGAGCCCGGCGTTCCTCCTCGGCGGGTTCGACGTCGTCGATGCCGCGTTCAAGGGCGTCGAACGCACCACGAAGGCGTTCAAGTCGGGCAGGGGCGTCCCGTGGGGCGCGCACGATCCCGTGCTCTTCCGAGGGACCGAGCGGTTCTTCGCGCCCGGCTACCGCGCGAACCTCGTCGGCTCGTGGCTCGCGTCGCTCGACGGCGTGGTCGCAAAGCTCGAGCGCGGAGCGAAGGTCGCCGACGTCGGCTGCGGGCACGGGATCTCGACCGCCGTCATGGCGAAGGCGTTCCCGAAGTCGCAGTTCACGGGCTTCGACGCTCACCCGGCGTCGGTTCGCGAGGCGAAGAAGCGCGCCCGTGCGGCGCGGGTCTCGAAGAACACGCGGTTCGAGGTCGCGAAGTCGTCGGACTTCCCCGGCCGCGGATGGGACCTCGTCGCGTTCTTCGACTGCTTCCACGACATGGGCGATCCGCTCGGCGCAGCCCGGCACGTGCGCCGCGCACTGGCTCCGGACGGCTCCTTCCTGCTGGTCGAGCCGTTCGCCGGTGACCGCATCGAGGACAACCTGAACCTCGTCGGACGCTGCTTCTACGCGGCTTCCGCGCAGATCTGCGTTCCCGCGTCGCTCTCGGAGCGAGGAGCCGCCGGTCTCGGCGCGCAGGCGGGCGAAGCGCGGATCGGCGCGATCATCAGGAAGGCCGGGTTCACCCGGTTCCGCCGCGCGACCGAGACCCCGTTCAATCTGATCCTCGAGGCGCGGGCGTAGCCGGAGGCGGTCGTGCGGAGTCACGTCACATCCCGCCGTCGAGTTCCCCGATCACCGGGGAGTACGCGCGGAAGTTGATCCCCTCGGTCATGCGGTCCAGCGGCCCGAAGTCACCGCAGAGCCGGCCGATTGCGAGGACGGCGTACGCGCGGACGAGGCTCGGGTGATTCGCCGAGTCCGCGGCGATCGCGCGAAGCGCCTCGACGGTCGCCGCGTCGCCGGTGACGCCGAGGGCGCGCGCGATCGACGGGTACGGGTGCGGGTGAATGCGCAGATCTCGCGACGTGAGGACGGCGAGCAGGTCCGGTGCGAAATCGGTTCGGCCCGCCGCGGCCGCCGCGGCGACAGCCATCACCGACCGGTCGTCGGCGCGCCGGCGGCTTCGGATCGTCTCGACGGATCCCGTGCCGCCGGCGAGCGCCGAGGCGACGAGCGCGAGGTCGCGCGTGTCGGCACTCTCACCCACGTCCGCTGCAATCGCTTCCAGCTTCGTGGACGAAGCCGCGTCGCCCGCGAGACCCGTCGCCAGCACGAACGCGGCGCGCTGTCGCGCGTCCGGCGCGGACGCGAGCGCGGCCCGGATCCGCGCGCGGATCTCGTCCACGGACTTCGACCGGATCGACCGCGGCTCCGCGCGGAGCGCCACCCCGAGCGCGAGCGCGGCATACGCCCTGCGCAGGTCCGGCCGGTCCGGCGCGAGTTCGCGATCGAGAACTTCGAGACACTTCGCCCGCGCGGCGGCGTCGGTGGACGCGTCGCCCGCGATGCGGCCGAGCGCCACGAGCGCCCAGTCCTGCACGGTCTCGTCGTTCCCCTGCCCCTTCGCGGCGACGAGGACGTCGACGATGCGGCGTTGCACTTCGGGGAGTGAGTTCGCCGAGATGCGGGCGAGCGCCCCGGTCGCGGAACGCGCGACGTTGACGTTGCGCTTCCCGTCGAACGACTGCGCGAGCGCCTCGACGACGCCGGGCATCGGTCGTCCGATCTTGCCGAGCGCCTCGACGGCGAGCACGCGCCCGCCTTCGCTCTTGCCGCGGACGATCTCGAGGAGGCGCGGAACCGCGGACGAGTCCCCGAGCGCGCCGACCGCGAGGAGGCACGCGGTCGCGAGATCCGACTCCCGGTTCGCCGTCGCGTCGAACACGTCGAGGAGCGCGCGCGTCGTCTCGGTGTCTGCGGTCGCGCTGCCGCGATGGAGTCCGAGCGCGATCGCGGCGTACGGGCGGACGGATTCGCCGCCGGGCCCGCCGTCGCGGAGGCGACGCAGGAGGAACGCCCGCGCCTCGGGCGGTTGGCGCGGGAAGAGGCCGAGGGCGAGGAGCGAGCGCTGGATCACGTAGCTGTGGTTGGAGTCGGACGAGGCCATGCGCACGAGGTCGGGGACGATCTCCACGTCGTCCATGGCCGCGAGCGCGAGCGCGGCGCGCCCTCGGACGTGGAAGTGCTCGCTCGGGTCGCGGACGAACGCGCGCAGCGCCGCGAGCGTCTCGGGCGTCGCGGCGACGCGCGGCGCCGTCGCGCGGGCGATCTCATCGTCCCAGGAGTACCTCCACCACCACGTCCAGTCCTCGTAGCCGGCCTTCAGCTCGTTCCGCGCACTCCGCGAACGCGCCGCGCCGCCCGTCGAGGGTCCGCCGCCGCCGCCGCTAGCGGGCTCGCCGCCCGGCGTCGAGGGACCACCGGCCTCGGGCGGCGGCGGCGGATCCGACGGCTCGCGGCTGTCGGGCGGCATCTCGCCGCGCGGGCCGTTCGCCCCTCCGCTCGGTCCGCCGGGCGATGAGCCCCCGCCGGTCTGTGGCGGGCCGCCGCCGCCGCCGGTCGAGGGCGGTCCGCCCTGGTCCGGGACACGCGCCTCCTCGCTCGCGTCGGGGATCCGGATGCCGTCCTCGACGACGAGGAACGACGTGTACGGCGAGACGATCTGGTGTCGCAGTCCGAGCTTCACGATCTCGTCCCTGATCTCGGTGTTCGCGCCGCTCGTTCGGAGATCGTCGAGGAGTCGCTCGACGCGGAGCTTCGCCCAGATCTGCGCGACGTGCGGGCGGTCCTCAGCGGCGGAGAAGTCGAGCGGAACGTTGACGTCCACGGCGTCGGCGCCGCTCCGGCCGCGGAGATGCAGCACCGCCGTACCCGTGCCGCGGTAGCACCCCGCGACGACGAGCGCGCGCCCCTGGAAGACGTCCGGGAGGCGCGACGGCTCGCGGTTCAGGATCTCGACGCCGTCGCCGACGATCGACACCTCGGGATCGAGGAGCAGCGGCGTCTTGATCGAATCGACGAGCGCCGACACCTTCACCTCGAGGTCGCCGTCGTCGCGGACGTACGTCGCGGAGCCGCGACTGCCCTGCGCGAGCTTCGTCAGGAGGAAGTCCTTCACGCCGCCGCCGACGCCGAACGCGAAGAGGCGCGCCGTGCCGCCGCTCTGCGCGCGCCATGCCGCGAGGATCTTCTCGGGCTGCGTCTCGCCGACGGTCGGGTCGCCGTCGGTGAGGAAGACGATCGCGAAGAGGCGCCCGGCGTCCTTCGTGCGCCGTGCGAGCGCGGCGTCGAGTGCGCCGGCGATGTTCGTGCCGCCGGTCGGCGTCAGTTCGCGCGCGGCGACCCGTGCGCGGGCGAGGTTCTCGTCGGTGACGGGGAGGAGCGCGCCGTCGGCCAGTGCGGTGACGTCGCTCGCGAACGAGATCACGTCGAAGCGGTCGCCCGGCTTCAGGGATGCGATGCCCGAGACGAGCGCGGCGCGCGCCTGCTCGATCTTGCGGCCGTCCATCGAGCCGGAGCGGTCGATGACGAACACGACGTCGCGCGGGATCTTCGGCGGCTCGGCGAGACGCGGGACGACGCGCGCGACGAAGTAGCCCTCTCCGGGACCATCGCCGCCCGCCGACGGACGGCTCGCGACGACCGCCACGTCGAATCCAGTGCGCTTCGGCACCGCGCGGAGCACGAACGGCATCTGCGCGCGGGCGCCGTCGGCGGCGAACGTCGCCTCGCCGCGAGTGGCCTCGCACACGAGCTTCGCCGCGGCGTGCGACGGACAGTCGAGCGTCGCGAGTCCGCGCGCGGCGGTCACGATCGCATGGACTCGGAGGTCTCCGACCGGCCCGCAGCCGACGGGCAGCGGGATCTCCAGCGTCTCGAGGCCGAGGTCGTCGGGGAGGACGTAGGCGTAGCGCAGACGGATGCGGACGGTGTCGCTCGCGGGGATGGGGAACACGCTGACCCGGAAGTCGCGCCAGCCGGTCTGCTCGACGAGGCCCGGGTCCTTCTTCGTGCGCACGATCGAGTCGTAGATGCGGCGCGCGCGCCCGGCCTCGAGCACGCTGCCCCGCTTCTCCGCGCCGTTCATCCACATCGAGAACGACGCGACGACGGCGTCGGCGGGCAGCCGGAACTTCCAGACGCCCTCGAGTTGCGAGCGCGCCGAGTTCCGGAACGTCTCGTCGACTTCGACGAGGGCGACGCCCTCCTCGACCTTCGCCTCGACCAGGAACTTCTCGATCGAGATGGCGGATCCGTCGCGGACCTCGAGGCTCTGCGCGAGCGACGGGACAGCGAACGCCGCGACGATCGCGAACGCGAGACCGGCCTGGAACGCCCGCACGGGTCACCGTCCTCGTCAACGCGCGCCGGTGGCATGCTCGCAACCGCGGTGCCGTGCTGGTCCGTGCCTGCTGCGGAGTGAAGCGTTACGCCGCGGGATCAGGGACGGGTGACGCGGAAGAGCGGCGGGTCCCCCGGCGCCCGCGCGTCGAGACGCGGGAGGAGGTCGACGAGATCGGCCACGAGGCGCGCCTTCGCGAAACGGAGTTCGTCGTCCGTCAGCCACACGAGGCGGCCCTCGTCGCACTCGATCAGCTTGCCCTCGGGCAGCGTGCCGGTGAAGACGAAGAGCATCACGACGGGCTCCGCCATCACGTGGACGACGGCGGCGAGTTCGAGCGTCACGGGCGCGAGCCCCGTCTCCTCCTCGGCCTCGCGTCGCGCCGCGGCGAGCACGTCTTCCCCCGCCTCGACGCTGCCGCCGACGCCGTTCAGGAGTCCCGCGAACCACTTCCTCGGACCGCCTTCGAGGAAGAGGCGCCGTTCGTGACGCCGCAGGAAGACGAGCGTTCGCGGCGTGGCGAGGTGGCGGGCCGTACCCTGGCGCATGGCGCGCCACGATACCGGCGGCGATCCGCGCGCGCGACGGCGATCGCGCTTGCAGGGAGCGCGCCCTCGTCGGCATGATCCGGCGGCCCCCGGACACCGAAAGGAACGCGCCATGACCACGAAGCCCCTCGCCCGTCTCCTCGCCGCGCTCGGCGTCGCCGCGTCCGCGGCACCGGCGCTCGCCGGCGACTCGGCCGCCCGTTCCGAGGAGTTCGGACGCCGCCTCGTCGATCTCGCCATCGGCCTCGGACTGGCGGTCATCGCGCTCTTCCTTTCGCTCTGGCTCGCGATGAAGGCGGTGGAACTCGCCATCAGCATGTTCGACAAGGTGACCGAGGGCATCGACGAGTGGGAGGAGCTGAAGAAGGGCAACGTCGCGGTCGGCATCCTGATGGCCGCGGTGATCTTCGCCGTGAGCAACATCATCTCGAGCAGCGTCACCGGACTGACGGGCGCGCTCATGCACCCGGCGTTCGAGGTGGCGTTCGTGCTGAAGGTCGTCGTGGCGATCGTCAACCTGGTGATCGGCCTCTGGATCGGCACCTACGTGATCGGCCTCGCGATCCGCATCCTCGACCGGATGACGAAGAACATCGAGGAGATGAAGGAGATCGCCAAAGGCAACGTGGCCGTGGCCATCGTGGTCGCGGGCGTGCTGGTCTCGGTGTCCGTGGTCGTCGGGCAGGGTGTCGAGGGGATCTCGAAGATCGCGAGCGTCGAGAGCGTCGCGAGCGTCGTCGGGATCGACCTGAAGCAGGTGATCGAGCCGCCGCCGCCGAAGTAGGGCGGCTGCGGGGCATCAGGGCGCGGCAGGTCCCAATCAACCTCTCGGTAGGGGCGGACCCCCGTGTCCGCCCAACGTCGAACGTCGCGAGGTTGTCGTTCCCTGTCGCGACGAGGGCGGACACGGGGGTCCGCCCCTACCGAGAGACGTTGCCTCGCCGTTCTGACGTGTCGTCCGTCCTCGTCACGGCGCGCCGCGGAGGAGATACGCCGCCCACGGCGGCACGCCGGGCGGCTTCTTCGGATCGGGCTTCCACTGCTTGCGCAGCGCGATCTTCGCGTCGCGCAGCGCCTCGCTCACGCCCTTGCCCTGGTTCTGGAACTCGCCGACGAGCGTGAAGAGGCGCGCCCTCGCCGCGGGGTCGACCGTGCCTACGTGGAGAAGCGAGTTGCGCAGATCGAGCGTCGCGTACGGGCTC
>JANNHP010000349.1:0-34025 GCA_031404455.1 Planctomycetia bacterium | reverse complement strand
GTCGTCCGCGAAGGCGCGGATCGGCAGGTCGCCGGAGAGATCCGCTACGTCGTCTTCACCGACGCCGTGGCCGCGCAGAAGTTCGCGGCCGAGCTCGCGGCCGCCGAGGCGCCGCGCGCGAAGGACAAGACGAAGCTCGACGACGCCGCGAAGGAACTCGCGCAGGGTGCGGCACCGTCCGTCGGCAAGACCGAGGCGAAGAAGGCGGACGGCCCGCAGGACCTCCTGAAGGCGGCAGCGTTCCGGACCCGCCGCGTGATCTCGCGCACGCCGCTCGCGCAGACGCCGCCCGAGGCCGAGCTCGCGGCGCGCGCGGCCGTCGCTTCCGGAGCGCTGCTGCCGGCGGCGGACACGGCGCGCTTCACGGAACTCCTCGACGAGGCCGCGGCGGCGCCCGAGAAGGAAGCGGCAGCCGCCGATGCGCGCGAACGCAAGGCCGGGCCCGCAGCTTCGCCCGCAGGCGGGGGCGCGGGCGGAAGCAAGGCCGCGGGTCGCGCCGCGCCGCGGCCGGTCGTCGTCGTGATCGTCGTCCTCGGAGAGCCCGCGAAGCCCGCGGAGGAGAAGCGTTAGCGCGGGCCATCGAGGCGCGTGCGGTGAAGCGCGCAGGCGTTCCGGGGCGACGCCTGCGTCCGCTTGGCGTTGATCTGCGTGCCAGGTGGATCGCACCCCGGGGCGAGGCGCGCCTCGCCGCATCGACCGTACGAGCTTCCCGCGCTCGACCGGTCGCACGCCGACGTCGCCCGTGACGGATCGCGCACGGCACGGCCGCGCTCTGTCCCTCCCCCACACTAGAGTCTTCCCATGTCCGCCCGGACCAGCCTCGACCAGCCACTGGATTTGCCCTTGTGGCCCAACCTGTTGAGGCATACACTCCCGCCGACAACTACATCATGGGGACCCGGTCCGGCCCCGCGAGCCCGCCGCGCGGCCGGAACCGGTCGACCGTGACCTCCTTTCCCGACGCCGCCCCGAACCCGACCGCGCCCCGACGCACGGAGCCCGCGCCATGCGCTGCCCCTTCTGCAAAGAGAACGACGACAAGGTCATCGACTCGCGGGAGTCCACCGACGCGTTCGTCATCCGGCGGCGGCGCGAGTGCGTCGGCTGCGGTCGCCGCTTCACGACGCGCGAGCGCATCGACGAGACGCCGCTGCGCGTCATCAAGCGCGACGAGACGCGGGAGGAGTTCGACCGCCGCAAGATCCTCTCCGGCATGATCACCGCCTGTCAGAAGCGCGCGGTCTCCATGCAGGACCTCGAGGAGATCACGCAGCGCATCGAGGAGAAGCTCCTCGACGGGCCCGAGCGCGAGGTGACGTCGCGCACCATCGGCAGCATGGTGATGAAGGAGCTCAAGAAGCTCGACAAGGTCGCGTACGTGCGCTTCGCCTCGGTCTACAAGAACTTCGAATCGCCCGAGGACTTCGCCGAGATCGCCGGCGAGGTGATCGCCGACGCGAAGGAGAAGTCTCCGAAGCCCCGGCGCACCGCGAAGCCCGAGGGCGAGGCGAAGAAGCCCACCGCGTCCGGGTCGCCGGAGAGCCCGGGCAAGTGAGGCGCGTCACGCTGGTCAAGAGGTCCGACGGGGAGACGGTCCCGTTCGACGAGACGCGCGTCGTCGAGGTGATCGAGAGCGCCCTCTCGGCTGCCGGCGGCCGCGACCCGGGCCTAGCGGGGGAGATCGCGGCGCTCGTCTCGCTCTTCCTCGAGAAGACGTTCTACGACGCGGTGCCCTCGGTCGCAGAGGTCGAGGACATGGTCGAGCGCGTCCTCATCGACACCGGGCACGCCGAGGCCGCCAAGGCGTTCATCGTCCACCGCGAGCGGCGCGCGCGCCTGCGTTCGGCGCGGTCCGCGCGGGACGGCTACCCCGAACCGACGCTCTTCGACCAGCGGGTCGTCATCGTGGACGACACGGCGGCGGGCCTCAGCGCGCCGTACTCCCGCGAGGCGGTGGCTCGATCTCTCTCGCAGGACGGCCTCCTGCCGCGTCCTGTGGCCGACGAGATCGCGGCCGTCGTGGAGGAGAAGCTTCGGCGCGCCGGCGTCTCCCGCGCACCGACGTCCCTCGTGCGCGCGCTCGCCGAGTCGGAACTGCTCCAGCGCGACGCTCCGGTCGACCTGCGCCGCCGCGCCGCCGCGTCGATCCTTCCCGAGACGCTCGAGGCGGCGATGTACCGGCGCGGCCCGCGATCGGCCGGGCTCGAGGCGTCGCCCACGCCTGCGCTCGCGGCGCAGGAGCTCGGGGCGATGGCGCTGCGGAGCCACGCCCTCTCCGATCTCCTTCCGTCCGACACGGCGCGCGCGCACCTCGACGGCGACCTCTTCGTCCACGGCCTGACGATGCCGGGCGCCCTCCACGCAGCGTCGATGACGCCCGAGGACGTGAAGCGCGGGGTCGCTCCTGGCGCCGGGACCCGCGGTCCCGAGGGTGCGGCGCTCAATGCGCGACGTCTCGCCGCCGCGGTCGGGCGGAGCGCACGCCTCCTCGCAGGTTCGGCGACGCACACGGCCGCGCTCGTCGGCGCCCCGCTCGCGTTCGCGCCGCTCTGCGTGAACCGTTCGCGCGAGGATCTCGCCGAGGACGCGTGGCAGCTCGTGCTCGAGACGTCGGCCGATCCGGGCGCGCGACGGATGGAGCTCGACATGAGCCCCGAGGTGTCCGACTCGCTCGCAGACCTTGCGGCCGTCGGCGGTTCGGGCGAGGCGCTCTCGGTCCCGAACGGCGAGCTCGCCGGCGTCGCCACGGCGTTCGCGTCGGCTCTGCTGCGGGCGCACCTGCGCGGCAGCGGCCTTCCGGCGCGGGAGCTCCTGCCGATCCCCGTCGTCGGAGTCAGCGAGCGATCGGTCGGCGTCGCCGCGTCGCGCGCAGCGCTGCGCCAGGCGGCCGAGATCGCTCTGACCGGCGAGCGTGTGATCTTCCCGATGCTCCGCGATCGCGGACCGGTCACCGGAACCTCCGTCGCGCGCGGCGCGGGGTCCGGCGCGCCGCCCTCGGCGTCGACCTGCTGCGCGGGCCGCGTCACGCTCAACCTGCCCCGGGCCGCGCGCCGCGCGGGGCGCGGCAACGTCGAGGGCTTCCTGCGCGAGTGCGACCGGCTCGTCGACCTCGCCGTCGCCGCCCATCAGGCCCGGCGCAACGTGCTCGCGCTCGCGTCGTCCGCGCCGGGCGGGCCGCTCGCGCCGCTCTTCCGCGCGAACCGCGGCCGCGCGGCGCTCTACGACATGGCGAACGCCACGTGGTCGATCGGCATCACCGGTCTGAACGAAGCGCTCGTCCACCTCACCGGGTTCGAACTGCACGAGAGCGACGAGGCATCGGTGCGCGTGGCGAAGCGCGTCGCGAGCTACCTCTGCGTGCGGGTCAAGGCCGCGGGGATGTCGGCCGAGCTCACGACCACGCTCGACGCCGACGACGACCCCGAGCCGCCGCGGCGCTTCCTCACCTGCGACCGGCGCCAGGCGCCGGAGCGCACGGCGGAGGGGTTCCCGGAGCTTTCGTCGTACACGCCGGGCGCCTCGGTCCGTGCGGACGCTCCCGTCGACATCCTGCTGCGCATCGCCCGCGAGGAGCCGCTGCACGCGTACTTCTCGACGGCGACGCTGCGCCTTCCGATCGCGGAGCGCGACTCGGGCGGACCCGACGGCCTCGTGGCGCTCCTCGCGAAGTGCCTGCGCGCCGGCAGCGCCATCCAGGTGGAGTTCCGAACATGGTCATGAGGCCGACGCCGCTGCCGCCGATCCGCGGACTCGATCCCATGTCGCTGACGGCATGGGAGGGCCGCGTCGCCGCGGTGATCTCGCTGCAGGGCTGCAACTTCGACTGCCCCGCGTGCCCGGTCCCGCACCTCGTGTCGGTGAAGCCCGGCCTCGGCTCGATCCCCGTCGAGAACGTCCTCGAGGCCGTCTACTCGCGCCGCCGCTGGCTCGACGCCGTCGTCCTGCGCGGCGGGGAGCCGACGCTCCACGAAGGGCTGCCCGAGCTGCTCAGGCTCCTCGGCGAGTTCGAGCTGCGCGTGCGACTGCGCACCAACGGAAGCAACCCCGAGGTCCTGGCGCAGCTCATCGGCTCCGGCGAGCTGACGAGCGTGTCGATGAGCGTGCGCGGGCCGCTCGATCCGGCGTACTCGGTCGCGTCGGGCACCAAGGTGAAACTCGCGGCGATCTACGAGTCGGTGGAACTCCTGCTCGCGAGTCCGGGCGAGCACGAGTTCCGGGTGCCGTGGCTCGCGGGCGTCGTCGAGGCGGAGCAGATGGAGTCGGTCGTGCGCATGCTGTCGGGCGCGCGCCGCGTCGTCCTCGAGCCGTCTCCCGACGGCACGCCGGGCGTGCGGGAGATCCGTCGCGTCGCGCGGTCGGTGGGTAACTTCGTCGAGAGCTGCATCGTGGCCGGGAGACCGAGCGAGGACTTCGGCTCGGCGGCGAGGACGCGCAAAGTCGTTTCCTAGGGGAGCCGAGAGCATGCGCCTGAAAGGCCTGAAGCTGCAGGGGTTCAAGTCCTTCGCGGACCGGACCGAGTTCACGTTCGCCGACGGCATCACGTGCATCGTGGGCCCGAACGGCTGCGGCAAGTCCAACGTGGTGGACGCCGTGAAGTGGGTGCTCGGCGAGCAGCGGCCCGGTGCGCTCCGCGGCGACGACATGACCGACGTCATCTTCGGCGGCACGGTGCAGAGGAAGCCCCTCGGCTTCGCGGAGGTGTCGCTCGTCTTCGACAACGAGGACAAGAAGATCGCCATCGACTTCGCCGAGGTCGAGGTGGCGCGCCGCCTCCACCGCGACGGGACGAGCGAGTACCTCCTGAACCGCGCGCCGTGCCGTCTGCGCGACCTGCGCGAGCTCCTCATGGACACGGGCTCCGGCCCCGGTGCCCTCACGTTCATGGAGCAGGGGCGCATCGACCAGATCCTGAAGGAGAGCCTGCAGGACCGCCGCCTCGTGTTCGAGGAGGCGGCCGGGATCGCGAAGTACAAGGCGCGGCGCAAGGAGTCGCTCCGGCGGCTCGAGCGCGTCGAGTCCGACCTCCTGCGCGTCTCCGACATCGTCACCGAGAAGGAGCGCCTCGTCCGCTCGCTGAAGATCCAGGCGGGACGCGCGGAGCGCTACCAGGCCCTCGTCGACGAGATGAAGAAGAAGCGCCTCGTCCTCGCGATGCACCGCTACGGATCGCTCCTCGGCGAGCGCGAGGCGGCGACGTCGCGCGTCGCCGAGCTGACCACTCAGGAAGAGGCCGCCCGCGCGCAGGTGAAGGAGGCGCTCGCCTCCTGCCGACAGATCGAGGACGACCTCGAATCGCGGCGCAAGGCCGTCTCCCGCACCGAGCAGGAGATCGCCTCGCTCGACGGACAGTCTGAGGCGGCGCGCGAGAAGTCGGCGTTCGCGGCCCGCCTCGCGGCCGAGCTCGACGGGAAGATCCGCTGGTACGTCGGCGAGATCGAGAGCGCCGCAGAGCGCATGAAGGACCTCGCGGGAGTCCGCGACGAGTCGG
The DNA here is from genome assembly GCA_031404455.1 of Planctomycetia bacterium. Classification (GTDB taxonomy): domain Bacteria; phylum Planctomycetota; class JAJSAM01; order JAJSAM01; family JAJVHW01; genus JANNHP01. Next base: position 28,537 of record JANNHP010000349.1, on the reverse strand, counting down.
CCGAATCGCTCGAGAGCGCGCTCTCGGAACGCGACGAGCGCCGCACCGCGCTCTGCCTCGCCGAGAAGCAGGTCGAGTCGGCCCGCGCCGCGGCGTCGGAGCAGCGCGCCGCGGCACAGCAGCTCTCGAACCGCTCGTACGCCGTCCTCTCGCGCCGATCGCAACTCGACAGCCGCCGCGGCAAGTTCGAGGTCGAGGAGCAGAACCTCGCGTCGCAGGCCGAACGCCTCGCGCGCCGCCTCGATGTCATTGCGGTGGAATCGTCCGCCTCGGGCGAGCGCCTCGTCGCCGCCGAGGCAGAATCGAACGCCGCCGCGGAGCGCGTGCGCGAGGGCGCCGAGAGGCTCGCGGCCGCGGAGGCGCGCGTCGCAGCGCTGGAGACCGAGCTCCGCGCCGTGCGCGAGAGCGTGTCGTCGCTCGACCGCGAGGTGTCCGCGTCGCGCAGCCGCGTGGACGTGCTGAAGTCGCTCGAGTCGCGGCGCGAGGGCGTCGGCGAGGGCGCGCGGAAGCTCCTCGACGAGGCGCGCAAGGGCGCCGTGGAACTCGCCGGCGTGCGCGGCATCCTCGCGGAGATGATCGAGACCGACGCCGCCGACGCAGCGGTCGTCGAGTCGGCGCTCGGCACGCTCGCGTCGGCCATCGTCGTCGCAACGTTCGAGGACGCCGAGCGCGCGGCCCGGTTCCTCGATGAACGGCGCCTCGGCCGCTGCACGTTCCTCCCGCTCGACACCGTGGCGCCCGCGCGAGCGGCCGTCGCCGGCTCGATCGCGGAGCGGGTGCGCTGTGCCGACGATCTGCGTCCCGCCGTCGTCGCGCTGCTCGGCGAGAGCGTCGCTGTGGAGGATCTCGCGACGGCGCGGGCGCGGCGGGCGGCGGCGCGCGACGCGGGCGATGTGAGGCTGCGTGCGGTGACCGCGGGCGGCGCGGTCCTCGAAGCGGCGGGTGCCGTCGCCGGCGGGGGGGCGGCGGGCGGCGCGGGCATCCTCCAGCGGCGCAGCGAACTGCGCGACCTGAAGGCGAAGCTCGACGCGTCCGTCGCACGGCTCGACGCCGCGCGCGCCGCGATGACGACGGCGGAGAGATCGCTCGCGGAGACGCGGCGCGAGGTCACGTCGTCGCGCGAGGCCGTGCGCGCCGCCGAGGGCGCCACGTTCCGCGCGCGCAGCGAAGTCGAGCGCGCGAAGGGCGACGCGGGCCGAGCGGAGGCGGAGCGCGAACGCGTGGCGCGCGATCTCGCCGAGATCGACGCGCGCCGCGCGAAGGTCCGCTCCGAGTCGGCGGGGCTCGAGCACGAGTCCGTGCTGCTCGCGGGCGAGGAGGCGGAGATCGAGCGCGCCCGCGCCGCCGCCACCGGGAGCGCGGAAGCCGCCGACGCCGTGCTGCGCGCCGCCGAGGACGCCCGCAGCGACGCGCGCGTCCATCTCGCGTCCGTCGTCGAGCGGTGCTCGTCGCTCGAGTCCCGCGCGAAGACCGTGGAGCGGGAGATCGCCGAGCTGGAGTCGAGCGTCGCCGAGGCGCGCCTCGAGCTCGTCGCCTGCGAGAAGCGGCGCGGCGAGGCCGACGAGCGCGGCCGCGAGGCGGGCAAAGCGCTCGAGATTGCGCAGAAGCGCCGCGACCGCTGCATCGAGGAGCTCACGCTGCTGCGCCACCAGGCCGCCGAGGCGCACACGCGGCTCGACGAACGCCGCAAACTGTACGAGGTCGTCGAGACCGAGGCCGGTTCGGTGGCGCAGGAGCTGCACCGCTTCCGTCTGCGCGAGAACGAGGCGCGCCTGCGCGTCGAGGGGCTCATCGAGCGCATTCGCGACGAGCTCGCGATCGACCTGACCGAGGCGTGGACGTCGCACCGCGCGGTCGCGGCGACCGGGGCGGGCGACACGCCGGTCTACGCCGAGCCGGCCGAGGGCGCGGCGGCGCCGCTCGATCCCGTGGCGATGGAGACGGAGATCACCGAGCTGAAGTCGAGGATCGAGCGCATGGGCGCCGTCAACCTCGAAGCGCTCCAGCAGCTCCAGACCGAAGAGGCGGAGGCGAGGCACCTCGCGGCGCAGCACGACGACCTCACGAGGTCGCGCGAGGCGCTGCTCTCGGCGATCAAGAAGATCGACACCGAGAGCCGCGAACTCTTCATCGCGACGTTCGACGCGATCCGCTCGCAGTTCCAGGAGATGTTCCGCCGCATGTTCGGCGGCGGCAAGGCCGACGTGCTGCTCGAGGAGGGCGTGGACGTCCTCGAGGCCGGAATCGAGATCGTGGCGCGTCCGCCGGGCAAGGAGACGCGCTCCATCGCGCTCCTCTCCGGCGGCGAGCGCACGATGACAGCGGTCGCGCTGATGTTCGCCATCTACCTCGCGAAGCCGTCGCCGTTCTGCCTCCTGGACGAAGTGGACGCGGCGCTCGACGAGGCGAACGTGGACCGCTTCGCCGCCGCGGTGTCGGACTTCTCGAAGCAGAGTCAATTCATCATCGTCACCCACAACAAGCGCACGATGTCGTGCGCCGACACGATCATGGGCGTGTCGATGCCCGAGCCCGGCATCAGCAAGAAGATCGCCGTGCGGCTCGAGGACGTCGGCGAGGACGGTCAGCTCAGGAAGACGGCCTGAACGGTTCGCCGTTCAGAGCGATCGAAGCAACGCAGGCAGTTCCGCGACGTGCGCGATCGTCCGCCACGGCACGTCTTCCGGGGACGCCGCTGCGACGTTCGCGAACTCCGTCCCCTCGGCGCGGACGAGCACGCTGACGCAGCCGTTGCGGTTCGCCGCGCGGACGTCGCCGTCCCTGCGGTCGCCCGCGACGACGACGCGGGACGCGTCCCAGCGGTGGTCGGCGAGAATCGACGCGAGCGTCTCCGTCTTGCCCGCGGCGCTGCGCGAGTCGATGAAGCGCAGGTCCGCGAACCGCGCGGCGAGTCCGAGTCGCTCCGCCTTCCAGCGCTGCGTCCGCGGGTGTCCGAGCGTGAAGAGCACGAGCGGAGCGACGGCGGAGAGTTCGTCGAGCGCTGCGGCGACCCGGGGATCGAGGTCCATCGGCGGCGGCTCGTAGTCGAGCCACGCCGCCTCGCCGACCGCGACGCATGCGGCGTCGACGCCGTTCTCCGCGGCGAGCGCGTCCCAGTAGCGGGCGACGCCGCGTCTGCGCAGGTCCGCGATCCGCGCGAGCGCCTCGTCCTCGCCGAGACGGAGACCGGCGCCCCGCATCGCGGCGACCGCGCGGCGGTCGGCCCAGGGGATGAGGAGTCGCGTCGTCTCGAAGAGCGTGTCGTCGAGGTCGAGGACGATCCCGTCGGGCCTCATCTCGCCCCGCGCGGCTCCGGCTTGAACTTCATCACCTCGACGCCTTCGTCTTTCAGGGCGGCGGAGACCTTCTCGCGCGTCCCCTCCGCGCACCAGAAGAACACGCAGCCGCCCCCGCCGGCGCCGCACACCTTCATCGCTTTGGCGCCCGCATCGCGTGCCGCGTCGCCCAAGCGGTCGATCTGCTTCGTCGAGACTCCGGGCGCGAGACGCCGCCTCGCCTCCCAGTCGGCGTGGATCGCGTCGGCCACGGCGTCGAGGTCTCCGACGAGGAGAGCGCCGCGCAGGATGCGGGCCGCCTCCGCGATCTCGCCGATGCCGCGACGGACGTCCGGGTCGTCGTCGATGTAGGCCTTCGTGATCTGCCAGTTGTTCATCGCCGAGTCGTGGGGGACCCCGGTGTACGCGAGCACGATCCGGCGCCCGATGGCATCGAGGTCCGCGGCGATCGCGTCGCGCCGCGCGCCGCCCGGCGGGAAACGGATCGCCGAGAGACCGCCGTGGATCGCGGAGATGTAGTCCTGCGAACCCGTGGGGACGCCGATGATCCGCGCCTCCATGTCGATGACGTGGCGCAGGAGGTCGTCGTCGTCCATCTCGCGGCCCACGGCCTGGAGTGCCGCGCGCGCGTCGCCGCGACGAAGAGCGCGGACGATCCGCCGAGCCCCGAGCCCGCGGGGACGTCGCTGCGCGTCGAGATCTCGAGGCCGCCCTCGGGTGCCACGAGCAACGCGATCTCCTTGTGCAGGAGCAGGTCGGTCTCGCCCTTCACCGAAGCGAGGTCCGGGTGCTTCGACTGCACGCCGCGGTCCGTGGAGGTGAACACGAAAGCGCCGTCGTCGCGCGGCCGGGACCGCGCCGTCGCGAAACGGTCGATCGCGAGGTTGATCGTGACGGCGCCGGGTTCGAGCAGGCAGATCGGCCAGATGTCCACGGTGCCGCCGGCGAGATCGATCCGCGCCGGGGCCCTGACCTCGTGGTAGTGGGGCTTCGCTGGCATCGCTGGAATCTAGCGTCTCGCGGTGACGATCGGACGTCCCGGCCATTCCTGCCGCTTTCGCGCCCCGCGTCCGAGCCTTCCCGCCATGCGAGCAGTGCGTGTCGGAGTCGTCGATCAGGGAAGGCCGGAAAAGCTCCGCCCGTACGTCGACGCCCTCGTCGCCGCGGGCGCGGAGGTCGAGGTCCTCTCGTGGAGGACAGCGCGCGATCCAATTGCCGACGCAGGCGCCTTCGACGCGATCGTGCTCTGCGGCGGCGACGACGTCGACGCGCGCCGCTGGGGCGAGGAGAACCACCCGGCCGTCGAACTCGTCCCGCGCGAGCGCGACGAGTACGAGCTCGCGATCGTCCGCGCGGCAGCCGAGCGCGGCGTCCCGCTCCTCGGAGTGTGCCGCGGGAGTCAGATCATGAACGTTGCGCTCGGCGGCACGCTGGAGCAGCACGTGCCCGATGTTCCCGGCCGCGGGCCGCACGACGGCGGGGTCCGGCACGAGATCGAGGTCACGGAGGGGACGCTCCTCGCCCGGTTCGCGGCGCGGGCCAGCGTCAACTCGTTCCATCACCAGGCCGTGGGACGGATCGCTCCGGGACTGCGAGCCTGCGCGCACTCGGCCGACGGCTCCATCGAGGCGGTGGAAGGACCGGGAGAGTTCTTCCTCGGCGTGCAGTGGCACCCCGAGCGCGAGGGCAACGACCCGCCGCTCGGGCGCGACCTCTTCCGCGCGCTCGTCGAGGCGGCGAGAAACACGCGCACGGCGCACGCCGCTCGTTCGTCCAACCCCTAGGTTGGTGCTCGTTCCGGGCGTCAGGGCCGCGGCGTTGCGGTGTTAGCTTCGTGAGGCCCATGACACGTCTTCCCCTCGGCTCCGCCCGCACGCTCATGCTCGCGGCCCTCGCGCTCGCGGCCGCGGTCATGGTCGGCAGCATCGCGCTCATGGCCTTCCGCGACGGCGAACCGACGGCGCCCGAGCCCGTCGGCGGCGTCGCGCCTCTCCGCGGCGGGCACGGCGGACCGCCGGGGCCCGGCAAGACGCCGGGGAGACCGAAGACCGACGATCCGGACAGCGATCCAGAGGAGCCCGACGAAGGCGGCATCATCGAGTGGGGGGATCCGCGCAAGCCCGAAGGCGACGTCTACACCGTCACGCCCGACACGCTTCGCGTCGCGTTCAAGGCGCGCCACTGGGAGGAGACCCGGCGGCAGATCGAGGTGCTGCAGGCCAACGGCGAGGCCGTCCCGGAGGACGTGGTCAAGGCGCTGATCGAGATGCTCGCGAAGGACGACCTGCGCCTCGACGCAGTGCTCGCCCTCGGCGGCGTGAAGGACGCCGCGACCGGGCGCGCCCTCGCGGAGCTCGCACTCTCCGGCGAGGCCACGCTCGAGACGCGGCACGCGGCGCTCGACGCGATCGCGAAGAACGGATCGCCGGCGGCGCTCCCGCTCGTCCAGCAGTTGCTCGCGACCGAGGGCCTCGACGACGGCGTCGCGCGCCACGCGCTCTTCGCTCTCGCGGGCATCGGCGGCCCCGACGCGACGAAGACGCTGCTCGACATGCTCGAGCGCCACGCCGACGACGATCTGCGCGATGCCGTCGTCACGGCGCTCGGCAAGGCGAAGGACGCGGACGCGGGGCTGGCGTCCCTGCTCCGGACGGCGCGCGACAAGGGCGACAAGTCGACGCTCCAGGGCGTCCTCGTCGCCGCGCTGAGCCGCGGCGCGGCGATCGGACCCGACATGAAGATCGAGCTGGAGCGGCTCGTCGAGAGCGACGCGGCGCTGTCGGCCTTCCCCGACGAGGTCGATCGTCAGCTCCTGCAGGGTTCGGCGATGCCCGCGGCCGTCGCGGCGGGGATCATCGAACCCGTGCTGCGCCTCGCGACGACGTCCGGCCCGACGCGCGCGATCGCGCTGAACGCGCTCCGGCAGGCGCGCGGCGACGCCGCCGCGAAGCTGATCGCGGCGGCGCTCCTGCGCTCGACCGACGAGACTGAGCGCCGCGAGCTGACCGTCGCGCTCGGCGAGACGGGATCGACCGCCGCGACGGCGACTCTCGTCACGCTGCTCGACGACGAGAACGAGAACGTGCGCCGAGCCGCGGCCCGCGGCCTCGGTCAGATCCGCGACGCCTCGTCCGTCAAGCCGATCCTCGCCCGGCTCGCGAAGGCGTCCCCCGACCACGAGTTCGCGCGCAACCTCGTGGGGGCGCTCGGTACCATCGGCGCCAACGAAGCGCTCGCGTCTCTCGAGAAGCTCGCGGCGAGCGAGGAGGCCTTCTGGAGCCAACTCCGGCCGTTCGTCCAGGTCGCGATCGTGCGGATCAAGACGGGCAACCCCGAATCGCTCAGGCTGGACACCGGCGAGAAGAAGTGAAGGAGCCCGCGCGCCGCGGCGCGCGCGTGGCTTGGGTCGTAATGCTCGTGCTCTGGTGCGCCGTCACCTGGAAGCTCTCCTCGGAGCGCGACCCCGCGAGCTACGTCGGCGTCGATCTCGAGCTTCCCGACAAGCTGGTGCACGGCATCGAGTACGCGGTGGGCGGGTTCCTCGCGGCGGCGGCGCTCCGCCGCGACCGGAGGTTCTGGACGTGGACGACGGCCGTCGTCTTCTGCGTCGCGTGGGGCGCCCTCGACGAGTTCCACCAGAGCTTCGTGCCGGGCCGGGACGCCACGGTGATGGACCTCGCGGCCGACGCCGTCGGCGCGGCGGTCGGCGCGTTCGCGTTCACCCGCTGGGCGGGACGACGTGCGGCGGCGGGCCGCGGATACGATGGCACCGACGAGCTGAACGAAGAACGGAGACCGACATGACCAAGCGAGCGGCCGACGCGATCCTGGATCTCGTGAGGAAGGACAAGGGCGCCCAGGACTTCAAGGAGCTCCACTGGACCGGCTCGTTCCGCGACTACGTCGAGAAGGCGCTCGACGAACCGCGCATCGCCCGCAACGCGTTCCAGCGCGTCTACGACATGATCCTCTCGCACGGAACGGACGAGATCGTCGAGCGCAAGGAACGCGTCACGCGCTACCGCTTCTTCTCCGACACGCTCCACGGCGGACGCGATGCGGTGTTCGGCATCGAGTTCTCGCTCATGAAGCTCGTCTCGCACCTGAAGTCCGCGGCCGCGGGCTACGGCAGCGAACGCCGCATCCTTCTCCTCCACGGTCCGGTCGGCTCCTCGAAGTCCACCATCGCGCGCCTCATCAAGCGCGGACTCGAGGCCTACACGCGCTCGAAGGAAGGCGCCCTCTACACGCACCAGTGGCTGATGCCCGGCCGCGAGGAGTGGGAGGACTGCCCGATGCACGAAGAGCCTCTGCGCCTCATCCCCGGCGACGCGCGCAAGGAACTGCAGAAGCAGCTCAACGAGAAGATCGACGCGCCGTACGAGCTGAACCTCGACGGCGACCTCTGCCCGGCGTGCCGCATGAACCTGCGGATCCTCCTCGAGCAGTACGGAGGCGAGTGGGCGAACGTCGCCGACAAGCACGTCCGCGTGCGGCGCCTGCTCCTCTCCGAGAAGGACCGCGTCGGCATCGGCACGTTCCAGCCGAAGGACGAGAAGAACCAGGACGCGACCGAGCTGACCGGCGACATCAACTACCGGAAGATCGCCGAGTACGGCTCCGACAGCGACCCGCGCGCCTTCAACTTCGACGGCGAGTTCAACGTCGCGAACCGCGGCGTGATCGAGTTCATCGAGGTGCTGAAGCTCGACGTGGCGTTCCTCTACGACCTCCTCGGTGCCTCGCAGGAGCACTCGATCAAGCCGAAGAAGTTCGCGCAGACCGACATCGACGAGGTCATCCTCGCGCACACGAACGAGCCGGAGTTCCGCCGCCTCCAGGCCAACGAGCTGATGGAGGCGTTCCGCGACCGCACCGTGAAGATCGACGTTCCGTACAACGTCGAGCTCGAGCGCGAGGTGCAGATCTACCGCCGGGACTTCGGCCCCGACCGCGTGCGCGGCAAGCACGTCGCGCCGCACACTCTCGAGACCGCCGCGATGTGGGCGGTGATGACGCGCCTCTCCGAGCCGAAGCGCGCGGGCCTCACGCTCATGCAGAAGCTCAAGCTCTACAACGGGAAGATGCTCCCCGGCTTCACCGAGGACACGGTGAAGGAGCTGCGCCTCGAGAGCGAGCGCGAGGGCATGGAGGGCATCTCCCCGCGCTACGTGCAGGACAAGATCAGCAACGCGCTCGTCGCCGCCGACACCTCCGAGAGCTGCATCAACCCGTTCCTCGTGATGAACGAGCTGGAGTCGGGACTCCTGCACCACTCGCTGATCACGTCGGAGGACACGCGCCGCCGCTACCGCGACGTGCTCGGCGTGGTGAAGGAGGAGTACGAGGACATCGTGAAGAACGAGGTCCAGCGCGCCATCTCCGCCGACGAGGAGGCGATCGCGCGCCTCTGCGCGAACTACATCGACAACGTGAAGGCGTACACGCAGAAGGAGAAGATCCGGAACCGCTTCACCGGTCGTCTCGACGAGCCCGACGAACGCCTCATGCGCTCGATCGAGGAGAAGATCGAGATCCCCGAGTCGAGGAAGGACGCCTTCCGCAGCGAGATCATGAACGCGATCGGCGCCCTCGCGGTGGAGGGACGCACGTTCGACTTCCGGCAGGACGAACGCCTCGAGCGGGCGCTCGAACTGAAGCTCTTCGAGGACCAGAAGGACTCGATCAAGCTCACGAGCCTCGTCAGCTCGGTCATCGACCGCGAGACGCAGGAAAAGATCGACGTCGTGAAGAGCCGCATGATCAAGAACTACGGCTACTGCGACGCCTGCGCGACCAACGTGCTCGGCTTCGTGGCGTCGATCTTCGCCCGCGGCGATGCGCGGGAACGGGACTGAGACGATGCCTGCGGCGTGCCTCCGCCTTGCCTTCGTAGGGGCGGGTTTCAAACCCGCCCGCGGCGGTCCGAACGGCATCGCGACGCACTTCTCCTGCTTCGACCGGGGCGGGTTTGAAACCCGCCCCTACACGACGAGGGCGATCTCGCCGGCGGTGGCCCCATGAGGCGCATCGACCAGGACGTCACGCGGTTCCGGCGGATCGTCAAGGGCGAGATCCGCAACAACCTGAAGCGCTACGTCTCCAAGGGCGAGCTGATCGCGCGGCAGGGCGACCGGACGGTGTCCGTTCCGCTGCCACAGATCGATCTCCCGAAGTTCACGTTCGGCGACCGCGGCGGCGGCGGCGTGGGCCAGGGCGAAGGCGAGGTCGGCGGGTCGATCGGGGAGGAGCCGGGCGAGGAGGAGGGTTCGCACGACCTCGAGGTCGAGGTCTCGCTCGACGAGCTCGCGCAGATCCTCGGCGAGGAGCTCGAGCTGCCGCGGATCAAGCCGCGAGGCACGCAGCAGATCGAAGCCGACATGAAGAAGTACCGCAGCATCCGCCGCACGGGGCCGAAGAGCCTGCGCCACTTCAAGCGCACGTACCGCCACGCCCTGCGCCGGCAGATGATGCTCGGCACGTACGACCCGAAGCGGCCGGTGATCGTCCCCATCCCCGAGGACGAGCGCTTCCGCAGCTTCGACGTCCAGCGCGTCCCGGAATCCTCCGCGGTGATCCTCTACATGATGGACGTGTCCGGCTCGATGGGGAACGAGCAGAAGGAGATCGTGCGGAACACGGCGTTCTGGATCGACACGTGGATCCGCTCGCAGTACAGGAACGTCGTCGTCCGCTACGTGGTCCACGACGCCTCCGCGCGCGAGGTGGACCGCCACACGTTCTTCCACCTGAAGGAATCGGGCGGCACCAAGATCTCGAGCGCCTACCGGCTCTGCGACGAGATCATCGAGAAGGACTATCCCGACGACCAGTGGAACGTCTACTGCTTCCACTTCTCCGACGGCGACAACTGGTCCGGCGGCGACACCGCGGAGTGCATGCGCCTCCTCGACGAGGAGCTCTTCAAGAAGTCGAACCTCTTCTGCTACGGACAGGTGAAGAGCGCGTACGGCTCGGGCCAGTTCAAGCACGACCTCGACCAGCGCTTCCCCGGCCGCGACGAGCTCGTCACCGCCGACATCCCCGACCGCGACGGCATCCTCGCGTGCATCCGGGAGTTCCTGGGGCGGGGCAGGTGAGCGGGCGAACGCGTCAGCGGTCGCGGAGCGAACGGGTACGTTCCGCGATTCCAAGAGCGGAGCCGAACTCGCCTGCGGCGAGTTCGGCAGTACCCCGACTTGGACGCGACTCCCGCAGGGTGTCGCCGCGCTTCGCGGCGACGGGTCCCCTGCAGGAGACGCCCAAGTGAGTTCGCTCACCGTCGAACTGGCCGAGGTCGCCGAGCGCGCGCGCGAGGCCGCGTCGGAGCTGGGGCTCGACTTCCCCGAGGTGGTGTTCGAGCTCGTCGATCCGGACGAGCTGAACATGGTGGCGTCGTACGGCGGTTTCCCCGCGCGCTACGCCCACTGGCGCTTCGGCATGGAGTTCCAGCACCTGCACAAGAGCCACGAGTACGGGCTCTCGAAGATCTACGAGCTCGTCATCAACAACGACCCCTGCTACGCATACCTGATGAAGACGAACACGCCGATGGAGCAGAAGCTCGTCATGGCGCACGTCTACGGCCACGCCGACTTCTTCCGCCAGAACGCGTGGTTCAAGCCGACCGACCGTCGCATGATCGACACGATGGCGAACCACGCGACACGCGTCCACCGCCACTCGCAGCGCTACGGGACCGAGATCGTCGAGGACTTCCTCGACGCGTGCCTCTCGCTCGAGAACCTGATCGATCCGATGAGCCTCTACATCAGGCGGGAGGGGACTCCCGAGGTGATGCCCGACGTCGACGACGAACGCTACGCCGCGGGCCAGGTGCACCGGTTCGAGGTCAAGCACCGGTACATGGACCCGTACCTCAATCCGAAGGCCGCGCTCGAAGCCGAGAAGAAGCAGATCGCCGAGGAGATCGGCCGCAAGAAGCTGGGACGCATGTCGCCGACCCGCGACGTGCTCGGGGTGCTGCTCCACAGCGCTCCCCTCGCGGACTGGCAGGCAGACTGCCTCGACATCGTGCGCGAGGAGGCCTACTACTTCGCGCCGCAGGTGATGACCAAGGTCCTGAACGAAGGCTGGGCCTCGTGGGTGCACAGCCGCCTCATGACGACGAAGCTGCTCGCCTCGTCCGAGCTGACCGACTACTGCGACAAGCACTCGGGCACGCTCAGCTCGCCTCCCGGACAGATCAACCCGTACAAGCTCGGACTGACGCTGCTGCGCGACATCGAGGACCGCTGGAACCGCGGGGCCCACGGCCGCGCGTGGCGCGAGTGCGACGACGCCGAGAAGAAGCGACGCTGGGACACCGGCGCGGGCCTCGGCCTCGCGAAGATCTTCGAGGTCCGCCGCATCCACAACGACATCACGTTCCTCGACGCGTTCCTCACCCCGGAGTTCATCGAGGAGCAGAAGCTCTTCATCTACGGCCGCGACCCGCGGACCGGTCAGCGCGTGATCGTCGACCGCGAACCGGCGAGCGTGAAGCGCAAGCTGCTGCAGCAGTTCACCAACGGCGGTCAGCCGGCGATCGAGGCGATCGACGACAACTTCGAGAACCGCGGCGAGCTCTACCTCCTGCACCGTCACGACGGGACGAACCTGCGCGAGGACTTCGCGCGAGAGACGCTCCGATCGCTCCACCGCGTGTGGACGCGGCCCGTCCACATCGAGACGGTGGTGGACCAGAGCCGCGTGCTCTGGACGTTCGACGGCCGGGACGCCGGGACGCGCGAGCTCGGGAAGATCGAGTGACCGAGGCGAGATGCCCCGTCTCGAACTGACGACCGCCGGCGAATCGCACGGGAAGGCTCTCGTCGCTGTCCTCACCGGCGTGCCCGCCGGTCTCGCGTTCGACGGCGCGTTCGTCGACGCGTACCTCGCACGTCGTCAGCTCGGCTACGGCCGCGGCGGGCGGATGAAGATCGAGGCGGACCGCGCGCAGGTGCTCTCCGGCGTCCGCAAGGGACGGACGATCGGCAGTCCGATCGCGATGATGATCGTCAACCGCGACGACTCCATCGACCGGCTTCCCGATGTACGGCGGCCGCGGCCCGGGCACGCGGACCTCGCGGGAATGTGGAAGTACGCGACGGCGGACGCCCGCGACGTCCTCGAGCGTGCGAGCGCGCGCGAGACGGCCGCGCGCACGGCCGGCGGCGCCGTCGCCGCGATGCTGCTGAGCGAACTCGGTGTGCGCGTCGCCGGGTTCCTCCGATCGCTCGGTCCCGTCGTCGCGGGCGCGGTGCCGTCGGATCTCGACGAACTCGTCCGCCTCCGCGACGCGTCGCCGTTCCTCTGCCCGGACCCGGCGGTGACGGCCGCGATGACCGCAGAGGTCGACTCGGCGCGCGAGGCGGGGGACACGCTCGGCGGCGTCCTCGAAGTGTGGGCGCGCGGGATGCCGCCGGGAGCCGGCGGTTACGACGTCGCCGAGCGGCGGCTCGACGGCCGGCTCGGCGCGGCGCTGCTGCGCATCCAGGCGATGAAGGGCGTGGAGATCGGGATGGGGTTCGAGTCGGCGAGTCTGCGCGGCTCCGCCGTCCACGACGAAATCCTCGCGGACCCCGCCGGCCTGCGCCGAAGCCGCAACAACGCGGGCGGCATCGAGGGCGGCATGACCAACGGCGAGGACGTCGTCCTGCGCGTCGCGATGAAGCCGCTCTCGACGCTGCGGCGCCCCATGCGGAGTGTGGACATGACGACGGGCGAGAGCGTGGAAGCCGCCGCGGAGCGAAGCGACGTCTGTGCCGCGCCGGCGGCGAGCGTCGTCGTGGAAGCCGTAGTGGCGCTCACCCTCGCCGACGCCCTTCTCGAGAAGACAGGCGGCGATTCGATGCAGGAGATCCTCCGGAATCTCGACGCGTACCGTGCATCGTGCACGCGGCGCGATTCCTGAGCATCGGCCGGGGTGTCGCGCACAATCCGCGCCCTCGTCCCGGATCGAGTCCGGGCCAGCGTAGCTCAACGGCAGAGCTCCTGCTTTGTAAGCAGGAGGTTGTGGGTTCGAGTCCCACCGCTGGCTCCGCGGGCCCGGCCGATCGGGGCGTCGTCGTCGTCCGAGTAGCTGCATCCGTGGGTGGATGCCTGAGCGGCCAAAAGGACCAGACTGTAAATCTGGCGGGCTAGTCCCTACGAAGGTTCGAATCCTTCTCCACCCACCAGCCCACACGCCGCGGCCCGACGCAGCGGCGCGGCGCCCGCGCGGCGCGTTTTCCTGATCCGGTCGGCCGAGGTCTGCTAACTCCCCCGTCCGCATGATCGATCAATTCCTCGGCCTGTTCCGCGACCTGAAGGGCACCGTCGAAGGGTGGTCCGGCGAGCCCTGGTTCGCGTGGGTCCTCTTCGCGATCATCTTCGTCGAGACGGGTCTCGTAATCCTGCCGTTCCTGCCCGGCGACTCGCTGCTCTTCGTCGTCGGCGCGATCGTCGCGGGCGGGAAGTCCCACGTCGGGCTCCCCGCGCTGATCGTCGTGATGAGCGTGGCGGCGATCCTCGGCGACGCGGTGAACTACCACATCGGCAAGGCGCTCGGCCCGGCCGTGTTCACCAGCGAGACCTCCCGTTTCCTCAACAAGTCGCACCTGCTGAAGGCGCAGGCCTTCTACGAGAGGTACGGCGCGAAGACGATCGTGCTCGCGCGCTTCGTCCCGATCGTGCGAACGTTCGCGCCGTTCGTCGCCGGGATCGGCCGGATGAACTACGCGCGGTTCGCGATGTTCAATGTGGTCGGCGGGATCGGCTGGGTCGTCTCACTGACCATGGTCGGCTACTGGTTCGGGAACCTCACATGGGTCGAGGAGCACTTCGAGTCCGTCGTCATCATGATCGTCGTGATCTCGGTCGTGCCGATCGGCGTCGAGTACCTGAGAGCTCGCCGAGCGGCGAGAGTCTGACGGCGTGATCGTCTTCGACGTCCTCCTGCACCTCGACCGGTATCTCAGCGACTGGGCCAACTCCATGGGCGGCTGGTTCTACGTGCTGCTCTTCGTGGTGATCTTCGCCGAGACCGGGCTCGTGATCGTGCCGTTCCTTCCAGGCGATTCGCTCCTCCTCGCCGTCGGCGCGCTGGCGCGCCCCGCCGAGACGCCCATCGACCTCTGGGTCGCCGGGACGGTGATGTGCGTCGCGGCGATCCTCGGCGACTCCACGAACTACTGGGTCGGAAGGTGGATCGGACCCAAGGTCTTCAGCAGCGAGACGTCGCGCCTCCTGAACCGCAAGCACCTGCTCAAGGCGCAGGGGTTCTACGACCGGCACGGCGGGAAGACCGTGATCCTCTGCCGATTCCTGGTGGTGATCCGGACGTTCGCGCCGTTCGTGGCCGGAGTCGGCGCCATGAAGTACCCGCGGTTCGTCTGTTTCAGCGTCATCGGGACGCTGCTCTGGGTGCCGACGTTCCTCGTCCTCGGCTATCAGCTCGCGGGAGTCGCGGAGGGAGCGGTTCGCTGGGTCGTGCTGGGGATCGTCCTGTTCGCCGTGGTCCCTCCCGGCATCTCCTTCCTGCGCGAGCGTTCGGCCCGTCGGCGCGCCGCCGCGGGCTCGACGGGAGAGCAGGGGTGACAAAATGTTGGCGACCCACCCCCTCATGCCTACAGTTTCGAGGTTTCGCGCCGAACCGGCGCTCGGAACCGTCGCGGGCGGGCTCGGGCGGGTCGACAGAGACCCTCCAATCGAGCTCCGGGACGAGGCCGTGCTCCGGGCGGGCGTAGCTCAATGGTAGAGCGGTAGCCTTCCAAGCTACTTACGAGGGTTCGATTCCCTTCGCCCGCTCCACGGCGCGAAGGGATGAGATCGGGCCCTCGCGAGCGGCGCGGGGGGAGGCCGTGACGAGGTCGGTCGTGATGCAGGCAGCCGTGGTGCAGACGGTCGTCATGCAGGCAGTCCTGTCGTAGAGAGCTTGCTGGCACGTACAGAGAGGAAGACCAGGTTTTCGATCGCGGGAGAGTCCGAACGGGGCACCCGGAGCCGCCGCTGCCGTAGCTCAGTGGTAGAGCACCTCCTTGGTAAGGAGGAGGTCTCGGGTTCAAGCCCCGACGGCAGCTCCAGGCACCTCAGGAAGACGTGAACAACAGGCGCCCTCGGAAGGGCGCCCGCGATCGGAGAAACGGAGAGGCACGATGGCCAAGGAAACGTTCGTCCGCAACAAGCCCCACGTCAACGTGGGCACGATCGGTCACATCGACCATGGCAAGACGACCACGACGGCGTCGATCTTGAAGGTCCTGTCCCACAAGGGCTGGGCCAAGTTCAAGGAGTACGCCGACATCGCCAAGGGCGGCACGGTGCGCGACGCGTCGAAGACCGTCACCATCGCGGCTGCTCACGTGGAGTACGAGACGGCGAACCGCCACTACGCCCACGTCGACTGCCCGGGTCACGCGGACTACATCAAGAACATGATCACGGGTGCGGCGCAGATGGACGGCGCCATCCTCGTCGTGGACGCGGGCGACGGTCCGATGCCCCAGACGCGCGAGCACATCCTGCTCGCTCGCCAGGTCGGCGTGCCGTGCATCGTCGTCTGGCTGAACAAGTGCGATCTCGTGGACGATCCCGAGCTTCTCGACCTCGTCGAGCTCGAGGTTCGCGAACTGCTCAGCGAGTACGAGTTCCCCGGCGACAAGAGCCCCGTCATTCGCGGCGCCGCACTCCCGGCGCTCAACACCACGAGCGCCGACGACCCGGCCTGCAAGCCGATCTTCGAGCTCATGAAGGCGCTCGACGAGTACATCCCCATTCCCAAGCGCGAGACGGACAAGCCGTTCCTCATGCCGATCGAGGACGTGTTCTCGATCAAGGGCCGCGGCACGGTCGCCACGGGCCGCATCGAGCGCGGCGTGGTCAAGGTCGGCGAGCCGCTCCAGGTCATCGGACTGCGTCCGGAGATCCTCGAGACGACCTGCACCGGCGTCGAGATGTTCCAGAAGATGCTCGACCAGGGCCAGGCCGGCGACAACGTCGGCATCCTCCTGCGCGGCATCGAGAAGGAGCAGATCCAGCGCGGCATGGTGCTCGCAGCGCCGAAGTCGATCACGCCGCACACGGACTTCGAGTCGACCGTCTACATCCTGACGAAGGACGAGGGCGGCCGTCACACGCACTTCACGAAGGGCTATCGTCCGCAGTTCTACTTCCGCACCACCGACGTGACGGGCGCCGTCACGGAGATCAAGGGTGCCGAGATGGTGCTCCCGGGCGACAACGTCACGATGAACGTCGAGCTGATTCAGCCGATCGCGATGGAGGAGGGCGTTCGCTTCGCCATCCGCGAAGGCGGTCGCACGGTCGGCGCGGGCCGCGTGACGAAGGTCCTGAAGTAGGCTCCCGGTGGCGAAGTCTACGAACCGGGAGCGGGTGAGCCTGGAGTGCCCCGACTGCGGCAACCGGAACTACCGGACCGAGCGCAAGACCAAGGGCACCTACAAGCTCGACCTCTCGAAGTACTGCTCGACGTGCCGCAAACACGTGGAGCACAAGGAGAAGAAGAAGTAGGGAGCCGAACGCTCCGAGCGAGCGGTTCCGTCTGCCTCCCGAGAAGTCGGTCGGCGAAAGGACGCTAGCTCAATTGGTAGAGCAGTCGGTTCCAAACCGACAGGTTGTGGGTTCGAGTCCCTCGCGTCCTGCCGAACCTGAAGCCGTCCATCGGAGAACACATTGAGCTTCCTGGCGTCCCACAAACCCGATCAGGGGCGTACCTCGCGCCTGGTCGCGCTCCTCTCGGGCCTCTTCCTCATCGCTTGGGGCTGTCGTTCGCTCATGCGCACGATCGGCGACCCGTCGATCTGGCCCAAGGGCGGGCTGCCGATCAACGTCGCGTACCTCGACGCGGTCGACAAGGACGGCTGGCGGGTCAACGCGGTCGTCCTCAACGAGAACCTCTCCGTCGCCTTCGTCATCGCTGCCGTGCTTCTCGTCCTCCTGTCCCTCGGGTGGTGGCGGTTCCTCAACCGGGAGCGCTGGGCCGAACTCCTCATCGACATGGAGACGGAACTGCGGAAGGTCTCCTGGCCGTCGCCCTCGGACGCATGGCAGAGCACGCTCGTGGTCACCGGCTTCACGTTCATGATCGTGACGACGATCCTCGTCTACGACCTCGTCATCAAGGGCTTCATCGAACTCTTCGTCCAGGGCTAGCCGGGAACGGCAGCCGGAGTCTCCCATGGGTCTCAATTGGTACGTGTTGCGTGTGCAGAGCGGCCGCGAGGACCGCGTCTGCGAGAATCTGCGCAAGCGCGTCGCCGCGGCGGGGCTCGACGCCAAGCTGCCGCGGGTGCTGGTGCCGACCGAGACCATCTCGGAGATCAAGGGCGGCCGGAAGAAGAATTACAAGCGGAAGATGTACCCCGGCTACGTGCTCGTCCAGATGGACTTCGGCGACGACGTCTGGTTCCTCATCCGCGAGACCTCGGGCATCGGCGACTTCGTCGGGGCGCACGGGCGCCCGGCGCCCATGGAGCCTCACGAGGTCGAGAAGCTGCTCGGCGAGATGGAGCGGACGCAGGAGAAGCCGAAGGTCAAGATCCAGTTCGAGAAGGGCGAGTCGGTGAAGATCAAGGAAGGCCCCTTCGAGAGCTTCGACGGAATCGTCGACGAGGTCTTCCCCGACAAGGGCCTGGTCAAGGTCATCGTGACGATCTTCGGCCGGCCGACCCCGGTGGAGCTCGAGTACTGGCAGGTCGAGGCGATCTGACGGAGATGGCCGTGCCCGCGACGGTTTGAACGGAGACGAGAATGGCGAAGAAGGAACTCACCGCGAAGATCAAGCTGCAGGTGCCCGGCGGGCAGTGCACGCCCGCACCCCCGGTCGGCCCGGCGCTCGGTCAGCACGGCGTGAACATCGGTCAGTTCGTCAAGCAGTTCAACGACAAGACGAAGGACCAGATGGGCCTCGTCCTGCCGGTGATCATCTCGGTGTACAAGGACCGCAGCTTCGACTTCATCCTGAAGTCGCCGCCCGCAGCAGTGCTGCTGAAGCGCGCGGCACAGCTTGCGAAGGGCGCCGCGACGCCGGGCCGCGAGAAGGTGGCCACGGTGACGCGCAAGCAGTGCGAGGAGATCGCGAAGCTGAAGATGGCGGACCTCGGTGCCGCGTCGCTCGACGCTGCCGTCCGCATGATCGAAGGCACCGCGAGGTCCTCCGGAATCGGAGTGGAGGGCTGACAGGAGTTCTCAGACGCGGCGGGGGGACTGTCTCCGCGCCTGCAAAGACACATCGCGTTAGGACCCGGACCCGCTGAAGGCTGAGCGGTCCTCCGGGGAGCGAGGAGAAGCATGGCTGGACGTTCGAAGAGATACCGGGCAGCGTTGTCGCGCGTTGACCGCGCGAAGCGATACGTGATCGGCGAGGCCGTCGGGCTCGTGAAGGCGAACGCCAACGCGAAGTTCGACGAGACCGTCGAGGTCGCGATGCGCCTGGGGGTCGATCCGAAGAAGGGCGACCAGCAGGTCCGCGGGAGCGTGGTGCTCCCGCACGGGCTCGGCGGCAAGGCGCGCACGGTCCTCGTGTTCGCCGAGGGCGACCGCGCCAAGGACGCCCAGGCGGCCGGAGCCGACTTCGTCGGCGGGGCCGAACTGGTCGAGAAGGTGGCCGCCGGCTGGACCGAGTTCGACGTGGCCATCGCGGTCCCCGCAATGATGCGTCACGTCGGCAAGCTCGGAAAGGTGCTCGGCCCGCAGGGCAAGATGCCCTCGCCCAAGGCCGGCACCGTGACCGACGACGTGATCGCCGCCGTCAAGGCGTACAAGGGCGGCAAGGTTGAGTACCGCGTGGACGCGGGGGCCAACGTGCACGGCCCGGTGGGAAAGGCGTCGTTCGAGTCCGACAAGATCGCGGAGAACGTCCGCGCCTTCGTCGAGAGCGTGCGATCCGCCAAGCCGCACACCAGCAAGGGCACGTACATCCGCCGCGTGACCATCAGTTCGACGATGGGGCCCGGCGTCCAACTGGACCTCGCCTGATGAGGGGCGAGACGAAAGCGACGAGGGTGTGACCCCATGAGCAAGACACTCAAGCGATACCTGAAGGACGATTTCAAGCGGCGGCTCGGCGACGAGCGGGCCGTGGTCGTCCTCAAGCTCGACAAGTTCAGCGTCGAGCGCGCGAACGAGCTCCGGACGAAGCTCCGGGGCGAGGGTGCGCGGATGACGGTCGTGCGGAACCGGGTCGCCAGGATGGCGCTCGACGAGCTCGACATGAAGGGTGCCGGAGACATCTTCAACGGCATGAGCGCCATCGCTTACGGCGGTCCCGACGGAGCCGCTTCCGTCTCCCGGATCGTCAGCGACTGGACCAAGAAGAACAAGGACACCGGGGTCTCGGTACTCGGTGGCTTCATGGACGGCCGGAAGCTCTCGCCCTCGGAGGTCGAGATCCTGGCCACTCTGCCCAGCCGGCCCCAGCTGCTCGCGATGATCGCGTCGGCGGTGTCGGCGCCGATGCAACAGATCGCGTCGCAATTGAACGAGCTGCTCGCGGGTGTGGCCCGAGCGGTGGATGCCGTGCGTGAATCGAAGGAGAAGGCGGGCTAACCCGCGCCAGGAGGAACCATGTCGACCGCAAACCCCGTAGAGTCCGTGATCGAGACGCTGAAGGGCATGAACGCTCTGCAGCTCGCCGAACTGAAGAAGAGCATCGAGACGACGTTCGGCGTCACAGCCGCAGTCGCGTCCGGCCCTGCGGCTCCCGCCGCGGTCGCCGCTCCGGTCGAGGCTGCCGAGGAGAAGAACTCCTTCAAGGTGAAGCTCGACGACGTCGGAGCCAACAAGATCCAGGTGATCAAGGTCGTCCGCTCGCTGACGAGCCTCGGCCTCAAGGAGGCCAAGGACCTCGTCGACAAGGCGCCCTCCGTCGTGAAGGAGGACGCTTCGAAGGACGAGGCCGCCAAGATGAAGGCGGAGCTCGAGGCCGCCGGCGCGAAGGTCTCGCTGTCCTGAACGACCTCGCGTCCATTCCGACCGGACCGCTCCCCGCAAGATGGGGAGCCGGCCCGGGCACGGAGGCGGTGAGGGATGCCGGAACCCCGGAAGGGGTTTCGCTGCCTCGCCGTCTCGCCTGATTCCCAACCGCACACGGAGAACCGACCGATGAGGGATGCTCACCCCGCCCCGGTGATGAAGTTCGGCAAGGTCGAGGAGATCCTCGAGGTGCCGAACCTCGTCGAACTGCAGACCCGCTCCTACGCGGACTTCCTGCAGGGCGACATCGCCTACGGCGAGCGCAAGAACCTCGGCCTCGAGGCGATCCTGCGCGAAGTCTTCCCGATCAAGTCGTTCAACGGGGAGATGGCGCTCGAGTACGTCGGGTACGAGCTCGGACGCCCGCGCTACACGCCCGACGAGTGCCGCCGCCTGCGTCTCACGTACGGCGCGCCCTTCAAGGTGCGCGTCCGGCTCGAGAAGGACGACGGCATCGAGGAGGAGGTCTACCTCGGCGAGATCCCGCTGATGCTCGGCGGCGGCGAGTTCATCATCAATGGCGCGGAGCGCGTGATCGTCACGCAGCTCCACCGCTCGCCCGGCGTCGACTTCTCGGTCGACATCCAGGCGGGAGAGCGCAAGCTGCACTCGTGCTGGATCATCCCGGAGCGCGGCTCCTGGATCGAGCTGAACGTCAACAAGAAGGACGCGCTCCAGGTCAGGATCGACCAGAGCGGCAAGTTCCCGTGCACGTCGCTGCTCCGGGCGCTCGACGCCAAGTACTCGACCGACCCCGAGCTCCTGCGCGCGTTCTACCGCACGAAGACGGTGGCCCGCAGCTCGCGCAAGTTCCGCGACGAGATCACGATGAAGCGCGTCGTCAGCGACGTCGTCGACCCGGACACGGGCGAGATCCTCGTCGAGGCGCTCCAGGTCGTGAACGAGCCGCTCGCTGGCGTCATCGCGCAGAGCAAGGTCGAGTCGGTCGAGGTGATCGAGGAAGTCGACGATCCGCTGATCGTCAACTCGCTCGCCGAGGACGCGACGACCAACCACGAGGAGGCGCTGCTCAAGATCTACGGGCGCCTGCGTCCGGGCAACCCGCCGAACCTCGACAAGGCGAAGGACCTCTTCCGCGAGAAGTTCTTCGATCCCGCGCGCTACCGCCTTGGCCGCGTCGGCAGGTTCCGCCTGAACCGCAAGTTCGGTCTCGACATCCCCGAGACCGAGCAGACGCTGAAGCCCGAGGACATCATCAACTGCATCAAGTACCTGCTGAAGCTGCGCAAGAACGAGGGAGAGATCGACGACATCGACCACCTCGGCAACCGCCGCGTGCGCTCGATCTCGGAGCTCGCGAGCGACGAGCTGCGCAAGGGCTTCCTGAAGCTGCGCCGCACGGTCCAGGAGCGCATGAACCTCGAGGACCCGTCGAAGCTCACGCCGCGCGCCCTGATCAACAGCAAGACGATCTCGTCGGCGATCGACTACTTCTTCGGCCGCGGCGAGCTCTCGCAGGTCGTCGACCAGACGAACCCGCTCAGCCAGCTCACGCACGAGCGCCGTCTCTCGGCCCTCGGCCCAGGCGGTCTGAACAGGAAGCGCGCAGGCTTCGAGGTGCGCGACGTCCACATCTCGCACTACGGCCGCATCTGCCCGATCGAGACGCCTGAGGGCACGAACATCGGCCTCATCAGCTCGCTGTCGATCTACGCCGGCTGCGACGACTACGGGTTTCTCGTCACGCCGTACCGCGTCGTGAAGAACGGCCGGCTCACGAGCGAGGTGCGCTACCTGCGCGCCGACGAGGAGCAGGTCAGCGTGCTCGCGCCCGCCGACACCGACTGCGACGCCAACGGGAAGCTCGTCGGCGCGAACGTACTCGCCAGGAAGGAGAGCGACTTCGTGCTCGTCGAGGCGACCGAGGTCCAGTTCATGGACGTCTCGCCGCGGCAGGTCGTGGGAGTCTCTGCCGCGCTCATCCCCTTCCTCGAGCACGACGACGCGAACCGCGCTCTCATGGGCTCGAACATGCAGCGCCAGGCCGTCCCGCTCATCTGGACGGACCCGCCCGTCGTCGGCACCGGCATGGAGACGCACGTCCCGAAGTACTCGGGAATGGTCGCCGTCGCCGAGCAGTCGGGCACGGTGACGTACGTGGACGCGAGCCGCATCCTCGTGGACGAGAAGGAGTACCGCCTCCGGAAGTTCGTCGGGCTGAACGAGCGCACCTGCCTCAACCAGCAGCCGTGCGTCATCGAGGGCCAGAAGGTCAAGAAGGGCCAGGTCATCGCCGACGGCGGCGGCACGCGCGAGGGCGAGCTCGCCCTCGGCAAGAACGTGCTGGTCGCCTTCATGAGCTGGGAGGGCTACAACTACGAGGACGCGATCATCGTGTCGGCCGGCCTCCTGCGCCGCGACATGTACACCTCGATCCACATCGAGGAGTTCGAGATCGAGATCCGCGAGACGAAGCTCGGTCGCGAGGAGTTCACGCGCGACATCCCGAACGTCAGCGAGAAGGCGCTCCGCAACCTCGACGAGACGGGCGTCATCCGCATCGGGACGCGTGTCAAGCCGAGCGACGTGCTCGTCGGCAAGGTCGCGCCGAAGTCGAAGAGCGAGCTCTCCCCCGAGGAGAAGCTGCTCCACGCGATCTTCGGTCGCGCCGGCGAGGACGTGAAGAACGACTCCCTCGAGGTCCCGCCGGGCGTCGAGGGCATCGTGATCGACGCCGAGAAGTTCACGCGCAAGGTGAACGTCACCGAGGAGGAGCGTCAGAAGAACCTCGCCGAGATCAAGCGTCTCGAGCGCGGCTTCACGAGCGACCTGAAGAACCTGATGCGCGAGATCGTGGACAAGGTCGAGACGGCCTACCACCAGCGGCTGAAGGACCCGGCGACCGGTGAGAAGTTCACGATCGGCGAGGACGTGAACGTCAATGAGGTGCGCGACCTGCGCGACCGTCTGAAGTCCGCCGTGATCCACTCCGCCGACGGAGAGGGCAAGGACCGCTCCCTGCGCGTCATCAAGGACATCTACGACCGCATCGACACGCTCGAGAACGACAAGAACAAGCGCGTCAACCGCCTCTCGCGCGGCGACGAGCTCCCGACGGGCGTGCTCGAGATGGTGCGCGTCTACATCGCGACGAAGCGCCACCTGTCGGTCGGCGACAAGATGGCCGGCCGCCACGGCAACAAGGGCGTCGTCTCGCGCGTGCTCCCCATCGAGGACATGCCGTACCTCGACGACGGCACCCCGGTCGACATCGTGCTCAACCCGCTCGGCGTCCCTTCCCGCATGAACGACGGACAGATCCTCGAGACGCACCTCGGCTGGGCGGCCCGGTCGCTCGGCAAGCGCGTCATCACGCCGGTGTTCGACGGCTGCACCGAGACGCAGATCGAGGAGATGCTGACGCAGGCCGGACTTCCGAAGACCGGCAAGGCGCGGCTCTACGACGGACGCACCGGCGAGCCCGCCGACCAGGAGGTCACGGTCGGCATCATCTACATGATGAAGCTGCACCACCTCGTCGACGACAAGGTGCACGCCCGCGCGACGGGGCCCTACAGCCTCATCACGCAGCAGCCTCTCGGCGGCAAGGCGCGCTTCGGCGGCCAGCGCTTCGGAGAGATGGAGGTCTGGGCGCTCGAGGCGTACGGAGCGGCCCACATCCTGCAGGAACTGCTGACGGTCAAGTCCGACGACGTCGACGGACGGACCAAGATCTACGAGTCCATGGTCAAGGGGGAGAACATCCTCGAGGCCGGCACACCGGTGTCGTACGAGGTGCTCTGCAACGAGATCAAGGGACTCGCGCTCAACATCGAGCTCGAGAAGGGCGGCATCGGCATCTGAATCCGGTCGTTGCCCGTCCCACGGACGCCTGAGTTCCCGTCGAAGGAGCCGAGATGATCGAAAGCCTCTATAGCCGGATCAACGACTACACCGCGGTGAAGATCCGCCTCGCCAGCCCGGCCGACATCCGGTCGTGGAGCTACGGCGAGGTGAAGAAGCCGGAGACCATCAACTACCGCACGTACCGTGCGGAGAAGGACGGTCTCTTCTGCGAGCGCATCTTCGGTCCGGAACGGGACTGGGAGTGCTTCTGCGGCAAGTACAAGGGCATCAAGCACAAGGGCATCATCTGCGACCGCTGCGGCGTGAAGGTGACGCACAGCCGTGTGCGGCGCAAGCGGATGGGCCACATCAACCTCGCGGCGCCCGTCGTCCACATCTGGTTCTTCAAGGCGATGCCGTCGCGCCTCGGCACGCTGCTCGGCCTGAAGACGAGCGCCTTGGAGCGCGTCGTGTACTACCAGGACTACGTCGTCATCGACGCCGGCGACACGCCGCTGAAGGACGGTCAGCTCCTCAACGAGGACCAGTTCCGCGAGTGCCGCGGCAAGTACGGAGACAAGTTCGACGCCGGCATGGGCGCCGAGGCGATCCGCAAGATGATCCGCCGGCTCGACCTCGCCAAGGTCGCCGACGAACTCCGCGTCGAGCTCGACGAGACGAAGTCGAAGCAGCGCCGCAAGGAGATCATCAAGCGCCTGAAGCTCGTCGACGCGATCCGCACGTCGGACAACAGCGCCGAGTGGCTCGTCATCGACGTGATCCCCGTGATCCCGCCGGACCTTCGGCCCCTCGTCCTACTCGAGAGCGGCAACTTCGCGACGAGCGACCTCAACGACCTCTATCGCCGCCTCATCAACCGCAACAACCGCCTGAAGAAACTCCTCGACCTCAACGCGCCCGAAGTCATCATCCGCAACGAGAACCGGATGCTGCAGCAGAGCGTCGACGCGCTCTTCGACAACAACCGCTGCCGCCGTCCCGTGCTCGGGTCCTCGAACCGACCGCTGAAGTCGCTGACGGACATGATCAAGGGCAAGCAGGGCCGGTTCCGCGAGAACCTGCTCGGCAAGCGCGTGGACTACTCGGCGCGCTCGGTGATCGTCGTGGGACCCGAGCTGAAGCTCCACCAGTGCGGCATCCCGAAGAAGATCGCGCTCGAGCTCTTCCAGCCGTTCATCATCCGCCGCCTGAAGGAGCTCGGCCACGCCGACACCATCAAGAGCGCGAAGAAGATGCTCGAGCGGCGCGAGGAGGAGGTCTGGGACATCCTCGAGGAGGTCATCCAGGACCACCCCGTGCTGCTCAACCGAGCGCCGACGCTGCACCGGATGGGCATCCAGGCGTTCGAGCCGATCCTGATCGAGGGCAACGCGATCGTGCTCCACCCGCTCGTCTGCCAGGGCTTCAACGCCGACTTCGACGGCGACCAGATGGCCGTCCACCTGCCGCTCTCGCTCGAGGCGCAGGTCGAGGCGTTCACGCTGATGATGAGCACGAACAACGTGTTCTCGCCGGCGCACGGCAACCCGATCATCACGCCGTCGCAGGACATGGTGCTCGGAATCGCGTACCTGACGACGAAGGCGCGCGTCACCGAAGCCGAGGCGAAGAACGTCAAGGCGTTCAGCGACACCGAAGAGGTGTTCATCGCCTACGCGCACAACAAGGTCGGTCCCCACACGCGCATCCGCGTCCGCATCCCGGGCCGCAAGGTGATGAGCGAGAAGGACGGCCCGCTGACGGACGGCGGCAAGCTCTTCGAGACGACCGTCGGACGCGTGATCTTCAACGACATGCTCCCGGCAGGGATGCCCTTCTACAACTTCGACCTCAACAAGGGCCTCATCGGCTACGTCATCCAGGACTGCCACAAGATCCTCGGCAAGGAAGCCACGATCGAGCTGCTCGACTCGATCAAGTCGCTCGGCTTCAAGGCGGCGACGCGCGCCGGACTGTCGTTCGCCAAGGACGACATGAAGATGCCGAGCAAGAAGAAGGACATCCACGACGCGGCCCAGAAGGAGGTCGAGAAGGTCGAGCGGAACTTCCGCGCCGGCCTCATCACCGGCGGCGAGCGCTACAACCAGATCATCGACCGCTGGACCCACGCCCGCGAGCAGGTGGGCGAGGAGATGATGATCGAGCTGAAGAACGACACGCGCGGCGGCAAGCCGTACCTCAATCCCATCTACCTCATGGCGACGTCCGGCGCGCGAGGCTCGATCGAACAGATCCGCCAACTCGCCGGCATGCGCGGCCTCATGGCCAAGCCCTCGGGCAAGATCATCGAGACGCCGATCAAGGCGAACTTCCGCGAAGGCCTGAAGGTCCTCGAGTACTTCAGCTCGACGCACGGCGCGCGCAAGGGCCTCGCCGACACGGCGCTCAAGACGGCGGACTCCGGCTACCTCACGCGCAAACTCGCGGACGTCGCGCAGAACGTGGTCATCACGAAGCACGACTGCGGCACGCTCAACGGCGTCACCAAGGCCGTCGTCTACAAGGGCGACAAGATCGAGGTCACTCTGGCGCAGGCCGTTCGCGGCCGCGCCGCCCGAGACACGATCGTCGACGTCATCACCGACGAGGTGATCGTCGAGGAGAACCAGCTCATCACGCTGGAGATCGGACGGCGCATCGAGGCGCTCGGATACGAGAAGATCCGCGTGCGGAGCGCCCTGACCTGCGACTCCACCATGGGCATCTGCGCCCTCTGCTACGGCATGGACCTGTCGCGTGGCAAGCTCGTCGAGCTCGGCCTCGCCGTGGGCATCATCGCGGCGCAGTCGATCGGAGAGCCGGGCACACAGCTCACGATGCGCACGTTCCACGTAGGCGGCACGGCGTCGCGCTCCGTCGAGGAGAGCGAGATCAAGTGCAAGTACGGCGGCACCGTCCGGTTCCACAACCTGAAGGTCGTCGAGAACGAATCCGGCCAGAGCGTCGTGCTCAACCGCAACGGCGAGATGCTGATCCTCGACGCGAAGGAGCGCGAGATCGAGCGCCACGCGATCCCCGCGGGCGCGGCGCTGGCCTTCAAGGAGGGCGACAAGGTCGCCAAGAAGGGTGTGCTCTGCCGGTGGGACCCTCACCACATTCCCATCCTCAGCGAGCGCGCCGGCATGGTGCGCTACGAGGACATCGTCTCGGGCAAGACGATGAAGGAGGAAGTCGACCCGATGTCGGGCGTGCGCCGCGTCGTCATCATCGAGCACAAGGGCGACCTGCACCCGCAGGTCATCATCGAGGACGACAACGGCAACCCGCTCTCGTTCTATCCCATCCCGGAGAAGGCGCACATCGAGGTGCGCGAGGGCCAGAAGATCACGCCAGGAACGCTCGTCGCCAAGACGCCGCGCGAGATCTCGGGCACGCAGGACATCACCGGCGGCCTGCCGCGCGTCAGCGAGCTCTTCGAGGCGCGCAAGCCCAAGGACCCCGCGGTCATCTCGGAGATCGACGGCATCGTCGAGCTCGGCGAGAAGCGGCGCGGTCGCCGCACTCTGGTCGTCGTGAACGAGTCGGGCATCCAGCGCGAGCACATCGTGCCGCACGGCAAGCACCTGCGAGTGCACCGCGGCGACCGGGTGCGCGCGGGCGAGCCGCTCGTCGAGGGACCGCTGGTCCCGCACGACATCCTCCGCATCTCGGGCGAGGAGGCTCTTCAGAACTACCTGCTCCGCGAAGTGCAGAACGTCTACCGGAGCCAGGGCGTCACGATCGACGACAAGCACATCGAGATCATCATCGCGCAGATGCTGCGCAAGCTGCAGGTGGACGACCCCGGCGCCTCCGACCTCCTGCCCGGGATCGTGGTCGACAAGTTCCGCTTCCGTTCGGTGAACAAGAAGCTCATCGAGGACGACAAGAAGCCCGCCAAGGGCAAGACGATGCTGCTGGGCATCACGAAGGCCGCGCTGCAGAGCGACTCGTTCATCTCCGCGGCGAGCTTCCAGGAGACCACGAAGGTGCTGACGGAAGCAGCGCTCGCCGGCAAGCGCGACACGCTCGTCGGACTCAAGGAGAACGTGATCGTCGGGCACATGGTGCCCGTCGGGACCGGGTACAAGTACTACCGGTCGCTTGAGCTGAAGAAGAACATCCCCCTCGACGACCTCCTCGCGGCCGAAGGCAAGGGCAGCGCCGGGACGACCAGGGCCGAGTCCGCGTAGGGCCTCGGAAGGAAGTGCGCTCCGGGACCAGTCCCGGAGTAGAAGTCTGGGTTTGCTACCGACGGAGACCGGAAAAACGAACTCATGCCGACGATGAACCAACTGGTGCGCAAGGGCCGCCGCAGGGTCGCCCGCAAGTCCAAGAGCCCGGTGCTGGAGAGTTGCCCCTTCAAGCGGGGAGTCTGCACCCAGGTCAAGACGATGACTCCGAAGAAGCCGAACTCGGCGCTCCGCAAGATCGCCCGCGTCCGGCTCTCCAACGGCAAG